>NZ_CP029192.1:4933560-5241907 GCF_008642315.1 Streptomyces venezuelae | reverse complement strand
AGGTGCCCGCTGGTGCCCGCCGCGACGGGGAAGTTCAGCATCTGCACGGCGAAGATGAAGGCGGCGACGAGACCGGCGAGCGGCGCGGTCCTCTCGTCGAGCTCGCGCCGGGCGCCCTTGAGGCTGACGGCGACGGCGCCGGCCGCGACGACCCCGGCGGCCGCCGATACCGGGACGTTGATGAACCCGTCGGGGACATGCATGCGCGCGCTCCTGGGCAGGGGCCCTGGGCAGGGCGGACGGCTCGTGAACCGTTCAATGATAGTGCCCTGTTGCAAACGGCTTGCAAGAGCGCGTCGGTCCCGATTCGACTACGCCGACCGCCGGTCCCCTCCGCAACGGATTGTCGTACATATGGGACATTGGTGAGGAAGTGTCCGTAAGGATGAGGAGTTCAGCGATGTCCGCAGTCGAGCAGTACGCACGCGCCCACCTCGTCACGGACTCCTCCGAGGGCCACCGCGCCGTCCCCGTCATCCTCCACTACGACGCGGAGGCCGACCCGCACGCTGTGCGGATCGGCCTCCCCGGCTCTCCCCATCGGGTCTTCTCCCGGCAGCTCCTGGAACGGGGCCTCCGGGCGCCCGCGACCTCCGGCAACGTCCACGTATGGCCGTGCGGGCGGGTCCAGACGGTCGTGGAGTTCCACGACCCGGACGGGGTGACGGTCGTGCAGTTCGACGCATCGGCGCTGATCCGCTTCCTGCGCCGCACACACACGGCCGCCACTCCCATCACCCACTGAGCCCTGCGCGGCCCAGCGGATCAGCGGATCAGACGCGAGCCAGCTCGCGCTCGGCGTCCGCGCCCTTCTCCGCCGCCGTGCGCAGGCCCTCTCCCTCGACGTCGACGTTCGGCAGCGCGCGGTCCAGCCACTTCGGCAGCCACCACGCCTTCTTGCCGAGCAGCGCGAGGACCGCGGGCACCAGCGCCATGCGGACCACGAAGGCGTCGAAGAAGACGGCGATGGCCAGGCCGAAGCCGATCATCTTCACCATCTGCTCGGACGAGCCGATGAAGCCGGCGAAGACCGCGATCATGATGACGGCCGCCGCCGAGACCACCCGGGCCCCGTGCCGGAACCCGGTCACGATCGCCTGTCCTGGCCGCTCCCCGTGGACGTACGCCTCCCGCATGCGGGTCACGAGGAAGACCTCGTAGTCCATCGCGAGGCCGAAGACGACGCCCACCATGAAGATCGGCATCATCGACATGATCGGTCCGGTCTGCTCGACGCCGAAGAGCGAGCCGAGCCAGCCCCACTGGAAGACCGCGACGACCGCGCCGAGGGCCGCGAGGACCGAGAGCAGGAAGCCGAGGGCCGCCTTGAGCGGGACCAGGATCGAGCGGAAGACGACGATCAGGAGCAGGAACGCGAGGCCCACGACCAGCGCCAGGTAGGGCAGCAGGGCGTCGTTGAGCTTCTGCGAGACGTCGATGTTCATGGCCGTGGTGCCGGTGACCATGATGTCGGCGCCCGAGTCGGACTTGATCTGCGCGCCGGTGTCCCGGATCGAGTGCACCAGGTCCTCGGTCTCCAGGCCGCTGGGCTTGGAGGACGGGACGACGCTGATGATCGCGGTGTCCTTGTCCTTGTTGAGCATCGGCGGCGCGACGGTCAGGACGTCGTCGAGCTTGGACATCGTCTTGGTGATCTCACCGGCCGCGGCCTTCGGGTCGTCGGCGCCCTTGAGGTCGCCCACGACCATCAGCGGGCCGTTGAAGCCGGGCCCGAAGCCCTCCGAGACCAGGTCGTACGCCTTGCGCTGCGTCGTGGACGTCGGCTGGGCGCCGTCGTCCGGCAGGCCGAGCTCCAGCTTCGAGACCGGGATGGCCGCGGCGCCGAGGCCCACGATGCCGACGAGCAGCACGGCGACGGGGCGGCGGACCACGAAGCGGGCCCAGCGGGTGCCCATGTTCTGCTTCGGCTCACCGGCGGCCCCGGCGTCGGCGGCCTTCTTCCTGCCCCCGCCGAACAGCTTGCTCTTCTCGCCCATGGGCAGCACCCGCTTGCCCGCGTACCCGAGCAGCGCCGGGATGAGGGTGAGCGCGATGAGGACGGCGATGACGACCGTGCCGGCCGCGGCGAAGCCCATCTTGGTGAGCATCGGGATGTTGACGACGGCGAGGCCGACCAGCGCGATGACCACGGTGAGTCCGGCGAAGACGACCGCGGAGCCCGCGGTGCCGACGGCCCGTCCCGCCGCCTCCTCGCGGTCGCGTCCGTCGGCGAGTTCGCCGCGGTAGCGCGAGACGATGAAGAGCGCGTAGTCGATGCCGACCGCGAGGCCGATCATCATGGCGAGCGTCGACGTGGTGGTGCCGAGGTCGAGGGCGTTGGCGAGCGCGGTGATCGACGAGACGCCGATGCCCACGCCGATCAGCGCGGTGATCAGCGGCAGTCCGGCCGCGATCAGCGAGCCGAAGGTGATGACGAGGACGACCGCCGCGACCGCGATGCCGATGATCTCGGTGGAGCCGGTCTCGGGCATGGCCTGCAGCGCGTCACCGCCGACCTCGACCGTGAGCCCCGAATCCCGCGCCTTGTCGGTTGTCTTCTCCAACGCATCACGGTCGTCGTCGGTCAGCTCCATGGAGGTGACCTTGTACGAGACGGAGGCGTACGCCGTGGAGCCGTCCTTGCTGACCGTCTTGGCCACGAAGGGGCTGTCGGCGCGGGCCACCTGGTCCGAGCCCGCCTTGACGGCGGCGACGGTCTTCTCGATCTCGGCCTTGTTGGCCTTGTCGGTGACCTTCTCGCCGTCCGGCGCCTTGAAGACGACGCGGGCGCTCGCCCCGTCGGCGCTGGCTTCGGGGGCCCGCTTCTCCAGCAGGTCGAAGGCCTTCTGGGCCTCCGTGCCGGGTATGGAGAAGCTGCTGGACGCGGCGGTGGGCGCGGACGCGGCGCCGACTCCGGCGAGCGTCAGGAGCGCCACCCATATGAGGGCGACGAAATGGCGTCGCCTGAAGGCGAGTTTGCCGAGTTTGTAGAGGAAAGTGGCCACGGGGGCGTACTCCCGGTCAGGTCGTGTGGTCCGGATTGGGCAGGGGAGATCAGCCCGACGACGTGAGCGGTGCGCGTCAGGAACAGGGGGGCAGGTCGGTCAGATGCCGAGGGCGGGGAGGATCACGGCATCGATGTACGAGGCGAGGAACTCGCGGTCCACCGGGCGGTCCTCGATGAGGTCCCGGGCGACGAAACCGCCGACCATCATGTGGACGACGTACTCCAGCGCCGGATTGTCCGCGGCGACCTCGCCGCGCTCCACGGCCCTGCGCAGCAGGTCGTTCAGGCCGGTGAGCTCCGGCTCAATGAGCAGGTTGCGCAACGCCTGGTGGAGTTCGGGGTTGTCGTGGATGGCATGGAAGAGGCCCCGCATCAGCGCGGCGTCCTTCTCCATCTGGCAGTCGTCCGAGCGGGAGACCATCTCGTTCAGGTCGCCGCGCAGCGACCCGGTGTCGATGTCCGCGAGGGACGCCGGCTTGTTGTGCCGCAGCGCCTTGGCGATCAGCTCGGGCTTGCTCCCCCACTGGCGGTAGAGGGTCGCCTTGCTGGACCGGGTGCGGGCGGCGACGGCGTCCATGGTGAGGGCGTCGTAACCGACCTCGCGGAGCAGGTCGAGCACGGCCTCGTACAGCTCGGCCTCGCGCTCGGGCGTGATCCTGGTGCGCCGCGTCGTTGTCGCGGTCTCCGCCACGATCGTCACCTCCTGCTCGCCACTCGAACTCGTCACGCGATCACGTCACGCGAACACGTCACGCGAACTCTTCACGCGAACTCTTCACGCGGAACGAAACGGTTTCGTACGCCATGACTGTACGCCCCCCATCGAGCGAAACGAAACCGTTTCGTACGTGTCCTGCGTCACCTCGCCGAGTACCCGTGCCCCGCACCGCCATTCACCCCCGGCACAAGTTGCCGCCGCCTCCCGAGCGGAAAAGCATGGTGAGGTGACCGACGAGCGCGAAGACCCCCAGGACGACCACGCCTACCTGCGTTTTCCGCACCTCAGCGGCGACCGCCTCTGTTTCGCGGCCGAGGACGACCTGTGGGTGGCGCCCCTCACCCCCGAGGGCTCCCCCGCCGACCGGGCCTGGCGGCTCACCGTCGACCGTACGAAGGTGAGCCACCCCCGCTTCTCGCCCGACGGGCGCCACATCGCGTACACGACCTGGCGCAGCCTCGACCCGGAGATCCACCTCGCACCCGTGGACGGCGGGCCCGCCCGCCGCCTGACGTACTGGGGCAGCACCGACACCCGGGTCTGCGGCTGGTCCCCCGACGGCGACATCCTCGCCGTCTCCTCGCACGGCCAGCCGTTCTCGTACTTCTGCTGGGCCTACAGCGTCCCCACCGACGGCTCCCCCGGCGGCAAGCTGCCCTGGGGCCCGGTCTGGGACATCGCGATCACCGACTCCCTCGCCGACGGCGACAGCGACCGCAAGACCCTGCTCCTGACGGGCAAGCCGCCGCACGAACCCGCCGCCTGGAAGCGGTACCGGGGCGGCGCGACCGGCCGCCTGTGGGTCCACGGCGAGCAGATCCTCGCCGATCTCGACGGACACCTCGACTCCCCCATGTTCGTCGCGGGACGCATCGCGTTCCTCTCCGACCACGAGGGCGTCGGCAACCTCTACTCCTGCCTGCCCGACGGCTCCGACCTGCGCCGCCACACCGACCACGACACGTTCTACGCCCGCCACGCGTCCAGCGACGGCACGCGCGTCGTCTACCAGTGCGCCGGCGACATCTGGCTGGTCGACGACCTCGCGGCGGACTCCGTGCCCCGCAGGCTCGACGTGCGGCTCGGCGGGCCGCGCGCCGGACGGCGGATCTACCAGGTGCCGGCCTCCCAGCACCTCGACGCGCTCTCCGTGGACACCACGGGCCGGGCCAGCGCCGTCGTCGTCCGCGGCTCCCTCTACTGGCTCACCCACCGCGACGGCCCCGCCCGCACCATCACCGACACCCCCGGCGTGCGCGTCCGGCTGCCCGAGATGCTCGGCAAGGGCGGACAGGTCGCCTACGTCACCGACGCCGACGGCGAGGACGCCGTCGAGATCGCCTACCTGCCCCGGGCCAGCGGCGCCCGCGACCCCCGCAGGCTGGCGAGCGGGCAGCTCGGCCGCGTGCAGGAACTGGTGGCCGACCGCGACGGCGAGCGCCTCGCCATCGCCTCCAACGACGGCCGCCTGCTCCTCCTCGACGTCACCGAGGAGTCCGACGGCGAGGTCACCGAGCTGATCCGCTCCATCAACGGGCCCGTCCGCGACCTGGCCTTCTCGCCCGACGGCTGCTGGCTCACCTGGTCGCACCCCGGCATCGGCCGCTCCCTGCGCCAGATCAAGCTGGCCCGGATCGCGGGCCCCGGCATGCGCGCGATCATCGACGTCACCAACGGCCGCTTCGAGGACGAGAACCCCGTCTTCACCCGCGACGGCCGCTATCTCGCCTTCCTCTCCTGGCGCGGCTTCGACCCGGTCTACGACGTGCACACCGGCGACCTGTCCTTCCCGCTCGGCTGCCGCCCCTACCTCGTACCGCTGTCGTCGGCGACCCCGTCCCCGTTCGCCCTGCTGCCCGACGGGCGGCCCGCAGCGGGCGGCCTCGACCCGGCCGAGGGCAGCGGGGGCGACGGCACCACCATGGTGGAGATCGAGGGCCTGGAGGCACGGGTCACGCCGTTCCCCGTCTCCGCGTCGAAGTACTCGGCGCTGCACCCCGTCAGCGGCGGCGGCCTGGTCTGGCTGCGCTGGCCGATCTCGGGCGCCCTCGGCGAGACCTTCGTGAACCCCGCCGACATGTCCGGCCGCCCCACTCTTGAGTACTTCAACATCACCAAGGCCAAGAAGTCCCAGCTCGTCGACCACCTCGACTGGTTCGCGCTCAGCGGCGACGGATCGCGGCTCGTGGTCGTCGACGAGGGCGACCTGACCGCCGTGCCCTCCACCGAGGTCGGCGACGGCGACACCACCGTCTGGATCGACCTGCGCCGCATCCTGCACGAGGTCGACCCGGCCGCCGAGTGGCGCCAGGCCTACGAGGAGGCGGGCCGGATCATCCGCGCCTACTTCTGGGACCCCGAGATGTCCGGCGTCGACTGGGACGGCGTGCTCGCGCAGTACCGGCCGCTGGTCGAACGGGTCGCCTCCCCGGACGAGTTCGCGGACCTGCTCCGCGAGGTCCTCGGCGAACTGGGCACCTCCCACGCGTACGTCTCCCCCGCCCGCCGCAACGAAGGCCCCCCGCACTACCAGCGCGCCATGGGCCTGCTCGGCGCCAACCTCGTGCGCAGGGACGACGGCTGGATGGTCAAGCGGATCCTGCCCGGCGACTCCTCCGACTCCAAGGCACGCTCGCCGCTGGCCGGCGCGGGCATCCGGGAGGGCGCGGTCCTCACGCACATCGACGGCCGCCCCGTCGACCCGGTCACCGGCCCCTACCCCCTGCTCTCGGCGGCGGGCGGCACCACGGTCGAGCTGACCTTCGAACCCGAGGGCGAGGGCCGGGCGCGCCGGGTCGCGATCGTCCCCCTCATCAACGAACGCCCCCTGCGCTACCAGGACTGGGTGGCCAAACGCCGGGACGTCGTCCGGGAGTTGAGCGGCGGCAAGTGCGGATATCTGCACATCCCCGACATGGGTGGCTCGGGGTGGGCCCAGTTCAACCGGGACCTGCGCCTTGAGGTGTCGCGGCCCGCGCTCATCGTGGACGTGCGCGGCAACGCGGGCGGTCACATCAGTGAGCTGGTCATCGAGAAGCTGACGCGCCGGATCCTCGGCTGGGACCTGACGCGCAACGCCCAGCCGGTGTCGTACGCCTCGAACTCGCCCCGGGGGCCCGTGGTCGCGCTCGCCGACGAGGCGACCTCCTCCGACGGCGACATGATCACGGCGGCCTTCAAGCTGCTCGGGCTCGGGCCCGTCGTGGGGCAGCGCACGTGGGGCGGCGTGGTCGGCATGACCGGGCGGCACTCGCTCGGCGACGGCACGGTGATCACGGTGCCGATGAACGCGGGGTGGTTCGACGCGTACGGCTGGGGCGTGGAGAACCACGGCGTCAGCCCCGACCTCGACATCCTGCGCACCCCGCTGGACTGGGCGGAGGGGCGGCACGCGCAGCTCGACGACGCGGTGCAGCTCGCCCTCGACCTCCTGGAGCGGAATCCGGCGGCCGCGCCCCCGGACCACTCGGACGTGCCGGACCGCAGGCGGCCGCCGCTTCCGCCCCGCCCGTGAAGGCCCGTACGCAGGGCCTCACATGCGCCTCACATGATCGAAATGCGCGAAATGTCCGCCCGTGTAAATCTGGTCGAGGCCCCATCCCCCTCACCCAGAAACGGGAGAACCGCATGGGCATCAAGGACCAGTTCCAGGACAAGGCTCAGGACCTCGCCGACAAGGCCAAGAGCTCCATGGGCGACAAGGGCGACCAGGCGCGCGACCGCGCCTCGCAGGCCCGTGACGAGGCCAGTGAGCGGTCCTCGCAGGCTCCGGACCAGGCGCAGGACGCCGCGCAGGAGCAGCGGGACAAGTTCGACCGGGACTACGACGCCTGACGTGTAGCTCGTGCGAGGAGGCCCCCGGGACGCCGGGGGCCTCTGCCGTTCCCGCGTGCGCGACGGCTCAACTCACCGCGCGCGCCTGCTCGTCCGCCGAGCCGCCCGCCCCGACGAGCCCCGTCGAGACGCTGCCGAGCCGCGGCTCGAACCGCTTCATCTCGCGCTGGCCGACCGACCCGATGACCGCGGGCAGGTAACCGCGGATGCCCTGCATGCCGCGCAGCCACCACTGCGCGTACACATGGCCGGAGCGGCGCTCGATGCCCGCCACGATCCGGTCCACGGCGGGGCCGAGCGGATACGTCTTGTTGGACGGCCACGGCAGCCGCTGCCGCAACTCCCGCATCACATCGTCCTGATCGGCGCCCCGCACCATGTCCGTGTCCGTCCAGGACAGATAGCCGACGCCAACCTTGACGCCCTTGTAGCCGACCTCGGCCCGCAGCGCGTGCGCGTACGCCTCCACACCCGACTTCGACGCGCAGTACGCCGTCATCATCGGCGCCGGAGTGATCGCGGCGAGCGACGCGATCTGCAGCAGATAGCCACGGCTCTCCATGAGGACGGGCAGGAAGGCCCGTCCGGTCACCGCGCTGCCTATGAGGTTGACCTCGATGACGCGGCGCCACGCGTCCGGGTCGGACTCCACGAACGGACCGCCGCTGGCCACGCCCGCGTTGGCGACGACGATGTCGACCTTGCCGAAGTGCTGCTTGACCTCCTGCGCGACCTGCGCCATCGCCGTGTGGTCGGTGACGTCCGCGTGCCAGTGCGCGGACTCGGTGTGCAGCCGCTCCGACACCTGCTTCAGCTCGTCCGGCTCCAGGCCGACGAGGGCGACCTTCGCGCCGCGCGCCGACAGCTTGCGCGCGAGCAGTTCACCGACTCCGCGCGCCGCGCCCGTGACGACCGCGACCTGTCCTTCGAGGCTGACCCTGCTCATGCGCCCTCCTTGACCTGTACGTACGTTCCGGCGAGCTCCCTGATCCGTCCGGTGACGGCCTCGGGCGCCTCGATGGGTGTCATGTGTCCGATCCCGGGGAGCTCGGTGAGCCCCAGGCACTGGGGCAGGGCGGCGGCGATGCGCCGCGCGTGCACGACGGGGGTGAGTCGGTCGGACGTTCCCGCGATGACGGCCGTGGGCACCTGCAACCCGCCGACCTCCACGTCCAGTTGCAGCGCGTCGAGGACGCCCGACCAGCCGTGGCGCACGTCGCGGGGGCAGGCGTGCACGATCCGCGCGCAGGCCTCGACCTTCTCGGGCGCGGCGGCGGGGCCCATCGTCGCGTACTTGAGGATCCGCTTGGCCACGGGCGTGACGGGCCCGAGCGGGGCGCGCGAGCCGAGCACGGACCGGGTGATCCGGGTCCGCGCACGCCCGGCCCGCAGCAGCGGCACGACCAGCGACTCGGCGACCAGCGCCGAACTCCCCGTACTGCACAGCAGGACGGCGGCGGCGTGCTCCCGCACTCCGGCACGGCCGCCCGCGGCCATGATCGTCATGCCGCCCATGGAGTGCCCCACGAGGACGGCCTTCTCGCCCGGCGCGAGCGTCTGTGCGAGCACCGCTTCGAGGTCGTCGGCGAGCGCCCGCGTGCTGTACCCGTCGGCGTCCGCCGGAGCCACACTGCGGCCGTGTCCCCGCTGGTCGTAGGCGATGACGCGGTGGTCGGCGCAGAGGTCGCGCATCTGCGCGGCCCAGAAGGCCGTGGAGCAGGTCCACCCGTGCGCGAGCACCACGGCGGGCGCCCCTTCGGGACCGTGCACCTCGACGTGGATGCGGGCGCCGTCGGCGGAGACGGCGGTGACCTCGCGGGCGGCGGCGGGCGGCGCGTACCGGCCGTTGGTGACGTGGGTCAGTCGGCTCATGTCCCGGCCTCGGCCTTCTTCCTGCGGGAGGCCTGTGCCGCGGGCTGCGGCTTCGGGGGCCGCACCACCTCGTACTCGGAGAGGTCGACCCGCCGCGTCGCCGCCCTGAACTCGGTGGTCGTGCCGGGCCAGACGGTGGTGTTGACACCGTTCTCGTCGAGGTACCAGCTGTTGCAGCCGCCGGTGTTCCACACGGTCCGCTTCATCCGCTCCTGCACCCGGTGGTTCCAGGCGCTCACGGAGTCGGCCCGCGCGGCGAGGGCGGCGCGGCCCCCGAGGACGTCGAGCTGGCGCAGGTAGTCCGCCATGTAGTTCAGCTGCGACTCGATCATCAGGATCATGGAGGAGTTCCCGAGCCCGGTGTTCGGGCCGATGATCGTCATCCAGTTGGGGAAGCCGGCCGCGGTCGCGCCGCGCAGCGCGTTCATGCCGCCCTTCCAGCTCTCCATGAGGGTCTGCCCCTCGTCGCCCACCACGCGCTCGGCGATCGGCATGTCCGTGACGTGGAAGCCGGTGCCGAAGACGATCGCGTCGACCTCGGTCTCCGTGCCGTCCGCGGCGACGACGGTGTTGCCCCGCACCTCGCTCAGACCGCTGGCGACGACGTCGACATTGGGCTTCGCGAGCGCCGGGTAGTACGTGTTGGAGAGCAGGATCCGCTTGCAGCCGATGCGGTACGTCGGGGTCAGCTTGGCCCGCAGCGCCGGGTCCTTGATGGCCCGGTACATGTTCCGCTTGGCGATCTGCTCGACCATGCCGAGCTCGTTGGGCCGCTTGGTGAACGCCTGGACCTGCAGCTCCCGGATGCCCCACAGGAGGCCGCGCCTGGCCTGCGTGGTGAAGGGCAGCTGCTTGTGCAGCCAGCGCTCGGCGCCGGAGATGGCACGGTCGGCGCGCGGCATCACCCACGGGGGCGTGCGCTGGAAGAGGGTGAGCCTGCCGACCTTCTTCTGGATCTCGGGCACGATCTGGATGGCGGAGGCGCCGGTGCCGATCATGGCGACGCGCTTGCCGCTGAGGTCGTAGTCGTGGTCCCAGCGGGCCGAGTGGAAGACCTTGCCGGGGAAGGTGTCGATGCCGGGGATGTCCGGGGTCTTGGGGTCGGAGAGCGGCCCGGTGGCGGAGACGACGACGTCGGCGGTGTAGGTGCCGTTGCTGGTCTCGATGACCCAGTGCAGCCGGTCGGCGTCCCAGGTCATCAGCTTCACCTCGGTGTCGAGGCGCAGATGCGGGCGGAGCCGGAAGGTGTCGGCGACGTGCTCCAGGTACTCCCGGATGTGCTCCTGGCCGGAGAAGGTGCGCGGCCAGTCCGGGTTGGGCGCGAACGAGAACGAGTACAGGTGGGAGGGCACGTCGCAGGCGCAGCCCGGGTAACTGTTGTCGCGCCAGGTGCCGCCCACCGCGCCGGCGCGCTCCAGGACGACGAAGTCGATGATGCCCTCGCGGCGCAACCGCACGGCGGCACCGAGGCCGCCGAAGCCGGATCCGATCACCGCCACCCGTACGTGCTCGTGCTCTGTCATTCCGCCGCCTCCCGGAAGTACCTGAACCCTGCCAGTGTCTACTGGCGCAATTGGGAGAGTAAGGCAGTCGCGTACTCATGGGTAGGGGTTCGGCGGGGGAAAGTTACCGACGGTATGACCCCAGGGGGTGTCCGTCGGGTCCGGCTAGGCTTCCCACGTGGCAGACGAACGAGAAGGCGGAGCCGGGCACGCACCCTCCGGCGGCGCGGGCGGGGGCACTCCGGACGGCGGCGTACGCGAGTTCCGCATGGAGGCGCTGGCCGAGGAGGCCGGCATCACCGTGCGCACCGTGCGCTTCTACCGCGAGCGCGGACTGATCCCGCCGCCCCGCCGCGAGGGCCGCATCGCCTGGTACGACGAGCACCACCTGGCCAGACTCCGCACGATCGCCGCCCTCCTGGAGCGCGGCCACACCCTGAACGGCATCGCCGAGCTGGCCGACGCCTTCGAGAAGGGCCGCGACGTGGGCGAACTCCTCGGCCTCGGCGAGCCGACCGAGGAGCAGCCGGTCCGCCTCACGCCCGAGGAGCTCGCCGACCACTTCGCCGGCGAGGTCACCCCCGAGAACCTCGTCGCCGCCCTGGACCTCGGCTATCTCGGCACGGACGGCGACGAGCTCGTCCACATCAGCCGCCGCCTGCTGGACGCCTCGTCCACCCTGGTGCGCAAGGGGGTGCCGCTGGCCGCCGTCCTGGAAGCGGGCCAGCGCGTGCGCGAACACGCCGACGCGCTCGCCGAGTTGTTCATCACCGTCATGCGCACGCACACACCGGACACCACCGACGTCGACATCGACCAGCTGCGCCCGCTCGCCAAGAGCGTGGTGGAGGCGGAGCTGTCCATGGCGCTGGACCGCCGCCTCAAGGAGAGCTGACACGGGCTCTCAGTACGGGAGCCACCACCGCGCCTTGTAGATGCCGCCGTCGACCAGCTTGTAGGCGGACTCCGGCCGGTGCACGCTCACCGTCGTGGTCCACCAGGTCTCCCCGAGACCGGGCTCCGGGACGGTGGTCAGGACCTGCCCGGTGCGCGGATCGTCGCCGACGGCCTTCACGGACTTGCGCGAGATCTCCGCGGCCCCGGCGAAGTCCTGCACGAAGACGCGGCCCTTCGGCTCGTACTGGAACACGGCCGCGTTGGTCGTCACCCACAGCCGCCCCCGCCGCCCGGCGACGGGGAACAGGTCGTGGCCGCCAGGCGTCTTCCCCGGCGTGCCGACCGGAAGACCGACCGCGTCCTTCCGCTCCAGCGTCGGCCGCGCGGCGGTCCCGCCCACGGCGTACGTCACCAACTCGTCGTCACCGAGGGCCCGGAGCACCTGCCGCGCGCGGTCCCAGTGCAGCGCGTGCGCCCCCTTCAGCTCCGCCTCGGCGAACCGCGTGGCCCGCGGCCCCTGCGACGCCGCGTACAGCCGTACCCGCGCGCCCGTGCTGCACGCGACGGCCACGTTGCCGTCGGGCAGGATCTCGGCGCTGTGCGGATTGAACAGGTCGTCGCCGGGCCCGATCGCCGTGCCCCAGTACCGCCTGCCGGTGGGGTGCTCGACGACGGCCACGAATCCGAACGACGCCGTCGTCAGGACGTATGTGCGCCGCCGGTGCAGCCGAACCTTCGCCTCGCACGGATACACCCAGCTCACATCCGGCAGCAGATCCTCGTAGCGGGGGTCGCCGACCGGCGAGAACGCCCAGCGGACGACGGACGGGTCGGCTTCCGGGTCCCAGACGCGGCGCCGCGGGTCGAGCACGAGGAGGCGCCTGGTGGCCTGCTCGGTCAGCAGTACGGGCGGCGTACCGACGGGGACCCCGTCGCCGCCGCCCGTCGCGTACGCGCGCGTGGCGGGCAGCGCCGCCCCGATCCCGGCACCCGCCGCGCCCAGCACGACGGCACGTCTGGAAGGCATGGCCGACATGAAATCCCCCTGACGGCTCGACAGTTGGTCATGTACGCGACCGAAATCTGCCATGCCGCCCGGCCCCGGGACAGCCTTCTACCGGACTTTGTGCCCGTGTCCCGCCGGAGAACCACCCCGGCGGAGGACGAGGGGGCCTACAGGTCGTAGACCACCGTCACGGGCGCGTGGTCGCTCCACCGCTCGCCGTGGCTCGCGGCGCGCTCCACGTACGCCTTCAGCGCGCGCTCGGCGAGGCCCGCCGTCGCGACCTGGTAGTCGATGCGCCAGCCCGTGTCGTTGTCGAAGGCGCGCCCCCGGTAGGACCACCACGAGTAGGGGCCCTCGACGTTCGGGTGCTGCGCCCGCACGACGTCCTCGTACTCCGCGAAGACCTCGTCCATCCAGGCGCGCTCCTCCGGCAGGAACCCGGAGTTCTTCTTGTTGCCCTTCCAGTTCTTGAGGTCGGCCTCTTTGTGGGCGATGTTCCAGTCGCCGCAGACGACGACGTGGCGTCCGTCGGCGGCGGCCCGCACCTTGAGTTCCTTCAGGTAGGCGAGGAACTCGTCCATGAAGCGGATCTTCTCGTCCTGCCGCTCGGTGCCGACCTCACCGGAGGGCAGATACAGGCTGGCCACGGTGACGCCCGGCAGGTCCGCCTCGACGTACCGGCCGCTGCCGTCGAACTCCTGCGACCCGAACCCGACCCGCACCCGGTCCGGCTCACGGCGCGTGTACAGCGAGACACCGGCGCGCCCCTTGGCGGCGGCGGGCGCGTGCACGACGTGCCAGCCCTCGGGGGCCCGCACCTCCTCGGGCAGCTGGTGCTCCTCGGCCCGCACCTCCTGGAGGCACACCACATCGGCCGAGGTGTCGGCGAGCCACTCCACGAAGCCCTTCTTGGCGGCGGCGCGCAGCCCGTTCACATTCACGCTGGTCACAGTGAGCATCCCGGCACGATACCGGCCCCTACCGGCACACTGGTCCGGCACCACCGCCACCACACCCATCTCCCGTAACGCATAGAAGTACGATGGAGCGCATGACTATCCAGACAAACGCCACCGCCCCAACCGCCGCCGCGCCGGAACTGCGCACCGTCACCTTCGCGCACCCCGACGCGGTCCGCCTCAACGACCTCGTCCAGCTCGAATACGCGGAGCGCTACGGCGACGAGGGAGACATCACACCCCTCGACCCGACCATGTTCGAGCCGCCGCGCGGCCGCTACTTCATCGCATACGACGAGCACGGCACCGCACTGGCCACGGGCGGCTGGCGCAGCATGGACGGGAACACCGAACACGACGAGAACTACCGGGACGGCGACGCCGAGCTGAAGCGGATGTACGTCACTCCGCAGGCCCGGGGCCTGGGCCTCGCCCGCCACATACTCGCGGCACTCGAGGCCGACGCGAAGGCGGCGGGCCGGGTCCGCATGGTCCTGGAGACGGGCACGAAGCAGCCCGAGGCGATAGCCCTGTACACCTCAAGCGGCTACACCCTCGCACCGGAGAAGTTCGGCCTCTACCGCTTCGACGACCTGAGCCGCTGCTACGAAAAGACCCTGTAGCCTCGCCCTGGCCGCTCCATGCGTGACCGGTCGAAGACGTCGGGGCCCCCTGCCGCAACCCCGCCCTGCCGCTCAGTCGCCCGTGACCGCCGACCTCAGATCGAGCACCGCCTCGGCCCCGCCCCCCGCCGGATTGCCGAACCGCAGCCCGGCCCCGAGCACCTGCGCCTGCCCCTGCGCGATCGTCAGCCCCAGCCCGAGGCCCACGCCCTTCTCCCCGCACCCGCTCCGGAACCGCTGCGGCCCACCGGACAGCAGGGACTCCGGGAAGCCGCCCCCGGAGTCCCGCACCCGCACCACCCCGCCGTCGACCTCCACCGTCACCGGCGCCGCCCCGTGCCGCAGCGCGTTGCTGACGAGGTTGGCGACGATCCGCTCCACGCGCCGCGGATCCGTCACCACCGCCACGTCCCGCACGACGTCGACGCTCACGCCGTCCGCACCCGCGGCCCCGGCGGCAGCCGACCGGCGCACCAGCGCCCCCAACTCGCACTGCTCGGCCGCGACCTGCTCCCCCGCTCCGTCGAGCCGCGCCACCTCGATGACGTCGTCGACGAGTGCCCGCAGCCGCGCCGCGGACTCCCGCACCAGCTCGGAGGGGCGCCCCGGCGGCAGCAGCCCGGCCGCCGTCACCATGCCGGCCACCGGGGTGCGCAGTTCGTGCGCGATGTTCGCGGTCACCTCGCGCTCGGCCTGCAACCGGGCGGCGAGCGCGTCGGCCATCGTGTTCACGGCGGACGCGAGCCGGGTGATCTCGTCCTTGCCGCGCAGCGGGAGCCGCGCCGTGAGGTCCCCCTCCGCGATGCGCTGCGCCGCCCCGGCCTTCGTCCTGAGCCGCCGCCCGAGCCGGGTGGCGACGAGCAGCCCGGCCACACAGGCGAGGGCGGTCCCGAACCCACCGGAGATCCACAGCACCCGGTCGAGATCCCGTACGGTCTCCGCCTCCCTGTCATAGGGCCGCTTCAGCGCGACGACCTCCTTCCCGTACCTGCTCGCCGCCCACAGCTGCGGGATGCGCCCGGTCCGGTCCAGATAGACGCCCCACTGCCCGTTCGCCACAGCCCCGGCGAGCGGCCCCGGCAGGTCGACCGGGTCGATGAGAGTGCGGTCCCCGTCGACCCCGGCCGCGTGGTCCTGCACGGCGGTCTGCAGCCGGTCCCCGATCTGGCTGCGCGCACCCGCGTACTGGGCGTCGACGGTCCGATGGTGGACGAGCAGCCCCATGACGACGGACACCAGCGCGGCAGTTCCCGCGATGGCGACACCGATCTTGGTCCGCAGCCCCATACCGTTCCCGTTCCCCGCGCCCTCAGATGTCCGGGATCGACAGCCGAATCCCCTGGAACTGCACGTTCACCGCCGCCGCGGGCAGGTCCTCCGGCTTCTTCGGCTCGACGGTCGCCCGCCGGTAGTACGCCATGCGCTCCTGCTGCTCGAGCCCGCTCAGCGTCAGCGTCGCGTCGTACGGATCGTCGGAGCACTTGGGACTGCACCAGGGCCCACCGAGTTTCCCGGTGGCCCGCGCGGTCGGCCCGCCCCAGTCCCGCCAGCTCAGTTGCGAGACCACGACGTACTCGGTGAGCTGCGCCGACGTCGGCTGCTGCAACGCGACGCCGGCCGCGTCCGCGATGTAGACGGGCCCGGCCACCCGCGAAGGCTGCAACGCGGACCCCTCCACGTGCAGCCCCCGAGGCTCGGCGGCACACCCGCCCAGCACCAGCGCGACAGCCAACGGGACAGTAACCCGCAAAGGGGACAACATGCATCAAATGTATCGAGCGCGACGTACATCACACGCCGAGAGGAACCACTCGTGGTGCACAACGCAAAGATCCCGCCCAGTTCGATGAACTGGACGGGATCTCATGTGCAGTGGACCTGTGGGGATTTGAACCCCAGACCCCCTCGATGCGAACGAGGTGCGCTACCAGACTGCGCCACAGGCCCTTGCAACGAGTGAAACTCTAGCATCCCGATCGGGGTGCTTGGAAATCCGTTCCTGGCAGGTCAGGCCAGGGGGACCCGACGGCCCCTCACTCGTTCGCCGCGCGCGGCCGGTCGCCGTCCTCGTACTGGTCGAAGAGCGGCGTGCGGCCGCGCTCACGGGCGCGCCGCGCGGACGCCGCCCGGCGCTTGTCGCTGCGGCCGCCGGCGGCGTCCGCGCCGTCGACCCCGTCGATGTCGCCCGGCCCCGCGGAAGGACGCTCCCGCTCCGCCCGGGCATCCCGCGCCTCGCGGTCGGCCGCGGGCTCGGCGGTCGGTTCCGCGGTGCTGGAGCGCGCCGCGCTCCACGCGTCGGGCGCGCCCAGGTCGACGCTGCCGGTGGCGCGCGGGGCGACCGGCGCGGTCACGTACGTCGGCAGCGGCACCGGGACCGGGTCCCAGCTGTCGCCGCGGCCGGGGCCGCGCTGCCGCTCGCGCTGCTGGTCGACCCACTCGGCGTGGTCGGTCTGCTCGACGAGGGCGCGGCGGTCCGCGGCGAGCGCCGAGAGGCCGGTCTCCGTCTCGGGCGCCGGGCCGTCGTCCGCCGACTCGTCGGCCGACGGCTCCGCGGGCCTGCGCCGGGGCTGCCGCTCGCGCAGCCGCTGCGCCGCGACCTCGGCCCTGCGCCGGTCCATCGTGTACGTGAAGCGGCGCCGTTCCTGGCCGCGCAGGTAGACGATGTACGCGCTCAGGAGCACGGCGGGCACGGCGGGCACCCACAGGAGGGCGAGCCCGCCGACGGCGGCGACGACCGCACCGATGGTGAAGGCGAGGAAGAGGAGGACCGTCGTACGTCGGCGTCGGGCGAGCACCTTGGTGCGCCGGGCGCGTGCGGCGGCCTCGGCCGACGCGGCGCGCTGCGCGGGTGTTTCGCGGGAGGGTGCGCCGGTCGCGGGGGCCGACGCGGATTCACGCTCCCGATCCCGATCTCGCTCCCGGTCCCGCTTCCGCACGGGTTCCCGTTCCCTGACCGCTTCCCGCTCGCGTACCGGTTCTCGCTCGGGTTCCCGCTCCCGTTCCCGTTCGGGCTCGCGCTCGGTCGGGGGCGCGACGAAGGACCGGACGTCCACCGAGCCGGTGATGCCGTCCGGGTCGTCGAGCGACTCCCCTTCCTCGGGCGAGCGCGCTTGCAGGTCCTTGGCGTATCGGCGCTCCATCCCCGCCCGTCCGGACAGCAGCCGGATGGCGGTGCTGAAGCGTTCCGTCGGACGGGCTTCGTTCAGCTCGTCCTGCCTACGGAGCCACATCGGCACCAAGTAGGCGGCCCAGGCCCCGACGATGACTGCGTAGATGAGGCCGCTGCTGCTCACGCTCACACGGTAGAGGGGTTTGTGTGAGGCCATCTGCCAATTGCGTCGGTGTGTCGCACGATCTGGCTGATATCTCGAACTTTTTTTGTGACTGGTGCGATCAACGGGCCGCCGAGAGCGGGAAATTAATGCCTGAGACAAGTCTCATACGCGCCTCAGACGGTCGTTCGGGCCGTAATTTCGAACACTTATTTCATTTACGGGGGTCGAGAACCGGCCGGAGCCGCGAACAGGTCCGGACCAGGTCACGGTGGGGGCGGGCGGCGGGAACGCTAGGCCGTGTTCCGGGGGCGCGCCTGGTGCCAGCGGCGCAACAAACCCTCCGGCACCTCTTCGGCCGTGAGCGCGAAGACGAGGTGATCGCGCCACGCTCCGTCGATGTGCAGATACCGCGGGCGAAGTCCCTCCTCGCGGAATCCGAGTTTCTCCACGACCCGTCGGCTCGGTGTGTTCTCGGGTCGAATACAGACCTCGATACGGTGCAGCCCGACCGAACGGAAGCAGTGGTCGACGGCGAGCGCGACGGCGGTCGGCATGACGCCGCGGCCCGCGACGGACCGGTCGACCCAGTAGCCGACGTGACCCGAGCACATCGAGCCCCAGGTGATCCCCGCGACCGTCAGCTGTCCGACGAGGCGGCCCTGGTACTCGATGACGAAGGGCAGCATCCGGCCCGCGTTGGCCTCCGCGCGCAGATGACGGACCATCTGCCGGTACGTGGGGCGGTGCACGATCGGGCCGCTCGGGGTGGGCGGCGGGATCGTCGCCTCCCAGGGGCGCAGCCAGTCCCGGTTGCGCCGGTTGACCTCACGCCAGGCCCGCTGGTCGCGCATCTTTATCGGACGGAGGGCGATGTCGCCGTCCGTCAGCTCGACGGGCCAGGAGGAGCCGTTCAGCTCGCACCCCCCGGCGGACCGGGGTGGTCGCCGCCGCGCAGCTGGTCGACGGCGTGCTTCAGCAGCGGCTCCAGGACGGCGAGACCGTCGCGTACGCCTCCGGTGGAGCCCGGCAGGTTCACGATGAGCGTCCGGCCCGCGACGCCCGCCAGTCCGCGCGAGAGTGCGGACGTGGGGACCTTCTCCCTGCCGTACGCCCGGATCGCCTCGCCGATGCCCGGCACCTCGTGGTCGATGACGCCGCGGGTGGCCTCGGGCGTGCGGTCGGTGGGCGAGATGCCGGTGCCGCCGGTGGTCAGGATGACGTCGTAGCCGGCCTCGGCGCCCGCGCGCAGGGCCCGTTCGACGGGGTCGCCGTCGGGGACGACCTGCGGCCCGTCGACGGCGAAGCCGAGCGCGGTCAGGCCCTCGGCGAGGATCGGGCCGCCCTTGTCGGCGTAGACCCCGGCGGCGGCGCGGTTGGAGGCGGTCACGACGAGCGCGCTGTACGGCGCGGGCAGGGCGCCGCCGGCCGGGGTGTCGAGGTCCTGGCCGCTCATGCCTGCTCCCCGGACGGCTCGTCGTCGCGCTGCCAGTGCCCGGACTTGCCGCCGGTCTTCTCCTCGACCCGCACGTCGGTGATGACCGCGCCCTTGTCGACGGCCTTGACCATGTCCACCACGGTGAGAGCCGCGACGCTCACCGCGGTGAGGGCCTCCATCTCGACGCCCGTGCGGTCGGTCGTCTTCACGGTGGCGAGGATCTCCACGGCGTCGTCCGCCACGGAGAGGTCGAGCTTCACTCCGGAGACGGCCAGCGGGTGGCAGAGCGGGATCAGGTCCGGGGTGCGCTTGGCCCCCATGATCCCGGCGATCCGCGCGGTCGCCAGGGCGTCTCCCTTGGGTACGCCCTCGCCGCGCAGCAGCTCGATCACGCGCGGCGAGACCAGGACGCGGCCGCTGGCGCGTGCGGTGCGCGCCGTGACGTCCTTGGCGGACACGTCGACCATGCGGGCGGCGCCCGCCTCGTCGATGTGGGTCAGTCGCTGCTGCTCAGGGGCTCCGGGGGTGTTCCCCCGGGAAATCGCGGTCATGTGCTTGGCGCTCCCGGTCCGGGCCCCGCGCGGTGCGGCGCGCGGGCCTGTTGTGCGCGACACGGTACCGCGCGGGCGGCCTCCTCAGCCGAGCAGGACCACCTCGACCTCCGCGGCGGGCTCCACGGAAGTGGTGTCCTCGGGGATGACGATCAGCGCGTTCGCGTGCGCGAGAGCGGCGATCAGGTGGGAGCCGGACCCGCCGACGGGTGTCACGCGGCCCGCCTCCGCGTCGTACTTCCCGCGGAGGAACTGGCGGCGCCCCTCGGGAGAGGTCAGCGCCTTGTCCGAGAGGAGCTGCGCGCGCGTGGAGGACCGGTGCACCTCGGGCAGGCCCATGAGGGTGCGGATCGCGGGGCGCACGAAGAGCTCGAAGGAGACGTACGAGGAGACCGGGTTGCCCGGCAGCGCGAGCAGCGGTGTGTGGTCGGGGCCGATGGAGCCGAAGCCCTGGGGCTTGCCGGGCTGCATGGCGATCCTGCGGAACTCGACGCCGCCGCCCGCCCCGATGCCGTCCTCGTCGTCGGGGTCGCCGATGGCGGACAGGGCCTCCTTCACGACGTCGTACGCCCCCACGCTCACGCCGCCCGTGGTGACGATGAGGTCGGCGCGGATCAGCTGGTCCTCGATGGTGGAGCGCAGCGTCTCGGCGTCGTCGGCGACGGCGCCCACGCGGTAGGCGATGGCTCCGGCGTCGCGGGCCGCGGCGGTGAGGGCGAAGCTGTTGGAGTCGAAGATCTGGCCGTCCGCCAACTGTTCGCCCGGCTGGATCAGTTCACTGCCGGTGGACATGACCACCACGCGCGGGCGGGGGCGCACCTTCACCGTGCCGCGGCCGACCGCGGCGAGCAGGGCGATCTGCGGGGGGCCGAGGACGGCACCCGCGGCCAGGGCGCGGTCGCCCGCCTGGACGTCGCTGCCGCGTGCCCGCACGTGCGCGCGGGCCTCGGCGGGACGGTGCACGCGGACCTCGCCCGACGCGCCCTCAGGGGCGGCGCTGTGGGCGCGCATGCCGGAGACGGGGCCTTCGCCCAGGCCTCCGTCGGTCCACTCCACGGGGACGACGGCCTCGGCGCCGGGCGGCAGCGGGGCACCGGTCATGATGCGGGCGGCCTGGCCGGGGCCGACGGTGGGCTGTGCGCCCGCGCCCGCGGCCACGTCGCCGACGACCGTGAGGACGGCGGGGAACTCCTCGCTCGCGCCCGCGACATCGGCGACCCGCACCGCGTACCCGTCCATGGAGCTGTTGTCGAAGGGCGGCAGCGAGACGGGCACCGTCACGTCCTCGACCAGGACGCAGCCCTGTGCGTCGAGGAGTTGGAGCTCGATGGGTTCGAGCGGGCGGACGGCTTCGAGGATGTCGTCCAGATGCTCTTCCACCGACCAGAACGGGTTCTGGCCGGTGGGCGGTGTCGTCGTGCTGCTGCTCAAAGTGCTACATCTCCTCGGTGACGTAACTGCGAAGCCAGGACTGGAAGTCCGGTCCCAGATCTTCACGTTCGCACGCGAGTCTGACAATGGCACGCAGATAGTCGCCACGGTCGCCGGTGTCATAGCGGCGGCCCTTGAAGACCACGCCGTGCACCGGGCCGCCGACCTTCTCGTCCGCGGCGAGCTGTTGGAGGGCGTCGGTGAGCTGGATCTCGCCGCCGCGGCCCGGCTCGGTCTTGCGCAGTACGCCGAAGATGCTCGGATCCAGGACATAGCGGCCGATGATCGCGTAGTTCGACGGGGCGTCGGCGACGTCGGGCTTCTCGACCAGGTCGGTGACCTTGACGACGTCGCCGTCCTCGGTGGCGTCGACGGCGGCGCAGCCGTAGAGGTGGATCTGCTCGGGGGCGACCTCCATGAGGGCGATGACGCTGCCGCCGTGCCTCTCCTGGATCTCGACCATGCGGGCGAGGAGCGGGTCGCGGGGGTCGATCAGGTCGTCGCCGAGCAGTACGGCGAAGGGCTCGTTGCCGACGTGCGGAGCGGCGCACAGGACGGCGTGACCGAGTCCCCTGGGGTCGCCCTGGCGGACGTAGTGCATCGTCGCGAGGTCGCTGGACTCCTGGACCTTGGCGAGGCGCGCCTCGTCGCCCTTCTTCAGGAGGGCGGACTCCAGTTCGTAGTTGCGGTCGAAGTGGTCCTCCAGCGGGCGCTTGTTGCGACCCGTGATCATGAGGACGTCGTCGAGACCCGCGGACACGGCCTCCTCGACCACGTACTGGATCGCCGGCTTGTCGACGACCGGCAGCATCTCCTTGGGCGTGGCCTTGGTGGCCGGCAGGAAGCGCGTGCCGAGACCTGCGGCGGGGATGACCGCCTTGGTGATCCGGCCGTGGGGGGGGTGAGACTCAGTCATGCCGCCACCATATCGGGTGCGTATGTGCGGAATCTGTGGGTCCGGAATATTCGTCGGCATATGCGCCGACCAGGAAGGAATTGTGAGATCCCCATGAACGGAACCAGTGGTACCGAGGCCGAGGGCCAGCCAACCAAGCGCACGTTGCGGCGAGGCTTCCTCGCGGTGAGAAGCGGGTTGACTGAGGATGACGCACGGAAGGCGGCCGCGGTTCTCGCCGACCGCGCACTCGACCTGCCGGAGCTCGCCGAGGCACGGACCGTCGCCGCGTACGTGTCCGTGGGCCGCGAACCCGGCACCGGCCCGCTGCTCGACGTCCTCCACGCGCGCGGGACCCGTGTCCTGCTGCCGGTGCTGCTCCCGGACAACGACCTGGACTGGGGCGCGTACGACGGGGCCGGCTCCCTGACCCGCGTACAACACCCCGGGAAGATGGCCCTCTTGGAGCCGTCCGGGGAGAGGCTCGGGCCGGACGCCGTCCTGGAGGCGGACGCCGTGCTGCTGCCGGGGCTCGCCGTGGACGCGCGCGGGATGCGACTCGGGCGGGGCGGCGGATCGTACGACCGCGTCCTCACCCGGCTGGAGCGCGCGTCCGCGGATCCCGCGCTCGTGGTGCTCCTGTACGACTCCGAAGTCGTCGCGCACCTCCCCGACGAGGAGCACGACCGGCCCGTGCACGCCGTCGTGTCGCCGGCGGGGGCGCGCCGGTTCCGTGACTGAGACCGGTACGCCGAAAGGGCCCTCCACGCGTGCGTGGAGGGCCCTTTCAGTGGATGGCCGTCAGGGGCGCAGGACCAGCTTGTCGCTCGTGCTGCCCTCGACCGCCTTGTCCGAGAACGCCCACGGCAGCAGTTCGCCCTTGGTCCACTTCTCCGTCTGGTCGGTGTAGTGGTCGTTGTAGGCGTGTCCCGACGCGCCGGTGAGGTTGATCCACTTGGACTTGTCGAGGTCCTTGAGGTTCACCACCATGCGCATGGAGGGCACCCAGAGCACTCCGTAGCCGCCCGCCGCGTTCCAGCCGGTCGCGTTGACCGCCGCCTCGCCGCCGCCGAGGTTCCACGGGCCGCGGTTCAGGACCCACTGGAGCCACCCGGGCCCCTCGGTGCCGAGCGTCTGGTTCTTCAGCTCGAGCCGGTGCAGACGGCCCCAGCTCCAGCTGTCGACGTCCTTGCCGAGCTTGGCCGTCAGGTCCCAGCGCGCGTCCTCCAGGGCCCGCTTGAACAGCTGGTCGCGGGTCTTGGTCTCGTCGTCGGTGCGGGTCCCCGGCGACTTCCACCAGTCGTTGGTCTCGTCGTCGATGATCTTGCGGATCACTTCGTAGTAGCGGTCGCCGCCGTCCGGCTGGGCCGAGTCGGCATCGCGCTCACCGCATTCGCGGACCTTCTTGCCCTCGTCGGCGGGGCCGGTGTTGCCGGCCGGCTCGACGGTCAGGCACTGGCCCTTGACGCGCAGCTCCTTGGGGAGCTTGTTGCCGATGGCCAGCTTGAGGATGTTGCGCCAGACCGAGTTGAAGTACGCGGCGGCCGCGGAGTCGGCGTCCTGGGTGTAGTCCCATCCCTCCAGGAGCTTCTGCGCCTCGCGGACGTACTTGTCCTTGACGTCGATCTTCAGCAGCTTGGGCACGAGCAGCTTGGCGATCTCGCTGCTGTTGTCCATCTGCATGAGGCGCATGTCCTCGGTGGAGATCTTGCCGCCGTTCTTGATCTTCGACTGGATGAGGTCGTCGATCCGCTGGCTGCGCGCTCCGTAGCCCCAGTCCGAGGTGAGCTTGTACGGGTAGTCGGCCTTGTCGCGGTCGTCGATCACGGCCTGGTTGGCGGTGACGATGTAGCCGCGCTTCGGGTTGTACTCGTAGGGCAGCGCGTCCTGCGGGATGTAGCCGGTCCAGCGGTACGCACGGTCCCAGCCCGGCGCGGGCAGCGAGCCGTCGCCCTTGCCGCGCTTGGGGATCCGGCCGGGGGCCTGGTAGCCGATGTTGCCTTCGGTGTCGGCGTAGATCAGGTTCTGGGACGGCACTTCGAAGGAAGCGGCCGCCTTGCGGAACTCCGTGAAGTTCTTCGCCTTGTTGAGCTCGAAGACGGCGTCCATGGACTTGCCCGGGGTCAGCGCGGTCCAGCGCAGCGCCACTCCGTAGCCGTCGCCCCGGTCGGGGGCCGCGGTGTCCACGCCGGCCTTCTTGCCGACCTTCACGAGCTCGTCGTCGCGGTCGGAGATCAGCGGCCCGTTGTTGGTCTCGCGGACCGTGATCTTCTTGTCCTTGCCGCCGGCGACCTTGATGGTCTCCTCGCGGGAGGTGAAGGGCAGCACCTTGTCGTCGTACTGGTAGCCGTCCCCGGTGAACTTCTCCAGGTACAGGTCCGTGACGTCGGCGCCGAGGTTCGTCATGCCCCAGGCGATGTCCTGGTTGTGTCCGATGACCACACCCGGCATGCCGGAGAACGTGTAGCCCGAGACGTCGTACTGGCACTTGTCGGAGACCGAGCGGCAGTGCAGGCCCATCTGGTACCAGACGGAGGGCAGCTGCGGCGCCAGATGCGGGTCGTTCGCGAGGAGCGGCTTGCCGGTGATGGTGTGCTTGCCGGAGACGACCCAGGAGTTCGAGCCGATGCCGTTCCCGTTCGGGCCCAGGATGGCCGGAACCTCGTCCAGGGCACCGGAGACGCCGTTGAGCTGTGACTGGAGTCCGTTGGGCGCCTCGGTGCCGCCCGCGAGGCCTGTACCGGCCGCGCCGTTGCCGGTGCCGGTGTTGGTGCCCGTGCCGCCGGTCCCTGTGCCGCCGGTCCCGGTTCCGGGCGTACCCGACGTGCCCGTGCCCGTGCCGCCGGTTCCGGACTGCGTGCCGGTGGCCTTGGCCTCCGGGTCGTACTTCCCGGTGACGCTGTTGTAGGCGCCCTCCCGCACGACGGGCTTGTTCCGCTTGAACGGGTACTCGGGGTACAGGTCCTTGATCTGCGACGGGCCGAGGCGGCTCGTCATCAGCGAGCGGTCGATCTCGTCCTGCATGTTGCCGCGCAGGTCCCAGGCCATGGCCTTGAGCCACGCCACGGAGTCGACGGGGGTCCACTCCTGCGGCTTGTAGTCGTTCTCGAAGCCGAGCGCCGCGTACTCGACGGAGATGTCCTTGCCGTCCTTGCCGGACAGGTAGGCGTTGACTCCCTTGGCGTACGCCTGGAGGTACTTCTTCGTCTCCGGCGAGAGCTTGGAGTCGTACTCCTTCTTCGCCACCCGGTGCCAGCCGAGCGTGCGCAGGAATTCATCGGTCTTGACCTGGCTCTTCCCGAACATCTCGGAGAGCCGCCCGGAGGTCATATGACGGCGGACGTCCATCTCCCAGAAGCGGTCCTGCGCCTGGACGAAGCCCTGGGCCATGAAGAGATCCGCGTCCGACTCGGCGTAGATCTGCGGGATTCCGTTCCCGTCGCGCTTCACGTCGACGGGGCCGGCGAGACCGTCGAGCTTGATCGTTCCCTTGGTCTGCGGGAAGGAGGCGCGCACGGTGCTGACGCTCCAGTACGCGCCGAAGCCGATGCCTCCGACGATGGCCAGGACCAGGACGATCACGACGAGTCGGGCTCGGCGCCCCTTCTTCTTGCCGGACTTATGACCGGAAGAGGCGTTGGTGTTGGAGGGCATCGCTGTCCTTGCTGTCCTTACGCGAGCGGCAGGGCGGGCTGTGCTGTCGACTTGGGCGGCTCTGGGAGCGCAGGAGCAACCATAGGCGCAGGGCGTTGGCGCTCCGGACGCGGAGTCAGGAACCGAGCCCCCTTGAGATCGAATAGTCATTCGACGGCGTCAAGAAAGCGTTAACAATTAGGTAAGGTAACGAAGTACTCCTACGTAGTACTCGGCTCCACGGAGGACTCCTACGTAGTACTCGTTCACGGAGGAAGGAACGGCCCCTGACTGTCCACCACCTCAACCAGCTCCTGCTCGTCTGCTCGCTCGTTCTGCTCGTCGCCGTCGCGGCGGTCCGCATCTCGTCGCGCAGCGGGCTCCCCAGCCTGCTGCTGTACCTGGGCATCGGCATCGCCATGGGCCAGGACGGCGTCGGCGACGTCCACTTCAACAATGCCGAACTGACGCAGGTCATCGGCTATGCCGCCCTGGTCGTGATCCTCGCGGAGGGCGGCCTCGGGACGAAGTGGAAAGAGATCAAACCCGCGCTGCCCGCGGCAGCCGTGCTGTCGACCGTCGGCGTCGCGGTGAGCGTCGGCGTCACCGCGGCGGGCGCCCACTACCTGGTGGGCCTCGAGTGGCGGCAGGCGCTGATCATCGGCGCGGTGGTCTCGTCCACGGACGCGGCAGCGGTCTTCTCGGTGTTGCGGAAGGTGCCGCTCCCCTCGCGCGTGACGGGTGTCCTGGAAGCGGAGTCGGGGTTCAACGACGCCCCTGTGGTGATCCTCGTCGTGGCGTTCTCCACGGCGGGACCGGTGGACGACTGGTACGTGCTGCTCGGCAAGATCGCCCTGGAGCTGGCGATCGGCGCCGCGATAGGCCTCGCGGTCGGCTGGCTCGGCGCCTACGGCCTGCGGCACGTGGCGCTGCCCGCCTCCGGCCTGTACCCCATCGCCGTCATGGCCATCGCCGTCGCCGCGTACGCCGCGGGCGCCATGGCACACGGCAGTGGATTCCTCGCCGTCTACCTCGCCTCGATGGTGCTCGGCAACGCCAGGCTGCCGCACTGGCCGGCCACCCGCGGCTTCGCCGAGGGCCTCGGCTGGCTCGCCCAGATCGGCATGTTCGTCCTGCTCGGCCTGCTGGTGACACCGCACGACCTGCTCGACGACACCTGGCCCGCGATCATCATCGGCCTGGTCCTGACGGTGGTGGCACGCCCCCTGGAAGTCGTCCTCAGCCTGCTGCCGTTCCGGGTGCCCTGGCCGGAGAAGGCCCTGCTCTCGTGGGCCGGACTGCGCGGCGCCGTGCCCATCATCCTGGCGACCATCCCCATGGTGAGCGGCGTCGAGGACAGTCAGCGGATCTTCAACATCGTCTTCGTCCTGGTCGTCGTCTACACCCTGATCCAGGGCCCCACACTGCCCTGGCTGGCCAGGAAGCTGCGCCTGGGCGACTCCTCGGAGGCCGCAGACCTCGGCATCGAGTCGGCGCCCCTGGAGCGGCTCCAGGGCCATCTGCTCTCGGTGGCCATCCCCAAGGAATCCCGCATGCACGGCGTCGAGGTGGCCGAGCTGCGGCTGCCCACGGGGGCCGCGGTGACGCTCGTCGTCCGCGACGGCGAATCGTTCGTGCCGCTGCCGACGACAGTCCTGCGGCGCGGCGACGAGCTCCTGGTGGTGGCGACCGATCCGGTGCGGGACGCCGCCGAGAAGCGGCTCCGCGCGGTCGGCCACGGCGGAAAGCTGGCCAGCTGGCTGGGAACCGACGGAGAAAAGCACTAATCGTAGGTGGCGGGGGTCTCATCGGCTGTAATCACAGGTGCTAATGGGACTCCCCCCTGTACGATGAAGGCACCAGATCGAACCAACTCTGCCTGAAGCAGAGCTGGCGCGACCGTATGGCGGTCGAGGCGCCCTCGCAGTGGCACCCGGCATCTACCGCAGTTCCGCGCAAGAGGACAGCTCTCGGC
Organism: Streptomyces venezuelae; assembly: GCF_008642315.1. Lineage (NCBI taxonomy): Bacteria > Bacillati > Actinomycetota > Actinomycetes > Kitasatosporales > Streptomycetaceae > Streptomyces > Streptomyces venezuelae. The sequence goes on along the minus strand of NZ_CP029192.1, from coordinate 5,214,294 downwards.
GCCCCCGCACGGGCGCTACCAGGCGGCAGAAAGGCACGGGCCGTGGCATCCACGGTCACCGAATCCCGCCCGGGCTACGGACAGCTCCTGCGCACCCCTCGCGCCTGGACGTTCCTGCTCCCCGGCTTCGCGGCGCGACAGCCGTTCGCGATGCTGACGATCTCCATCGTCCTGCTGGTGCAGCACACCACCGGCTCGTACGGTGCCGCGGGCGCCGTCTCGGCCGCCACCGGCGTCTCCATGGCGCTGTTCGCCCCCTTCAGCGGCAAGCTCGCCGACCGGTTCGGCCAGCGCGCCGTGCTGCTGCCCGGCGTCCTGGTCCACTCCGCCTCCGTCGTCACCCTGACGGTGCTCGCGCTCTCCGACGCCCCTCTGTGGACGCTGTTCGTGGCCGCCGTGCCCGCGGGTGCCTCCACGCCGCAGATCGGCCCCATGGTGCGCGCCCGCTGGGGCGCCAAGCTCCAGGACACCCCCCTGGCCACCACCGCGGCCGCCTTCGAGTCCGTCACCGACGAGCTGACCTTCGTGCTCGGCCCGCTCCTCGCGACCGCGCTGTGCACCACCATCGACCCCTCCGCCGGACTCCTCACCGAGGCCGGACTCACCCTGGTCGGCGGTCTCCTGTTCGCCGCGCAGAAGAGCACCCAGCCCAAGCCGTCCGCGCTCCACGACGAGCACGCACGCGTGGAGCACGTCCCCGCGCTGCGCCTCCCCGGAGTGCGGGTCCTGATCGCCACGTTCCTCGGCATCGGCGCCGTCTTCGGCGGCATGCAGGTCTCGCTGGCCGCGTTCACCGAGTCGATCGGCCGGCCCGGCCTGAACGGTGTCCTGTACGGCACCTTCGCGGCGGGCAACATGCTCTCCGGTGTCGTCTGCGGCGCCATCGCCTGGAAGATCTCCCCGCAACGGCGCCTCCTGGTCGGCTACACGGCGCTGACCCTGATGGCCTCCGGCCTGTGGGCCGCGCACTCCGTGCTGCTCCTCGCCGGACTCGGCCTGCTCGTCGGCATCTGCATCGCGCCCGCCCTCATCACCGGCTACACGCTGGTCGACAAGCTGGTCCCGCCGACCGGCCGCACCGAGGCCTTCACCTGGCTGACCGGCGCGGTCGCGCTCGGCCAGGCGGCTGCCGTGACGGTCGCGGGTCAGCTGGAGGACCGCTTCTGGGACGGGGCCGGATTCCTGGTCCCGCTGGGCGGCACGGCACTGGCTCTCGCGGTCCTCGTGACCCTTCGCTCGCGGCTCGTTCCCAGGGCTCCGGGACGCACGGTGGCGCGTGGCGTCGGTCACCGCGTGCCGGTGACGGTGGACTGATCCCGCGGAATACGTCACTATGGACCGTCGTTAGCACTCATCGAGTGAGAGTGCCAGGAGGAAGCAAGTGCCGACGTACCAGTACCAGTGCACCGAGTGCGGCGAGGGCCTCGAGGCGGTGCAGAAGTTCACCGATGACGCCCTGACCGTGTGCCCCAACTGCGACGGACGCCTCAAGAAGGTGTTCTCGGCGGTCGGCATCGTCTTCAAGGGCTCCGGGTTCTACCGCAACGACAGCCGCGGCTCGTCGTCGAGCAGCACGCCGGCGAACGGCGCCTCGTCGAAGTCGGGATCCGGCTCGTCGTCGTCCTCCTCGTCCACGTCGGACTCGAAGGCCGCTTCGTCCTCCTCGTCCTCGGACTCCAAGTCGTCCGGCTCCTCCTCGACGTCCACGTCGTCGAGCTCGGCCGCGTAAGGCTTTCCGCAGACCGTTCCGCCCGACCCCGCCGTCCTTGCGACGGCGGGGTCGTCGGCGTGTGATGCCCCCGCCGCCCCGGCTAGTGTGCGGGCCATGGTGAACACGGCGAGCGCCGCGCGGGCCGAGATCGGCGTCATAGGCGGCTCCGGCTTCTACTCCTTCCTCGACGACGTGACCGAGGTCCAGGTCGACACCCCCTACGGAGCTCCGAGCGACTCACTCTTCCTCGGTGAGATCGCGGGACGCCGGGTCGCCTTCCTGCCCCGGCACGGCCGCGCCCACCATCTGCCGCCGCACCGCATCAACTACCGCGCCAACCTGTGGGCGTTGCGCTCCGTGGGCGTGCGCCAGGTCCTCGGACCGTGCGCGGTCGGCGGCCTGCGGGCGGAGTACGGACCGGGCACGCTCCTCGTCCCCGACCAGCTCGTGGACCGCACGCAGACCCGCGCCCAGACGTACTTCGACGGGGTCCCGCTCCCCGACGGCAGCGTGCCGAACGTCGTCCACGTCTCGCTCGCCGACCCCTACTGTCCGGTGGGCCGCGACGTCGCCGTGCGGGCCGCCCTCGCCCGTGACTGGGAGCCGGTCGACGGCGGAACACTCGTCGTGGTCGAGGGGCCGCGCTTCTCGACCCGGGCGGAGTCGCGTTGGTACGCGGCGCAGGGCTGGTCGGTGGTGGGCATGACCGGCCACCCCGAGGCGGCGCTCGCCCGCGAACTGGAGCTCTGCTACACGTCCTTGACGCTGGTCACGGATCTGGACGCGGGGGCCGAGACCGGCGAGGGCGTCTCGCACGACGAGGTGCTGCGGGTCTTCGCCGCCAACGTGGACCGGATGCGGGGCGTGCTGTTCGACGCGGTGGCGGGGTTGCCGGAGGGGGACGGGAGCGGCCGCGGGTGTCTCTGCGCGGGAGCGTTGGGCGGGGCGGACACGGGGATCCGGCTGCCGTGAACAGGCGTGTGCACAGGTGGAAGCCCACGTTCGCGTGAGGGAGTTGTCCACAACCGGCGGGTAGTCCACCGGGCTCAGCGAGGATCGGCGCGGGCCTGCATCGTGAGAGCGGAAGCCGAGCTCCTCGCATCGCAGGCGGTGGTTGTCGTGACGCACGTCCCTCCTCAGACCCGACCCGAAATTCACACCCGAACCGAAGATCACGCACGATCCCTGGATCACGTACGGCCCGAGGGTCGCCGGGTCCCTCCCTTCCCGCCCGTGCGGGTGCGCGGCGGGTGGCCGCGGCTCGACCGGCTGCTGCGGCACAGACGGCGGGTGATGGCCGTGGGCCTCGCGATGACCGCGGCGGCGCTGGCGAGCACGGTCCCGCGGGGGGTGGTTCAGGGGGATGCGCCCGCGCCGCACCGGGTCACGGCTGCCACCGCTGCGGCCGATCGTTCCGCGGCCGCGGTGACCGCACCCGTGCGCATCGCGGACGCGGACACCGTGCGCCTGCTGCGGCCCGGCGACCGGGTCGACGTGATCGCCGCCGATGGGTCGCCCTCGGGCGGAGCCGAGCCGCGGGTGGTGGCGTCCGGGGCCCGGGTGGCCGCCGTGCCGGAGCCGGGGGAAGGCCCCGTCGAGAGCGGCGCGTTGGTGGCGCTGTCCGTTCCGAGGGACGCGGCGGCACGGCTGGCCGGGGCCGGGGCGAGCACGCGTCTGGCGGTGACCCTCCGATGAGGCGGAACGTTCACGATCGCACTCAGGGCCTGTCAAGTCGCTGGTTCGTGCGAGTCAATTGGACAGGTCGGCCGGGCTCTCACGTAGGTTGCGAAGTCGTTTGTTCCGCAACCCGCACATGCAACGAAAGGCCTCGTGGTGAGCGAGAAGAAGGAACCGGGCGTCTGGGAGGGCTTCAAGGCCTTCCTGATGCGCGGCAATGTCGTCGACCTGGCGGTCGCGGTGGTCATCGGAGCCGCCTTCACGAACATCGTGAACTCGGTGGTGAAGGGCGTCATCAACCCGCTCGTCGGCGCCTTCGGCACGAAGGACCTCGATCACTACCGCTCGTGCCTGAAGGCTCCCTGCGAGACGAACGCGGCGGGCGAGGTCGTCAAGGGCATCCCGATCATGTGGGGCCCCGTGCTCAGCGCGGTCCTCAGCTTCGTGATCACCGCGGCCGTCGTGTACTTCCTGATGGTGCTGCCCATGGCCAAGTACCTGGCGCGGGTGGCGGCCAAGAAGGCCGAGAGGGAGGGCACGAAGGAGGTCATCGAGGTCTCCGAGCTGGAGGTGCTCAAGGAGATCCGCGACGAGCTGGTGGCGCAGCGCGGCTCGCGCGACTCGCGGCCGCGCGAGGAGTAGCCCGGACTCAGAGGTGGTGGGGCGGCTTCTCGTCGAGGAAGCGCGCGAGGTCGGCCGCGCTGTCGCCGCGGGTGTCGGCCCGCTCGCCCCACCCACGGTCCGTGTCGTCCGATGACTGCTGCGCCAGCGGGTCTTCAAAGACCAGCGCGTTCTTCGGCTTGGCCTTCGGCCTGGGCGTCGGCTCGTCCGGATCGCGCGGCTCGGGGGCGGGGGCGGTACTCATGCCTCCAGGGTACGTCGGCCGCCGCCGCCCCCTCGATTTATACGGCCTTGAGGCCCTGAGCTGCGAAGATCTCCTTGGCAGCGGCCACCTGCTCCGGGGTGGGCGAAGGAGTGTCGCGCAGCGTGAAGTCCTTGCCGAGCGCGTCCCACTTCGCCTCCCCCAGCTTGTGGAAGGGCAGCACGTCGACGCGCGAGATGTTGCCGAGCGAGGCGGCGAACCGGGCGACGCCCTCGATGTTCGCCGGGTCGTCGGTCAGTCCGGGGACGAGGACGAAGCGCACCCAGGTCTCCTGGCCCAGGTCGGCGAGGCGGTGCGCGAAGTCGAGGGTGGGCTCCAGGGGGCGGCCGGTGACCTCGCGGTACGTGTCGGGGTCCCAGGACTTGATGTCGAGCAGGACCAGGTCGACGTCGCGGAGCAGGGCGTCGGTGGCGCGTGCGCCGAGGAAGCCGGACGTGTCGAGTGCGGTGTGCAGGCCCAGCTCGTGCTTGAGGCGATGGAGCAGCTCGCCGGTGAAGACGGGTTGCAGGAGGGGTTCGCCGCCGCTGACGGTGGCCCCGCCCCCGGCCGCGGAGATGAACTTCGTGTACTTGGCGGCCTCCGCGATCACGGCGTCCGCGGTGGTCCGCTTGCCGTTCCGCATCCGCCAGGTGTCGGGGTTGTGGCAGTACAGGCAGCTGAGGGGGCAGCCGGCGAGGAACGTGACGAAGCGCGACCCCGGTCCGTCGACGCCGGTGGACAGGTCCCAGGAGTGGATCGAGCCGGTGACCGGGCGGTGGGTGGCGGCCGCGGCGGGGGTGACCGCGTCGTCGTCGCTGGTGCGGGGGCGCACGGGGATGTCGGTTCCGAGCAGGACAGCCATGGCGTGACTCCTGGACTACTGGCAGGAAGCGGAGTGCGCGGCGCCCGGGGCCGGGGTGAGGGCCTGGCCCCGGGGCCGCGGTTCGGGGGCGGCTCCCCGGAGGGAGCCGGTGGCTCAGAGGGAGCCGTGGAAGGTGCGGTTGATGACGTCGAGCTGCTGGTCGCGGGTGAGCCGGATGAAGTTGACCGCGTATCCGGAGACCCGGATGGTCAGCTGCGGGTAGTTCTCCGGGTGCTCCATGGCGTCCTCCAGGGTCGCCTTGTTCAGCACGTTGACGTTCATGTGGAAGCCGTTGCTGGCCATGAAGCCGTCCAGGACTCCGGCGAGGTTCGCGGTCCGCTCCTCGGGGGTGCGGCCGAGCGCGTCCGGGGTGATGGTGTTGGTCAGCGAGATGCCGTCCTCGGCGTCGTCGTAGGGCAGCTTGGCGACCGACATCGCCGAGGCGATGTAGCCGTGCTCGTCGCGGCCGTTCATCGGGTTGGCGCCCGGGGCGAACGGCATGCCCGCGCGGCGGCCGTCGGGGGTGTTGCCGGTCTTCTTGCCGTAGACGACGTTCGAGGTGATGGTCAGCACCGACTGGGTGTGCACCGCGTCGCGGTAGGTGGGGTGCTTGCGGACCTTCTGCATGAAGTCGTGCACGATGCGCCGCGCGATCTCGTCGGCTCGGTCGTCGTTGTTGCCGAAGGCCGGGTAGTCGCCCTCGATCTCGTAGTCGACGGCGAGGCCGGTCTCGTCGCGGATCACCTTGACCTTGGCGTGCTTGATCGCCGAGAGCGAGTCGGCGGCGACGGAGAGGCCCGCGATGCCGCACGCCATGGTGCGCAGGATCTCCTGGTCGTGCAGCGCCATCTCGATGCGCTCGTAGGCGTACTTGTCGTGCATGTAGTGGATGACGTTCAGCGCGTGGACGTACGTCTTGGCGAGCCAGTCGAGCATCGCGTCGTACTGCTTCACGACGGTCGCGTAGTCCAGATACTCGTCCTCGATGGGCGTGAAGCCCTGCACGACGGTCTTGCCGGACTTCTCGTCGCGGCCGCCGTTGATCGCGTAGAGGAGTGCCTTGGCGACGTTCACGCGGGCGCCGAAGAACTGCATCTGCTTGCCGACGGCCATCGCGGAGACGCAGCAGGCGATCGCGGTGTCGTCGCCGTACTTGGGGCGCATCAGCTCGTCGGACTCGAACTGGATGGCCGAGGTGTCGATGGCGACCTGGGAGGCGAACTCCTTGAAGCCCTGGGGCAGCTGCTGCGACCAGAACACCGTGAGGTTCGGCTCGGGGGCGGGGCCGAGGTTGTAGAGGGTCTGCAGGGCGCGGAAGGTGGTGCGCGAGACGAGCGGGCGGCCGTCCTCGCCGATGCCGGCCATCGACCAGGTGACCCAGGTCGGGTCGCCGGAGAAGCCCTCGTTGTACTCGGGGGTGCGCAGGAAGCGGACGATGCGGAGCTTGATGACGAAGTCGTCGATGAACTCCTGGGCCTCTTCCTCGGTGATGCGGCCCGCGTCGATGTCGCGCTGCAGGTAGATGTCGAGGAAGTTGTCGATGCGGCCGATCGACATGGCCGCGCCGTTCTGCTCCTTCACCGCGGCGAGGTAGGCGAAGTACAGCCACTGGATGGCCTCGCGGCCAGTGGTGGCGGGCTTCGAGATGTCGTAGCCGTACGACATCGCCATGGCCTTGAGTTCCTTGAGGGCCTTGATCTGCTCGGAGATCTCCTCGCGGCCCCGGATGACGTCCTCGGTGGCCCACTCCTCGCCGAGTGCGGCCTTGTCGGCCTCCTTCGCGGCGATCAGGTGGTCGACTCCGTAGAGGGCGACGCGGCGGTAGTCGCCGATGATGCGGCCGCGGCCGTAGGCATCGGGCAGGCCGGTGATGATGCCGGACGAGCGACAGGCGCGGATCTCGGGCGTGTAGGCGTCAAAGACGCCTTCGTTGTGGGTCTTGCGCAGGTGCGTGTAGATGTCCCGGACCTCGGGGTCGGCCTCGTAGCCGTAGGCGTTGAGGGCGCCTTCCACCATGCGCCAGCCGCCGTTGGGCATGATCGCGCGGCGGAGCGGGGCGTCGGTCTGCAGGCCGACGATCAGGTCCTGGTGGTCGGCGGCGGTGCCGTCGATGTAGCCGGGTCGGAAGGCGTCGATGCGCGAGGGGGTCTTCACGTCGACGTCGTAGATGCCGCGCTCGATCTCCGTGGGGAACATCGAGAGGAGCTTCTGCCAGACCCCGGTGGTGCGTTCGGTCGGGCCGGCCAGGAAGGAGCCGTCGCCTTCGTAGGGGGTGTAGTTCTGCTGCACGAAGTCACGGACGTCGATGGCGTCCCGCCACAGACCGCCCTTGAAGCCGTCCCAGGCCCCGCCGTTCACAGTCGCTTCCGCAGGAGTGGCAGTCATGACCCGCACCTTCCGTATCGCTTCTTCGGTACACCTCCATTCCACTCCTGTGTGATCGATCAAAGGGTCGGCAATGGTCCTCGATCAGGGACCGATGGTCCCCGATTCCTTCGAGCTGGAACCCGCACACCTGCCCTGACCTGGCATTTCTTGCGGGACTTTGGACCTAAGTTCGCTTGTGAATCCATTCACAAGAAATTCCCGGCCGCTCCGTGGTACGGAGCGACCGGGAAGAGGGTGTGGAGCCAGGCGTCAGCTGGGCGACTCGGCGCCCTTGCGGGCGTAGAACCACCAGGCGACCGCGATGCAGCTGACGTAGAAGGCCACGAAGCCCCACATCGCGCTGGTGACGGCGAAGTTGGCGAACATCGCCGGGATGAAGAAGAACCCGTACGCCGCGATGGCGGAGGTGAAGCCGGTGACGGCGCCCGCCTCCATCTCCGACTGCTTCAGCGCCTTCGCGTACTCGGGCGTGCCCTCGGACAGGCCCTTCAGGTGCTGGTTGCGGAAGATCACCGGGATCTGGCGGAACGTGGAGCCGTTGCCGATGCCCGAGAAGAAGAACGCGAGCAGGAAGCAGGCGAAGAAGCCCCAGAAGTTGCCGTCGTCGCCGCCGGACGGGAGGAAGTTGATGACGCCGATGATCGAGAGCGCCATGCCGACGAACGAGATGATGGTGACCCTCGCGCCGCCGATCTTGTCGGCGATCCAGCCGCCGGCCCAGCGGGCGAGCGCGCCCACGGCCGGGCCCATCCAGGCGTAGGTGGCCGCGGAGTAGGCCGCGTCGATCGGGGTGAAGGTGGTCTTGATGAGCATCGGCAGGGCCGCGGCGAAGCCGATGAAGGAGCCGAAGGTTCCGACGTAGAGCCAGGTCATCAGCCAGTTGTGCTTGCGCTTGAAGATGATCTTCTGCTGGCTGAAGGGGGTCGACGCCACCTTGAGGTCGTTCTGGCCGAACCAGGCGACGGCGGCCAGGATCACCAGGACCGGCACCCACAGGAACGCCGCGTTCTGCAGCCAGACCGGTGTGCCGTCGGCCTTGTGCTGGGCCGAACCGACCGCGATGACCGAGCTGGTGATGACGATGGGGGTGAGCAGCTGGACGACGGAGACACCGAGGTTGCCCAGGCCGCCGTTGATGCCGGTCGCGTTGCCCTTGTCCTTCTTCGGGAAGAAGAAGCCGATGTTGGCGAGCGACGAGGCGAAGTTCGCGCCGCCGATGCCGCAGAGGGCCGCGATGGCGATCATCACGCCGTACGAGGTGTCGGGATTCTGGACCGCGATGCCGAGCCAGATCAGCGGGACGACCAGGACCAGGGTGGAGAGCGCGGTGAAGCGACGCTGCCCGATCATCGGGCCGAGGAAGGTGTAGAAGATGCGGGCCGTGCCGCCCGTCAGGCCCGGGACCGCCGTCAGCCAGAACAGCTGGGAGGTGGAGAAGCCGAAGCCGACGTCCTTCAGGTTGGTCGCCGTCACCGACCACACCTGCCAGACCACGAACGCCACCAGCAGGGCGGGGACCGCGATCCACAGGTTGCGGGCGGCGACCTTCTTGCCGGTGGACTTCCAGAAGAGTTCGTTCTCCGGCTCCCAGTCGGTGATGGTCTTGCCGGGCCGGTACTGCCCGGGGTCGTACGACGTGGCCGTGGGCGCGGTGGGCGCTGCTTGGGCGGCAGGCGATCTCATGTTGGGTTCCCGTTCGCTCAGGGTCCCGACCTTGCTTCGGGGCCTGACATGTCCACCTTCCGACTTACGGGCGGCCGGGAGCAGAGGCGGAGGACACCTCCCGACCGGGCCGAAGTCCGCAAAAGCGGGGGGACTTCAGACCTCGTGGACCGGCAGCCGGACCGACGGGTCGTCCAGGCACTCCCCGGTCCGCAGGTCGAATTCCTGCTTGTACATCGGCGAGGCCACGACGGTGCGGCCGCCGCGGGTGCCGAGGATGCCGTGGGCGATCACGTCGGCCCCCGAGAACGGGTCACGGTTGCCGACGGCGTACACCCGCCCTTCGCCGTCCTTGAACAGCGCTGCCTCGGTGCCGTCGGGCAGCACTGCCGCCCGGCCGCGGCCCGGCTCCAGGAACTCGGGAGACGGCTGCGCGAGGTGCTGCTCGAAGCGGGCAAGCGCCTGCGGGTCCGCGAGGACCGCCTGCCACTCGTCACGGTAGGCCGCCGCGTGGCGGTCCATCTGGGCCTCCAGTTCGCCGCAGATGCCGAGCGAGTCGTCGATCAGGACGGCCTTCAGGTGGTCGAGGCCGCCGATGCGCTCGAACCACGGCGCGGTGCGCTCCAGGCGCTCGCCGGTGCGCAGGTAGTACATGAGGAACCGGTCGACGAGGCGGAGAAGTTCGGCGGTGGTCAGGTCGGCGGCGAGGAGATCGGCGTGGCGCGGGCGGGTGCCGCCGTTGCCGCCGACGTAGAGGTTCCAGCCGTTGGCCGTGGCGATGACGCCGATGTCCTTGCCGCGGGCCTCGGCGCACTCGCGCAGGCATCCGGAGACGCCGCCCTTGATCTTGTGGGGGGTGCGCAGGCCGCGGTAGCGCAGCTCCAGGTCGATGGCGAGCTGCACGGAGTCGCCCTGCCCGAACCGGCAGAACTTCGCGCCGACGCAGGACTTCACCGTGCGCAGGGACTTTCCGTAGGCGTGGCCGGACTCCAGGCCGACGGCGACCAGGCGGCGCCATATGGCGGGGAGCTGGTCCGCGCGGGCGCCGAAGAGGTCGATGCGCTGACCGCCGGTGATCTTCGTGTAGAGGTCGAAGTCGCGGGCGACCTCACCGATCGCGATGAGCTGGGCGGGGGTGATCTCGCCGCCGGGGACGCGAGGGACGACGGAGTAGGTGCCGTCCTTCTGGAGGTTGGCGAGGAAGACGTCGTTGGAGTCCTGGAGTGCGGCCTGCTCGCCGTCCAGGACGTGGCCGAGTCCCAGTTCGGGGGCGAGGGTGCCGAGGACGTTCCCGACGACCGGCTTGCAGACGGTGCAGCCCTCGCCGCCCAGGCCGTGCTTGCGCATCAGCTCGGCGAACGAGCGGATGTGCTCGGTGCGGACCGTCTCGTAGATCTCTGCGCGCGTCAGCGCGAAGTGTTCGCACAAACCCTTCGGCCGCTCGACCCCGGCGGCGGTGAGCTCCGCGTCGAGCACGGACTGCAGGGTGGAGAGACAGCCGCCACAGCCCGTTCCTGCCTTGGTGCACCGCTTGATGCCGCCGATGTCGGTGAGGGAGTTCTCGGCGACGGCGGCGCGGACGGCGCCTTTGGTGACGTTGTGGCAGCTGCAGACGACGGCGTCGTCGGGCAGGGTGTCGGCGCCCGGGAGTTCCACGCCGGTGGCGGGCAGGACGTATGCCTCGGGAGGTGCCGGCAGGGGGCGGCCGGCGTGCGGCTTCAGGGTGCCGTAGGCCTCTGCGTCGCCGACGAGGATGCCGCCGAGCAGCTGCCCCTCGGGCCCGAGCAGCAGCTTTTTGTAGACGCCCTCGCGGGTGTCGGAGAAGACGACGGACACGGCGCCGCCCTCCGCGCCCTCGGGCGCGAACGGGTCGCCGAAGGAGGCGACGTCGGCGCCCATCAGCTTCAGCTTGGTGGAGGTGTCGGCCCCGGTGAAGACGGCGGTGCCGTCCCCGGCGAGGGCGTCGGCGGCCGCCTCGGCCATCTGGTAGCCGGGGGCCACCAGACCGTAGACGCGGCCGTCGGCACCCTGGGCGCACTCGCCGATCGCGTAGACGAAGGGGTCGGTGGTTCGGCAGTGCTCGTCGACGACGATGCCGCCCCGGTCCCCCACGACGAGGCCCGCCTCACGGGCGAGGCGGTCCCGGGGGCGTACGCCGGCGGAGAAGACGACGACGTCGGTGTCGAGGGTGCGGCCGTCGCTCAGGCACAGCGCGCGCACGGCTCCCTCCTCGTCCATGTCGACCCGGCTCGCCCCGACACCGGTGTGCACGGACACGCCCATCGATTCGATGGTGGCCCGCAGGGCGGCGGAGCCTCCGTCGTCGACCTGGAGCGGCATGAGCCGGGGCGCGAACTCGACGACATGAGTGCGGAGTCCGAGGGTGCGCAGGGCGCCCGCGGCCTCCAGGCCGAGGAGTCCGCCGCCGATGACGACGCCCGTGGTCCGGGTCTCCGCGGAGGCGTACGCGGAGAGGGTCTCGACGTCGTACAGGGTGCGGTAGGTGAAGCAGCCGGTCGCGTCGGCGCCCTGGATGGGCGGCACGAAGGGGTAGGAGCCGGTGGCGATGACCAGGACGTCATAGGGGACGGTGGCGCCGGATGTCGTGGTGACCGTGCGGGCCGCGGTGTCGATGCGCTCTGCGGGGTCGCCGAGCCGCAGGTCGATGCCGTGGCGGGCGATGAACCCGGTGTCGCACAGGGCGAGTTCCGCGTCGGTGGCGCCGGTGAAGGCGGAGGAGAGGTGGACCCGGTCGTACGCGGGCCTGTCCTCCTCGGCGAGCACGGTCACCTGCCAGCCCGGGCCGTCCGGGGCCGTGGGACCGGCGAGCGCGTCGCGCTCCGCGAGTGTCTCCAGGAAACGGTGCCCCACCATTCCGTGGCCGATGAGCACCAGGTTCTGGGTCATGGGAGTCACACTCCGTCGCGCAGAGGGAATCCCCTGCCGGGCGGCCCCGGGGAGGGGATCTTCTCTCCGACGGTAGGCCGGTGGCGGCACGGCGCCGTGCCGCCAAGGTCCCGACCGACCGGGCCCAACGTCCCTCATGGACAGGGCTTTTGGCGGTGTCGGCCCGTGGGGCGCGGGCATAGCGTCGTGAACGACGGGCTGCCTCCCGACCACCACCGCAGCCCGCCGCGATGCGGTTTCCGGGGCGGGCGTGCGACGACACCACTGTCCCGCCCCGGGCCTGCTCGCCGTGGTCCTGAGTTCTGCGGCTCCGGGTGGGGTGGACAGTGCGACCTGACACAGTTCCAGCGCTGGTGCTCGCCGTGCACGGCAGTGCGGCGCCCGGTGCCGCGTTCACGCTGGAGCGGCTCTGCGACCGGGTCGAGGAGCTCGGCGGGGTGCGGCCCGCCCTCGGCCACCTCGACCACCAGGCCCCCTCCCTCGCCGAGGTGCTGCGGGACGGCGCCGTCGTCGTGCCCCTCCTCCTCGGCGACGGTTACCACCGCACGGTCGACATCCCCACCGTCGTCCACCGCCACGCCGGACACTGCCTGCTCACCGACGGGCTCAGCGGCGACCATGCCGTGGCGCTCGCGCTGCGCGACCGGCTTCAGCAGGCGGAGCGACGGGCGGGCGTGCGGGCCGACGCCGTGGTCCTCGCGGCCGCCGGCTCGTCGCGGCCCGGGGGCAACGGCGGGGCGCGGGTCGCCGTCCGGCAGCTGCGACAGCTGCTGCGCGGGGTGCCGGTGTGCGGGGCGTACTGCTCGTCGGCCGGGCCCACCGTGCCGGAGGCGGTGGCGCGGTTGCGGGGTGCCGGGTATCGGAACGTGGCGGTGGCCGCGCATCTGCTGGCGCCGGGGCGGTTCGCGACGGCGCTCGCCGAAGCCGGGGCCGACGCGGTGGCCGACCCGATCGCCGATCACCCCGAGATCGCGAGGCTGGTCCTGCGCCGGTACGAGAGCGCTTTGCATCGCCCGGGTGGCCCTGTCGTGCGGCTCGGCGCCGCAGCCTGATTCGGCGCACTCCCTCTGTTGTCCTGGAGGACATGACCAGCTCACCCGCCTCACCCGGCTCGCCCGGCTCGCCCGCCTCGCCCGCCTCGCCCTTCACCAAACCATTGCGGCCGCTCCTGGCCCGCGGCCGCGACGAGGAGCATCGCGCGGCGACACCGCTGGAGCTCTTCTTCGACCTGTGCTTCGTCGTGGCGGTGGCGCAGGCCGGTGCCGAGCTGGTGCATGCCGTCGCCGAGGGACACGTGGGCGAGGGCATCCTCAACTACGCGATGCTCTTCTTCGCGATGTTCTGGGCCTGGGTCAACTTCTCGTGGTTCGCCTCGGCGTACGACAACGACGACGCGCTGTACCGCGTGGTGACGCTGATCCAGATCGCCGGTGTCCTGGTCTTCGCCGCCGGGGTCTCGCGGGCCTTCGAGGACCACAACTTCCTGCTGGTCTGGCTCGGCTACCTGATCATGCGGATCGCCCTCACCACGCAGTGGCTGCGCGTCGCGCGCGCGGCGACGGGGGCGGAGCGCGGGACGGCCCTGCGGTACGCGGCGGGCGTGCTGATCTGTCAGGTCGGCTGGACGGGGCTGCTGTTCCTGCCGGAGGGCGGCAGGCCCTGGCTGTTCCTCGTCATGGCGGTCGCGGAGCTGAGCGTGCCGGTCATCGCGGAGCACGCGTACACGACGGCGTGGCACCCGCATCACATCTCGGAGCGGTACGGGCTGTTCACCATCATCGTGCTCGGCGAGACCATCGCTGCGGCGACCGTCGCGGTGAAGTCGGGCATCAAGGAGAACGACGCGCTGGACGAGTTGCTGCCGATCGCGGCGGGCGGACTGCTCATCGTGTTCGCCGCGTGGTGGATCTACTTCGTCGTGCCCATCCACGGCCGCCTGCGGAGCAACCGTCAGGCGCTCCTGTGGGGCTACGGCCACTACGTGATCCTGGGCTCGGCGGCGGCGATCGGGGCCGGGATCGAGGTGGCGGTCGAACAGGCCGTGGGCGAGGCGCACATCTCGACGGTGGCGGCGTCCGCCGCGGTGACCGTGCCGACGGCGCTCTATCTGGTGACGGTGTGGGCGCTGCACTCCCGTTACTTCAAGGTGGGGGTGGCGCAGCAACTGGTGCTGCCGGTGAGCGCCTTGGCGGTGCTCGCGAGTACGTTCGCGGGCCGCTGGGCGGTGCTGGTGGCGGGCCTTGTCACCGCGGCGACCGTCGCGACGGGGGTGACGCTCACCACCCGGATGGCGCGGCGCTCGTGACGGCGGGGCGTGGTACGCCTGCTTCATGACATCTGCTTCCGCTGGTCCGGTCGGAGCCGAGTTCCGGCCGATGTCCGACTCCCTGACCGATGTCGCGGGCCTGCGGGTCGGCCACGCCACACGGACCGGCGGCGGCCGGCTCACCGGCACCACCGTGGTCCTCGCCCCCGAGGGCGGGGCCGTCGCCGCCGTGGATGTACGCGGCGGCGGGCCCGGTACGCGCGAGACGGACGCCCTCGACCCGCGCAATCTGGTGCAGCGCGTCGAGGCGGTCGTCCTCACGGGCGGCAGTGCGTACGGCCTCGACTCCGCGTCCGGCGTCGTGGCGTGGCTGGAGGAGCGGGGGCGGGGCGTGCGGGTGGGCCCCGACCCCACGCACGTCGTGCCCGTCGTCCCGGCCGCCTGCGTCTTCGACCTGGGCCGGGGCGGCGACTTCAGGGCCCGCCCCGACGCGGCGACGGGCCGCGCCGCGGTCGAGGACGCCGCGCGCAAGGAGCCGTTCACGCCGGTCGTGGAGGGCAACGTGGGGGCGGGCACGGGTGCGCTGGTCGGCAGGTTCAAGGGCGGGGTCGGCAGCGCGAGCGTGCGCCTGGACTCGGGGATCACGGTCGCCGCGCTGGCGGTGGCGAACGCCGCGGGGTCGGCGGTGGACCCGGGGACGGGGGTGCTGTACGGGGAGTACTTCAGGGGGCGGCGGGTCGGATACCCGGCGCCCGAGGTGCACGAGGAGGCGAACCGGCGGCTCGCCGAGACCGCGGCGCAGAACGGGCCGCAGCCGTTGAACACCACCCTCGCCGTGGTCGCCACGGACGCCGAACTCACCAAGGCGCAGGCGCAGAAGCTGGCGGGCACGTCGCACGACGGCATGGCGCGCGCGGTGCGTCCCGTCCACCTCCTCAACGACGGCGACACGGTCTTCGCCCTCGCGACGGGCGAGCGCGCCCTGGCCGCCGGGAACCCGCTCGCCCTCAACGAGATCCTGGCTGCGGGCGCGGACCTGGTGACGGAGGCGATCACACGGGCGATGCTGGCGGCGGACTCCGTGGAGACGCCGGGCGGGATCTTCCCGTCGTACGTCGAGCTGTACGGGAAGCAGGAGGACAGTCGGAACAACCGGGGTAAGTAGCCCAAATCGCCCTGCAACAGGGCACGTTGGCTTCACCGAATGTGCTCACACTCACATCGTCGGGCCGGAACCAGCCCGGGCACAGGCCGCTCTTAACTCGTACTGAGTCAGAACACGTACTTGGAGCAGCCCGTGACAAGGTCGGTCATAGTCAACCCCCGGCGCCGTGCCCTGATGGCCGCCACCGCGCTCGCCGCCGTGGGCGCGCTGACCCTCACGGCCTGCGGTGGCGACGCCGATGCCAAGGACGACAAGAAGGGCGGAAACTCGGCGGCCGCCAAGGGCGCCGACATCACCATCTCGTCCAAGGACGGCGCCACCGACGCCTCGATCAACGCCACCGGCGTCAAGGTCAAGGGCGGCAAGCTGACCGACGTGAAGATGACGTCGGTGACGTCCGGCGCGGCGGTCGAGGGCGCCATCTCCGGCGACGGCTCCTCCTGGAAGCCGAAGGCACAGCTGGAGCGCGGCACGAAGTACAAGGTGACGGCGAACGCCAAGGACGCGAAGGGCAACGCGGCGACCGAGAACGCCACGTTCACCACGGTCTCCTCCGCCAACAGCTTCATCGGCACCTACGCGCCCGACGGCGGCGCCAAGGTCGGTGTCGGCATGCCGGTCTCCTTCAACTTCGACAAGGCGATCACGGAGAAGAAGGACGTCCAGTCGCACATCACGGTGACGTCCGACAGCGGCCAGAAGGTCGTCGGCCACTGGTTCGGCAACCAGCGCCTGGACTTCCGTCCCGAGGACTACTGGAAGGCCGGCTCCAAGGTCACCATGAAGATCAACCTGGACGGCGTGAAGGGCGCGGACGGCGTCACCGGCGTGCAGAACAAGACGGTCACCTTCACCGTCGGCCGCGCGCAGGTCTCCACGGTCGACGTGCAGGCCAAGAAGATGACGGTCGAACGGGACGGCAAGGTCATCAAGTCCGTGCCGATCTCCGCGGGCAGCCCGTCGAACCCGACGTACAACGGCAAGATGGTCATCTCGGAGAAGTTCACCCAGACCCGGATGAACGGTGACACGGTGGGCTTCGGCGGTGAGTACGACATCAAGGACGTGCCGCACGCCATGCGGCTGTCCACGTCGGGCACCTTCATCCACGGCAACTACTGGGGCTCGCCCTCGATCTTCGGCAGCGCCAACACCAGCCACGGCTGCGTCGGCCTCCAGGACGCGCGCGGCGCGGGCGACCCCAACACGCAGGGCGCCTGGTTCTTCAACAACTCCATGATCGGCGACATCGTGACGGTCAAGGGCTCCCCCGACAAGACCATCGCCCCGGACAACGGCCTCAACGGCTGGAACATGTCCTGGAGCGAGTGGACGGCGGGTAGCGCGAGCTGACGCACGCGCCCCCTGCGGCCGCCTGCGCGCCGCACACCAACTGAGCGAGCCACGCGGGAACTTCCCGCGTGGCTCGCGCGTTTTCCGATTCCCGGGCCTTGCGCTCGCGCGTTTTCCGGTTCCCGGGCATGATGTCCGACCCAGGGGCTACGGTATGCACTCACCAGGTGACATGTAGCAACGCCGGGAGAAGCCTTGAGCGTTCCGTACGACACTGCGTACGAGCCACCCGAGTCGCCCGAGCCACACTCTCCGGAGGAGCATCTCGAGCGACTCCTCGGCCGCGCAATGAACTCCTTCGACCTGCCGGACGAGGTGCTGGTCCGGCTCGGCACCGCGCTCGCCCACAGCAGCGCGCTGCACTCCGCGCACCACAGCTCGGGCCTGCACCGCGAGACGTTCAGACACACCTGGCTGCTCGCCGACGCGTCCGTGCTCACGCTCTGGGAGCTCGTCCACAACACCGCGCCGGGCCGCGCCCCGACGCACGAGCTCTATGCCGACGAGGAGGAGGCGGGCGTCGCCACGTCGCGGCTGCCGCTGCCGCCCGACCCGCCCGCGTGCGGCAAGCCCGTGCTGCTCGAGCTCCCGCCCGACTCCGAGCCCCGCCATGTGTACGTTCCGGACGACTCCGCGGACCACGCGCGCAGGCTCCTGCGCCGCGCGGAGAACCCGGACGGCGACCGGCCCGGCAAGAGCGTCGCGCGGCTGCTCCGTGCCGCGTTCGCGCACCAGATCACCCAGGCCTTCGGCCGTCCGCAGCTCGCCGGCGAAGTGCGGATGTGCTTCTCGCTCTACGAGCACGCGTTCCTGCTCTTCGACGGCGGCGAGACCAGCCTCTGGGAGGTCGAGCACACGCTCACGCCCGACGGGCGGCACATGTGCGAGGTGTACGACACCGAGGAGGCGGCCCGCGCCGCGATGGAGCGCAGGGCCCTCGCGTGGACCCGGGAACGCCGGGCGCGGAACTAGCAGGCGACCCCGGCGCGCGGAGCCGGCTCCGCGGGCTAGTTCCGGCCTTCGCCGAACTGTCGTACGAGACCGGCGAACGCGGCGCGCTCGTCCGCCGTGAGCTCGACGGTCTCGTTGCGCGGCGGCCCCTGCTGGGCGGGCAGCGCGCGGAGTGACGGCGCCTGCCCCCACGCCTCGGCGTCGAAGGGGCCCTCGTATCGGTCCCTGCGCATCATCCGCACCAGGCCGACGGCCCAGACGACGGTCGCCACGGCGAGCACGGCCACGCCTATCTGCTGAACGATCGAGACATCCTGGAGCATGCGGCCCAGTAGACAACAGGGGCGGGGTCTTTCGACAGGGGGCAATGGGACTTAGGTCCCGAAGTGACGCAAGTCGCACACTCCGGGACCCGTTGCCCAGTCAGGTCCTTTCAGATCCTTTCAGACCGTCGCCGCCACCCGCTCCTCCGCGGGTGCCGCCTCGTCGGCCGGGCCCGAAGGCGTCGTCTTCCTGGCGCCCTTGAGCAGGACCACCACGGCCGTCGAGACACAGACGCCGGCGGCGATCGCGACCAGGTAGAGCAGGGGCTGGCCGATCAGCGGGACCACGAAGACACCGCCGTGCGGAGCGCGCAGCGTGCAGCCGAAGGCCATCGACAGGGCGCCGGTGACCGCGCCGCCCGCCATCGACGCGGGGATGACGCGCAGCGGATCGGCCGCGGCGAACGGGATCGCGCCCTCCGTGATGAAGGAGGCGCCGAGGAACCAGGCCGCCTTGCCGTTCTCGCGCTCGGTCTTGGTGAAGAGGCGGCCGCGGACCGTCGTGGCGAGCGCCATGGCGAGCGGCGGGACCATGCCGGCCGCCATCGCCGCGGCCATGACCTTCAGGCTGCCGTCGGTCGGGTGCGTGAGCCCGCCGATCGCGAAGGCGTAGGCCACCTTGTTCAGCGGGCCGCCGAGGTCGAAGCACATCATCAGGCCGAGGATGATGCCCAGGATGACCGCGTTGGCCCCGGAGAGCCCCTCCAGCCAGTCGGTCAGCGCGCTCTGCAGCGAGGCGATGGGCTTGCCGACGACGAGGAACATCAGGAAGCCGACCACCGCCGACGAGATCAGCGGGATCACCACGACCGGCATGATGGCGCGCAGCACGGCGGGGATGCGGACCCGTTGGATGCCCATGACGACGGCTCCAGCGAGCAGGCCCGCGGCGAGACCGCCGAGGAAGCCGGCGTTGATGGTGACGGCCACCGAACCGCCGACGAAGCCGGGGACCAGGCCGGGGCGGTCGGCCATGCCGTACGCGATGTAGCCCGCGAGGACCGGTACGAGGAAGGCGAAGGCGAGCCCGCCGATCTGGAAGAGCAGCGCGGCCCAGCTGGTGTGGTCCGTCCAGATGAAGTGCTCGGCGACCGACGGCGCCTTGTCGATCTTCCAGCCGCCGATGGCGAAGCCGAGCGCGATGAGCAGGCCGCCCGCGGCGACGAAGGGCACCATGTAACTGACGCCGGACATGAGCCATTTGCGGAGCTTGGTGCCGTAGCCGTCGCCGCTGTCACCGGCGTTGTCGACGGGGGTGGGGCCCGTGGGGGCGGTGGTCTCGCCGCGTGCGGCCTTGTCCCGTACCTCGGTGAGGAGTTCCGCGGGGCGGTTGATGCCCGCCTTCACGCCCACGTCGACGGTGGGCTTCCCGGCGAAACGTTCCTTGTCGCGTACGGGGACGTCGTGGGCGAACACGACGCCGTCCGCGGCGGCGATCACCGCGGGGTCGAGCCGGGTGAAGCCCGCCGAGCCCTGCGTCTCGACGGTGATCTCCACGCCCGCCTCGCGCGCGGCGTTCTCCAGCGACTCGGCGGCCATGTAGGTGTGGGCGATGCCGGTGGGGCAGGAGGTGACGGCCACGACGCGGAAGGGCTCGGCCGCGGTGGCGGGGGTGGCGGGAGCGTCGGAGGTGGCGGTCTCGGGGGTGGCGGGGGCGCCGGTGTCGGGGGTGGCGGAGGGAGTCGCAGGGGCTTCCGAGTCGGCGGAGGTGCCGGGCGCCTCACGTGCCTCACGTGCCCCGGATGCCTCGCGCGCCGACGCTGCCCGGTCCTCCCCGCTGATCAGCGCCGCCGCCGCGTCCGCGTCCTCCGCCGATCGCAGCGCCCCCGTGAACTCCGCGTCCATCAAGTGCCGGGCCAGCGACGACAGGATCGTCAGGTGGGCGTCGTCCGCGCCCGCCGGGGCCGCGATCAGGAAGATCAGGTCGGCGGGGCCGTCCGGCGCACCGAAGTCGATGCCGCGCGCCGAGCGGCCGAAGGCGAGGGTCGGCTCGGTGACGTGGGCGCTGCGGCAGTGCGGGATGCCAATGCCGCCGTCCAGTCCGGTCGGCATCTGTGCCTCGCGGGCCGCCACGTCGGCCAGGAACCCTTCGAGGTCGGTCACCCGGCCGAGGGCCACCATGCGTGCGGCGAGGGAGCGGGCCGCGGCTTCCTTGGTTTCGGCGGACAGGTCGAGTTCGAGGTCGACCAGATCCGCGGTGATCATCTCGCTCATCGCGGGCTCCTTTGCACGCGTATCGCCCGGTGGGCGGGGGCTGTTGAGGGGATGGCGGCAGGCGGGTTCATGCGGCGGGCTCCGTCAGTGCGCGGGTCAGCGGGACCTCCGCCGTCACCGTGACCGCGTCCGGCGCCAGATCCGCCGGGGTCGGCATCGCGCTGCCGGGGAGCTGGACCGCCGCCGCGCCGTGGGCCACGGCGGACGCGAGGGCGCGGGGTCCCGAGCCGCCCGCGATCAGGAAACCGGCGAGGGAGGAGTCGCCGGCCCCGACGTTGCTGCGTACGGCGGCGACGGGGGCGCTCGCGAAGTACGCGCCCGACACGTCGACCAGGAGCTGGCCGTCGGCGCCGAGGCTGGCGAGGACCGCGTGGGCGCCCGCCTTCCGCAGTTCCTCGGCGGCCTCGACCGCGTCGCCGACCATGGCGAGGGGGCGCCCCACCGCTTCGGCGAGCTCTTCGACGTTGGGCTTGACGACGTCGGGGCGTTCGGCGAGCGCGGCGAGCAGTGCGGGCCCCGACGTGTCCAGGGCGATCCGCGCGCCGGCCGCGTGCGCGCGGGCCACGAGCTCCGCGTACCAGGAGGGCTTCAGGCCGCGCGGCAGGCTTCCGCAGCAGGCGATCCAGTCGGCGCCGCGCGACCGTTCGCCGACGGTGGCGAGCAGCAGTTCCCGCTCCGCGTCGGAGAGTTCGGGGCCGGGCGCGTTGATCTTCGTGAGTGTGCCGTCGGGCTCCGCGACCGCGATGTTGGACCGCGTCTGCCCGGCCACCGGCACCGGGGCGGCTTCGATGCCCTGCTCGTCGAGGAGTTGGGCGACGAGGGCGCCGGGCGCTCCGCCGAGGGGCAGTACGGCGACGGTCCGCACGCCCGCCGCCGCGACGGCCCGCGAGACGTTGACGCCCTTGCCGCCCGGGTCCACGCGCTCGCCGGTGGCGCGGACGACCTCGCCGCGGTCGAGCGCGGGCACCTCGTAGGTGCGGTCGAGGGAGGGGTTGGGGGTGACGGTGAGAATCATGCGCGTACTACTTCCGTGCCGCCGCGCTCGATCGCTGCGGCGTCGTCGTCGGTCAGGCCGGTGTCGGTGATCAGCAGGTCCACGTCGGAGAGGTCCCCGAAGCGCGCGAAGTGCTCCTGGCCGTGCTTGGCGGAGTCCGCGAGCAGCACGACCCGGCGGGCCGCCGCGACGGCCGCCCGCTTCACGGCCGCCTCGGCGAGGTCGGGGGTGGTGAGCCCGGCCTCGGCGGAGAAGCCGTTGGCGGCGAGGAAGAGGACGTCGGCACGGATCTCGCCGTACGCCCGCAGGGCCCACGCGTCGACCGCCGCGCGCGTACGCTGCCTGACCCTGCCGCCAATGAGGTGGAGCTGGATGCCGGGGTGGTCGGCGAGGCGGGCGGCCGTGGGCAGGCCGTGCGTGACGACGGTGAGTGTCGACTCCAGCGGGAGCGCCGCCGCGAGCCGCGCGACGGTCGACCCGGCGTCGAGGACGACGCTGCCCTCGGCGGGGAGTTCGGCGAGCGCGGCGTGGGCGATGCGGTCCTTCTCGTCGGCGGCGGTGCCCTCGCGCTCGGCGAGGTCGGGCTCGAAGTCGAGGCGTCCCGCCGGTATGGCACCGCCGTGCACGCGGCGAACGAGTCCGGCCCGGTCGAGCGCCTTCAGGTCGCGCCGGATGGTCTCCGCGGTGACCTGGAACACCTCGGCCAGCGACAGCACGTCGACGCGGCCGCCGTCGCGTGCGAGCCGCAGGATCTCCTGCTGCCGCTCCGGTGCGTACATGTCCGTTTGCCTCCGCCGTGTGCCCGAGCCTGTGGTTTCACTTGCAGAGTACGGTCCGATTTCCGGGAAGTAAACAGATTCGGGCTCGACTCGGACACAAACGGACTTCAGTCCCGGGCCCACGTTGCTTTGGGCCCGTGCCGCCTCGGGACTACGGCCAGGGGAACGCGTCCAGCGCCGCCAGACAGCGCTCCGCGAGCGCTGCCGGACCCGCGTCCCCCCGGCCACTCGGCGGCGCACCCTCCCCGCCACTCGGCCGCGCGTCCTCCCCACCACTCGGCGGCGCGTCCTCCACCGCCCAGCTCTCGACCCCCACCCGCACCGCCGCACTCGCCACCGCCGCCGCGAGCCGCAGGTCGAGGGAGGGCACGGCGCCCGCCC
The DNA here is from genome assembly GCF_008642315.1 of Streptomyces venezuelae. NCBI lineage: Bacteria > Bacillati > Actinomycetota > Actinomycetes > Kitasatosporales > Streptomycetaceae > Streptomyces > Streptomyces venezuelae. The sequence goes on along the minus strand of NZ_CP029192.1, from coordinate 5,191,799 downwards.
GCTCCCCCAGGACCGTCAGCAACGTCTGTTCCGACGCATGGCACGCGTCCGCCCACACCGCCCGCAGTGCCGCGCTCTCCACCGACATGCGCAGCAACGACCGCACCCAGTCCAGGGACTCGACCGCCCCCGCGGTCTCCGCCCCGAGCGCGTCCCTGACCGCGTGCCGCAGCGCGTCCGGAACCGACAGCTCCGCCGGCGCCCTGCGCACCGCCTCCGCCCACTGCTGGGCGCCGGCCGCGAAGAGCGGCGCGACGGACTCCTCCTTGGTCGGGAAGTAGCGGTAGAACGTGCGCGGCGCGACGCCCGCCGCCCGCGCGATGTCCTCGGCGCGGGTGGCCCGCAGCCCGTCCGCCACGAAGAGCGCCGCCGCGGTACGGGCGATGTCCAGGCGGGTCTCGTTCTTGCGTCGCTCCGTGAGCGAAACGGGAGGCATGTCAGGCATGCCAGGCAGGTTATGCGAGCCCCGCGGAACGGCCTCATCGGCACGTACTGCCTGTATGGCAGAATCTGCCACCGCCAGAACCGCATCCGTCGTCGTCGGATGCGCGGGGACAAGCAAAGGGTGGCAAGCAGCGGTGCGTCGTCGGCAGTTCCTCCTCCACACGGCCGGTCTCAGCGGCGCCACCGCGCTCGGCGCCGCCGGGCTCAGCGCCTGCTCCGCGGAGACCGACACCCCGCTCAAGCTCCTCGTGGCCAGCTACGACAAGAGCGTGGGCTCCTCCATCGGCGACCAGTGGGGCAGCCTCATCGGCGCCTTCAAGAAGGCCCACCCGGGCATCGACGTCGACCTCGAACGCGTCCCCTTCGCCAAGCTCGACCAGACCCTGGCCCGGCGCGTGAAGGACGGCGACGCCCCCGACATCGCCCAGTCCAACCTCTTCGCGCCCTACGCCGAGGACGGCAAGCTGTACGGCGCGTCCGACCTGTTCGACGTGCGGACCGAGGGCGACTTCATCCGCTCCTACGCGGAGGCGGGCATGGTCGACCGCGTCCAGTACGGTCTGCCGTTCCTCGCCAGCACGCCGCGGCTCTTCTACAACAAGGCGCTGTTCAAGCAGGCCCGCGTCAAGGCGCCCCGCTCCTGGGCCGAACTGCGTGACGCCGCCGTGGCGTTGAAGGGGATCGGCGTGCCCACCCCGTACGGCCTGCAGCTCGGCCCCGAGGCCGCCGAGGACGAGGTGCTGGCCTGGCTGCTCGCGGACGGCGGCGGCTACGCGGGCCTCACCGGCTATGACTTCGCCAATCCCAGCAACATCGACACCCTCACCTGGCTGCGCGACAACCTCGTCACGCGCGGGCTCGCGGGCGCCGACCCCAAGTCGCTGACGAGGACGGACGCGTACGCCCAGTTCCTGCGCGGCAAGATCGGCATGCTGATCGCACACCCGGTCCTGATGGGCGCCGCGGACCAGGCCGAGTTCCCCTACGCGCACGCCCCGTTCCCGCGGAAGCTGGGCGGCGCCGCGCCGCCCGTGGGGCTCAACGACTGGCTGATGGCGTTCAAGCGGAACGGGCGGCGCGAGCAGTGCGGCACGTTCCTGAGCTACCTGTACGGGCGCAAGTCCGCCCTCGCGTACGGCGGGAGCCAGGCCGCGCTGCCCGTGACGAGCTCCGCGTCGGACGCTCTGCGCAAGGATCCGAAGCAGCGGCCGATGTGGGACTTCATCGACCAGATGCCGGAGGCGCAGTTCCAGCCCACGAACCTCGGGTCCTGGCCCGAGGTCCGCGGCGCGGTGCGGGGGCGCGTCGGCGACGCGGTGGTGAAGGGTGGCAGCCCCAAGGAGGTCCTTGAGGGGCTTGACGCGGCGGCGGCCCAAGCGGAGCTCTGACGCTCCGCTGGTAGGACGGTTCTTCACTGCGGGCCGGTTGTGGCTGATCGCGCCCCGCGGCGGAGCCGCAGATTGTCACGGCCCCGCGCCCCTGGAGCTACCCGGCGCGGGGCACGCGTATGAGCGGCGGCCGCTACGTCAGCGCCGGCTCCTTCTCCGGAACGGTTGCGTCCGCCCCGCCGCCCTCGACGTGCTGCTTCGGCTTCGCCGGGAGGGCGAACATCACCAGGAAGATGACGGCGAGCACGCCAGCCACCCACCACAGCGCGTTCTGGAACCCGTCCACGAACTCCGCCGGGATCCGGTCCGGGCGCACGTGCTCGTCGATGACGCCGAAGAAGACCACCGACACGAGGCCGAGGCCGAGCGCGGTGCCCATCTGCTGCACGGTGTTGATCAGCCCGGAGGCCGAACCCGCGTGCTCCTGGGGGACTTCCGAGAGGACCGCGTCCGTGAGCGGGGCCACGATCAGCCCCATGCCGACGCCCATCACGACCAGCGGGAGTGCCATCTGCCAGGGCGCGATGTCCGCCCCGTACCGCCCGGCCTCCCAGATGTAGATCAGGACGCCCACGGCCATCGCGAGGGCGCCGGTCTGCAGCACCTTGCGGCCGAAGCGGGGCACGAGCTTCTGCACGGAGATGCCGGCCGCCGCCGAGACGGCGATCGAGAACGGCACGCCCGTCAGACCGGCGCGCAGCGCGGTCCAGCCGAGGCCGACCTGCATGTAGAGCGTCCAGACCAGGAAGAAGATGCCCAGCGTGACGCCGAAGACCGTCTGCACCGCGATGCCCGCGGCGAAGCTCTTCACCTTGAACAGCGACAGCTCGACGAGCGGCGAGCCGTCCTTGGCCGCCTTCCTCTTCTCGTACGCGATGAGGGCGCCGAAGACGACGAGGGACCCGGCCATCATCACGTGACCCCACACGGGCCAGCCGAGCTCGCGGCCGCGGGTGAGCGGGTAGAGCAGCATGAGGAGGCCCGCGGTGACCAGGACGACGCCGACGAGGTCCAGCTTGAGGGCGCGCGGCGCCTTGGACTCGGAGATGAACTTCCGGCCGAGGATGATGCCCGCGATGCCGACCGGCAGGTTGATGAGGAAGATCGGCCGCCATTCGAGGCCGAAGATGTTCCACTCGGTGAGCAGCGCGCCGAGCAGCGGCCCGGAGACCGCGCCGAGCCCGACGATCATGCCGAAGAGGCCGAAGACCTTGCCGCGCTCGTGGGCCGGGAAGGTCGCGTGCACGATGGACAGCACCTGCGGCACCATCAGCGCGGCCATGCCGCCCTGCAGGATGCGCGACGCGACCAGCATCTCCGGGTTCGCCGCGAAACCGCAGAGCGCGGAGGCGACGGTGAACCCGGTGATGCCTATGAGGAAGATCCGCTTGCGGCCGTGGATGTCGCCGAGCCGTCCGCCGGTGACGAGGCCCGCGGCGAACGCGAGCGAGTAGCCCGCGGTGATCCACTGGATCTGGCTGAACGAGGCGCCCGCGTCCCGCTGGATCGACGGGATGGCGATGTTGACGATCGTGACGTCGACGAGGTCCATGAAGGCGGCGGTCATCACGATGGCCAGGGCGAACCAACGCCGCCGGTCGCCGGCGGCGGCCGGTGACCCGGGAGCGGAAGTGGTGCTGGGTGAAGTCATGCCGCAAGGCTAGAGGCCATATAGGCCAGGTCGTGTCCTAGTTATCCGGCATTCTGGTCGGCATGACGACGGATGCGGGCAGTACGACGGGCGCGGGCGGTGCGGAGGGCATGGGCGGTGCGGGGATCGCGGGCAGTACGACGGGCGCGGGCAGTGCGGCGGGCGCGGGCGACACGACCGACGCGGGCCGTACGACGAACGCGGGCGGCACGACCGACGTGGGCCGGGCGGCGGGGTCGGGTAGCGATACCCCGGCGCGGCTCTTCCAGCTCCTCTCCCTTCTGCAGACGCCCCGCGAGTGGCCGGGCGCCGAGCTCTCGGAGCGGCTCGGGGTCAGCAGGCGCACGGTGCGGCGGGACATCGACCGGCTGCGGGACCTCGGCTATCCCGTGCGGGCCAGCCAGGGCGCGGCCGGCGGCTACCGCCTGGTCGCGGGCAAGGCGATGCCGCCGCTGGTCCTGGACGACGAGGAGGCGGTGGCCATCGCGGTCGGGCTGCGGGCCGGGGCGGGGCACGCCGTGGAGGGCGTGGAGGAGGCGTCGGTGCGGGCGCTCGCCAAGCTGGAGCAGGTGCTTCCGGGGCGGCTGCGGCACCGGGTCTCCACGCTGCAGATCGCGACGACGCCGCTGACCAGCGGGGACGGGGCGAGCATCGCGCCGGAGACGCTGACGGTGATGGCATCGGCGGCGGCCGGGCACGAGCGGCTGCGGTTCGCCTATCGCGCGGGGGACGGCACGGAGTCCCGGCGGCTCACCGAGCCGTACCGGCTGGTGTCGACGGGTCGCCGCTGGTACCTCGTGGCGTACGACATCGACCGCGAGGACTGGCGGACCTTCCGGGTGGACCGGGTCTCCGAGCCGTTCGCGACGGGCGCGCGGTTCGTGCCGAGGGAGCTGCCGCGGGGGGACGCGGCGACGTTCATCCGCGAGTCGATGTGGCGCGGACGACAGCACTCGTACGCTCTCGACGTCACCTTCGCGGCGCCCGCCGAGTTCGTCGCCGCGCGGCTGCCGTCGGCGCTCGGGCCTGTGCAGCCCGTGGACGAGCACAGCTGCCGACTGCGCTGCGAGGCCTCGGACTCGGTGGAGTGGCTGGCGGTGCGCCTCGCGGTCATGGACTGCGAATTCAGCGTGCGGGGGCCGCGGGAGCTGGTGGAGTGCGTGCGGGAGATGGGCGCGCGCATGACCCGATCCGTGACCTGACGCGGATCACAAGGGCGGGCGGGGGGAAAACGCGCGAAGCGCGACGCAGTAAGACCACGGCGCCGAGGGATGAGGCCCCCCGGCGCCGGGCACGGGAACCGGGGCCTCGGCGAGTGATCCCGCCCAAGGCCGGCCGCCTAGGCCGCCGCGTCGAACCCCGTGTCCCGCGCCAGCTTCTTCAGCTCAAGGAGCGCGTGCTTCTCGATCTGGCGGATCCGCTCACGCGTGAGCCCGTGCTCCTTGCCGACCTCCGTCAGCGTGCGCTCGCGGCCGTCGTCTATGCCGTACCGCATCTTGATGATGGAGGCCGTGCGCTGGTCGAGGCGGCCGATCAGGTCGTCGAGCTCCTCGCTGCGCAGCAGGGAGAGGACGGACTGCTCGGGCGAGACTGCGGAGGTGTCCTCCAGGAGGTCGCCGAACTGCGTGTCGCCGTCGTCGTCCACGCCCATGTTCAGCGAGACGGGGTCACGCGCCCAGTCCAGGACGTCCGTGACGCGCTCGGGGGTCGAGGACAGCTCCGCGGCGATCTCCGCGGGCTCCGGGTCCCGGCCGTTCTCGCGGTTGAACTCGCGCTGCACACGGCGGATCCGGCCCAGCTCCTCCACGAGGTGGACGGGGAGGCGGATGGTGCGGGACTGGTCGGCTATGGAGCGGGTGATGGCCTGGCGGATCCACCACGTGGCGTACGTGGAGAACTTGAAGCCCTTCGCGTAGTCGAACTTCTCGACCGCGCGGACCAGGCCCGCGTTGCCCTCCTGGATCAGGTCGAGGAGGGGCAGACCGCTGCGCGGGTAGCGACGGGCGACCGCGACGACCAGCCGGAGGTTCGAGCGGATGAAGACGTCCTTGGCGCGCTCACCGTCGGCGACGAGGGCTTCGAGCTCCTCGCGGTCCGCGGTGACCTTGCTGTCCTCGACCTCTCCGTCCAGGATCTTTTGGGCATAGACGCCCGCCTCGATGACCTGGGACAGCTCCACTTCCTTGGCGGCGTCCAGCAGCGGCGTACGCGCGATCTCGTCGAGGTACATGCCGACCAGGTCGCGGTCGGCGATCTCCCCGCCTACGGCGCGAACACTGCGTGCCGCGTCGGTCTCGCCGGTGGCGGACTTACGACGGGCGACGGCACGGGTTGCCATGCGTGCTCCCTTGCGATGGTTGTCCTGGTCGGCCCACTCGTGGGGCCTCTGTGGTGGATGGCACACCCTCGGGTGCCCTGCATCCGATGGAAACAACGACTGGAATCCGGACAGAATTCCCAAGCCGCGCATCTTTTTTCTTGACGGTGCAGTACCCTGTGGCGCCGCACGGGCGCCCGGATGCCGTCGGAAGGCTCGGAGATGCAGGTCAGGCCAGGCCTCGTGGCTGTCGGGCCAGGCCTCGTGGCCGGCTCCTGCCGGAAGAGCGCGCCGCCCTTGGCTGCTCTTCCCTCCTGAAGACGGACCGTACGCCCTGTTGGTTGCTCAGGGCGCGCGATTCCGGTCCTCCGGCCTCCGCCCTGATCGTGTGCTCCATTACGCGCCGAGTAGTCATGTCCAGTCGGCCGAAGTCGCTCCGTCCGTACGTCCTCGGCCCCGGGACCTAGGGCCCGAGACCGTTACCCGGCGCCGGGGCGGCGGCCTACCGTCCCCCCATGGATCACAGGAGCGACACCACCGGCACCCTCGACGAAGCCCTGGAACGGCTGCACGGCACCGGGCCCGAGCGCCTGGGGCGGCTCACCAACCACGCCCCGATGGCCGTCGAGGCGCTCGCCGCGCGCGGGCAGGCCGGCGCCGTCCACCGGTGGCTCGATCTCTACGCCCCGAAGCTGGAGGAGTTTCCCGCCTCCGTGGCGCCGGTCACCGAGGCGAACTGGCCGGAGGCACTGGGTGACCCGCGCCGCGCGGCGGACTGGATCGCGTACTTCGAGAGGCAGATCGCGGAGCGGCCCTGGCGCGACGTGCTGGCTCAGTGGTGGACCCGGCTGCTGCCCGGCCTGTACGGCGGTTCGACGCACCCCGTGATCCGCGTCGGCCACGCCGTGCGCACGCTGGAGGAGGGCGACGCCACCGGGCCGCGCCTCTCGGAGCTCGCCCACGGCCTCGGCTACTGGGCCGCCCGCCACTCCCCCCTCGCCGGCGTGAGCGTGCTGCCCGGCGTCCACCGCACTGCCGCCGACGGCCTGGACGCGGTGCCGCCCATCGCGAACCGCGCGGACGGCGGTTTCCCCGCGCGACTCGCACGGGTCGAGGGACTCCCGGCGTGGGCCGCCGCCGTGGACGACCCGGAGGAGGCGCGGCGCGGGCTGGCCGAGCTCGTGCGGGCGGCCACGCACCGGTACGCCACGCACGGCCACGGCGAGGAGACGATGCTGGTGCACGCGGCGACCGCGCCCAACGCCGTGCTGCGCGCGCTTCCCGCGTTGCCCCGCGCCCTGTGGGTGCCGAGCCTGCGCGCCGCGTGGACCGCGTCGGCGGCGGTCACGGCCATGTACGCGCCGGACGAGCCGGTGGCGTACGAGCCGGTCGGTGACCTCGATGCCGAGGAGGTGTTCGCGCGGGCGCTCGCGCACGGGGACGAACACGTGATCAAGTTCGCGGACACGGCGTTGGACGTCGGCGATGGGCCCGCCCTCGGGGCGGCGTTGCGTGCGGTCGAGCTGAGCGTGCCGCTCGGCTAGGCGCGGGTCACTCACGGGTTCAGTTCGTCCGCGGGCCGCGGGGGCTGGTCGCGCAGTTCCCCGCGCCCCTCAACAGGCACCCCCACGTCCCACCCAGGCCACCCAGGCCACCTGCAACCCTGCTGGCGTTCCCACGCACCTGAACAGGCCCCCGCGCCCCTCTAGCCGAACTGCACCGACCTCTTCGCCAGCCCCATCCAGAAGCCGTCGATCACGCTGCGCTGACCGGCCAGGTCCCCCGTCGCGTCCGCCGTGCCCAGCGTCACGAAGAGCGGTGCGAAGTGCTCGGTGCGCGGGTGGGCGAGCTGTCCGGCCGGGGACTTGTGCCCGAAGTCGAGCAGCGCGTCCACGTCGCCCGCCTCCAGCGCCTCGTGCCCCCACGCGTCGAACTCCGCCGACCAGGACGGGATGCCGCCCTGTCGCAGCGCGGCCAGGTTGTGCGTGAAGAAGCCGCTGCCGACGATCAGGACGCCCTCGTCGCGCAGCGGCGCCAGCTTGCGGCCGATGTCCATGAGTCGGCGCGGGTCGAGGGTCGGCAGGGAGATCTGGAGGACGGGGATGTCGGCGTCGGGGTACATCTCCACGAGCGGGACGTACGCGCCGTGGTCGAGGCCGCGGTCCGGCACGTCCTGGACGGGCGTGCCGGGCGCGTGCAGCAGTTTCCGTACGGAGGCGGCGAGTTCGGGGGCGCCGGGCGCCGCGTAGGTCACCTGGTAGTAGTGCTCGGGGAAGCCCCAGAAGTCGTACACGAGGGGCAGTGTCTCGGTGGCGGAGAGGGCGAGCGGGGCCTCCTCCCAGTGCGCGGAGACCATGAGGATCGCCTTCGGACGCGGCAGCCCCGCGGACCAGGCGGCCAGCTCGCCGGGCCAGACCGGGTCGTCGGCGAGCGGCGGGGCGCCGTGGCTGAGATACAGGGCGGGCATGCGGGACATCGCGCACCTCCGGCGAGCGAACCATTGCGTTACTTGAAAGCTCAAGTTTTACAGGATCAGCGTACGACTGGTTTGTTCAAAGTTCAAGGAACGACCTCGTACAGTGGGGTACATGGATACGGCAGCGACCCCTCCCCCGGCCGGCGAGCCGCGCTGGCTGGACGGCGACGAGCAGCGCGTCTGGCGGGTCTACCTTCAGGCGACGACTCTTCTCGACGACTTCCTCGACCGTCAGTTGCAGCGCGACGCGGGCATGCCCCACATGTACTACGGCCTATTGGTCCAGTTGTCCGACGCCCCCCGGCGGCGGCTCCGGATGACCGAACTGGCGAAAACCATGAAGATCACCCGGTCCCGTCTCTCGCACGCGATCGCGCGTCTGGAGAAGAGCGGCTGGGTGCGCCGCGAGGACTGTCCCTCCGACAAGCGCGGGCAGCTCGCGATCCTGACCGACGACGGGTTCGAGGTGCTGCGCAGGACCGCGCCCGGCCACGTCACCGCCGTCCGCCAGGCCCTCTTCGACCGGCTCACCCCGGAACAGCAGAAGTCCCTCGGCGAGATCATGAAGATCGTCGCCGAGGGACTTCAGCCGGAGGAGGCCGGGGCGGACCTCCCCTGGCTCCGCTAGGGCCTGCCGATGGCCCGCGTCAGTGGGCCATCACCGGAATCTTGACCTCGTCCTCGACCCCGTCCGACGAGTCGGCCGGAGCCGACGTGCCGCCCTGGTGGCCGGTGGTGATGAGGGTGGCCGCGATCAGCGCGGAGACCACCAGGATCCCGACCGCCCACCAGATGGCGCTGGTGTAGCCCTCGACCATGGCCTGCGCCTGGAGGAGCTTGGGGTTGGTGGCGCCCAGCGCCGCGTGGTCCGTGAGGTACGCGGTGGTCGCCGAGGCGGCGATGGTGTTCAGGAGGGCCGTGCCGATGGCGCCGCCGACCTGCTGCGAGGTGTTGACCATCGCGGAGGCGACACCGGCGTCACGGGCCTCGACGCCGTGCGTGGCCAGGGACATGGCGGGCATGAACGCCGTACCCATGCCGAGGCCAAGCATCAGCTGCGCGGGCAGGATCAGACCGGCGTACGAGGTGCCGATCTCCAGCTGCGTCAGGAGCAGCATGCCGACCGCCGCGAGCAGGAAGCCCGGGGCCATGAGCAGCCGCGGCGGGACGCGGGTCATCAGCCGGGCGCCGATCTGCGTGGAGCCCGTGATCATGCCGACGATCATCGGCAGGAAGGCGAAGCCGGTCTTGACCGGCGAGTAGCCCTTCACGATCTGCAGGTAGTACGTGAGGAACAGGAACAGGCCGAACATCGCGATGACCGCGAGGCCGAGCGACATGTAGACGCCGCCGCGGTTGCGCTCGGTCAGGACGCGCAGCGGCAGCAGCGGCGACTTGACCTTGCCCTCGGTGAGGACGAACGCGGCGAGCAGCACGGCGGAGGCGACGAACATCGTGATCGTCACGGAGTCCGACCAGCCCGCGGACTCGGCGCGGGTGAAGCCGTAGACCAGCGCGACCAGACCGAGGGTGGACAGGACCACGCCGGGGATGTCGAGCGGCGAGCGGTTGCGGCCGCCGGCCGGCTCACGGATGACGAAGTACGCGCCCAGGGCGGCGATCACCGCGAACGGGATGTTCACGAAGAAGGTCCAGCGCCAGTTCAGGTACTCGGTGAGGAAGCCGCCGAGGATCAGGCCGACGGCGCCGCCGCCACCGGCGATCGCGCCGTAGATGCCGAAGGCCTTGGCGCGCTCCTTGGCGTCGGTGAACATCACCGCGAGCAGCGAGAGGGCGGCGGGCGCGAGGAGCGCGCCGAACACACCCTGCAGGGCGCGGGCGCCCAGCATCATGGCCTCGCCGGTCGCGGCGCCGCCGAGTGCGGAGGCCGCGGCGAAACCGATCAGGCCGGTCACGAAGGTGCGCTTGCGGCCCCACAGGTCGGCGATGCGTCCGCCGAAGAGCAGCAGGCCGCCGAAGGCGAGCGCGTAGGCCGTGATGACCCACTGGCGGTTGCCGTCGGATATGCCGAGGTCCTGCTGCGCGGAGGGCAGCGCGATGTTCACGATGGTCGCGTCGAGGACAACCATCAACTGGGCAAGCGCGATGAAGACGAGCGCTTTCCAGCGGTTGGCGTCGGGCCCGGTGTCGGGCCTGAGGGCTGTTTGAGACATGGGAGTAGCCACCTAGCGGTACGGAGTGATCAAAAAGGTGCGAATGACTGTGTGAGGGGCGGCGCGGGCGCGCGGTTCTCGGTCAGCTCTGCCGGAGGTCCTCCAGCGTCGCGGCCGCCCCCGGAAGCTCGGACCGGGCGGGCGCCATCAGGCCGTCGAGGAACAGCTGCAGATGGCGGTGGATGAAGCCGTCCATGCCGGGGCATGCCGTGCCCGGCAGCGGCCGGGTGAGCTGGGAGAGGGCGACCATCAGGTCACCGACGGCGATGTCGGTGCGCAGCTGGCCGGCCTCGCGGGCGCGCTCCATGAGGGTCTCGATGGAGTGCTCCAGCCGCTCGCGGGCGCCGAGCAGGTCGGGGTGGTGGGGGTCGAAGTCGGCCGAGAGGATCGGGCACATGGCCCCGATGCGCTCCTCGGCCGCGGCGTGCACGAAGGTGCGCAGCGCGCCGAACGAGGCGCTCGCGTCGGCTTCCGCCGTGGCGATGCCCTGCTCGGCGTGGGCCGCGACGCGGTCCGTCACATGGAGGACGACCTGCCGCACCAGCGCGGCGCGGTCGGCGAAGTGACGGTAGACCGTGGCGTTGCCGACGCCCGCCCTGCGCGCGACCTCGTCGAGGGGTACGTCCGGTCCGTACTCCACGAACATCTCGCGTGCGGCGGCGACGATCCGCTCCCGGTTGCGCAGGGCGTCGGCCCGCGGTCGCGGGACTCGGCGCTGCGGGGCGGTGGCGGTGTCCACGGCTGCTCCTCGTGTGTCGGCTCGTGTCGGCGTAGAAGTCATTCCGCGATGCGGGGAGTGACTCCCCGTTTCACGCGGACACAGTGCTAAACGGGGAGGGAGTCCCCGTATATTTCCGGCGCCCCGCATTTATTCGTGTGAGCCGGGTCACACCTCGCCCGGGCGAGAAACCCACGATCGGTCGCACCCAACGAGCGCCCTCGCACCCCCCGGCGGAGGGTGATCGAACAGGGTGCAGCCATGACCGGCGGCTGCCGTGGAGCGGAAGGCCCGTGCATGCAGCAGCCCACCTGGCGCCGGATACGCCCGGCCCGCCGGGGCATCGGCCCCGCCCGCCGCGGCATCGCCCTCGGCTCCGTCGCGGCGATCGCCCTCGCGATCACCACGTCGGCGAGCACCGGACGCCTGATGGAGGGCGCGCAGAGCGCCGCCGGTTCGGTTTCCCTGGCCCGCGGCACCACCCTCGGCCCCTGCATGATCAGCGGCACGATGGGCGTACAGATGTCGGAGGGCGTGCCCACACCGCCCGGCTACTCCCGCTCGACCGGCACCGTCCGGGCCCTGAACCTCATGGTGGACTTCTCGGACGCGCCCGGTAAGGGCAGCGCGATGGACCGCCTCGCGGAGTTCTTCCCGCAGACCGCGGAGTGGTTCCGCACCAGTTCGTACGGGCGTCTCGACTACCGCCCCGAGTCCCCCCTGCCGGACTGGCTGCGCATGCCGAAGTCGTTCAAGGAGTACGGGATAGAGCGCGGCGCCCCCTTCGATCCCGGCTACCGCACGCTGGTCGAGGACATCGTGGCGGCCGCCGACCCCGACGTGGACTTCCGCACGTACGACCTCGTGAACATCCTGATCACCCCGAACGCCGGCCCCTCAGCTCTCGACACCGTCCTGTCGGTGACGTTCGCGGGCAACCACGAGGCGCCGGTCGCGGACGGCGTCCCGGTCTCCAACGCGTCCTTCGTCTACAGCCGCCAGGACGACGGCTCGGGCAGCTACGGGGAGACGGGCTACCGCGTCCTGCCGCACGAGAACGGCCATGTCTTCGGCCTGCCCGACCTGTACACCCAGGACGGCGGCGGCGCGGTCGGCCACTGGGACATCATGAGCGAGGACTGGGGCGCCAACAACGACCTGCTGGCCTGGCACAAGTGGAAGCTGGGCTGGCTCGACGACGACCAGGTCGGCTGCGCCGCGAGCTCCGGCACGACCGAGCACGTCCTGTCCCCGCTGGCCCGTCCAGGCGGCACGAAGCTGGCGTTCGCACCACTGGGCGAGAAGACGGGGTACGCGATCGAGGCCCGCACCCGCGGCGGCAACGACGAGGCGGTCTGCAAGCCGGGCGTCCTCGTCTACCGCGTGGACGCGGAGGTCGATACCGGCCACGGCCCGGTCACGGTCTCCGACGCGACACCCGACAGCGGCGGCTGCACGCGCCGCCCCAACGTCCACGCGGAGCTCTCCGACGCGACGTACGGCGTCGGCGAGACCTTCACCGACCGCAAGACGGGGGTGCGGGTCACGGTGGCCGGGGTGACGGACGACGGGGACTACCGCGTGCACGTCACGCGGCCGTAGCGTCCTCGGCGCGGGGCAGCGCCCCGGGCACGGTCTGCCGCACCTGCCGCAGGAAGGCGGCGTTGCTGGGCGTCCTGCGGATCCGGTCGAGCAGCGCTTCGAAGGAACCCTGCCCTTCCCTGCCGTGCCCTTCCCTGCCGTGCAGGGCCCGCCGAAGCCCGCGCACGGCATTCAACTCGGCCTCGTCGACGAGGAGTTCCTCCCTGCGCGTACCGGAAGGAGTGATGTCGATGGCGGGGAAGACGCGCCGGTCGGAGAGGGTGCGGTCGAGCCGGAGCTCCATGTTGCCTGTGCTCTTGAGCTCCTCGAAGTAGTAGTCGTCGGCGCGCGACCCGGTGTCCACGAGCACGGTCGCGAGCATCGTCAGGGAGCCGCCCTCCTCCGCGAGGCGCGCGGCACCGAAGAGCCGCTTCGGCCCCTGCACGGCCGCCGCGTCGACACCGCCGCTGAGGGTGCGTCCGCTGCCGGTCGCCGCGTTGTTGTACGCACGGCACAGCCGCGTCAGCGAGTCGAAGAGCATGACGACGTCCCGCCCGTCCTCGACCATGCGCTTGGCGCGCTCGACGGCGAGTTCGGCGAGGGCGATGTGCTCCTTGGCGGGCCGGTCGAAGGTCGAGGCGAGCACCTCGCCGTGGACCGAGCGCCGCATGTCGGTGACCTCCTCGGGCCGCTCGTCGAGGAGGACGACCATGAGGTGGCACTCGGGGTGGTTGCGGGCGACCGCGGCGGCGATCTGCTGGAGCAGCACGGTCTTGCCGGTCTTGGGCGGGGCGACGATCAGCCCGCGCTGCCCCTTGCCGACGGGCGCGACGAGGTCGACGAGCCGTCCGGCGACGGGCCCGCCCTCGGTCTCCAGACGGAGCCGTTCGCGGGGGTGCAGCGGCGTGAGGTCACGGAACCGCGGCCGCCCGCGCAGGGTTCCGGTGGCGCGCCCGTTGACGCGTTCGACCCCGGCGAGCACGCGGGGCTTCCCGCAGACCCCTTCGACGAAGTCGCCCGAGCGCAGGCCGAGTTGGCGTACGAGCGAGGCGGGCACCTGGACGTCGCCGTCGCCCGGCAGGCAGCCGGCGCCCCGGAGGAACCCGCGCCCTTCACGGACGAGGTCGAGAACTCCCGTGCAGGCGTGGTCGGTTGAGCTTTCAGTGGCAGCCCGCGAAGGCTGCTCGACGGTGGTGGCAGTCATGATGAGGGTCCTTTCGCGACATGCGAAGAAGAGGGCCCGGCGGGACGGCATTGACCACGTCCCGTACGGCGGGCGGAGAGAAACCGCTGCGCGAGTGTCCGATCAGCGGTACGGAGAACTGAGTGGGCCGCACACAGAAGGCGACCTGAGAGATCCCGGCCCCGGTGAACCGGGAGAAGGGGGGACGGTACGGGCACCCAGGACTGGGCGTTCACACGTACCACTCGGAAGGTAGCACAGGGGCGACGGACGGCGACAGGCCCAAAGTCCTGACCCCTCGGCACGCACTCCCGCTATAAGGTAAGCCTCACCTAAGCCGAAGATCGACCCCGCAAACCTCCCCCCAGAGCTCGTACGTTAGGTTAGCCTTACCTAACGAGTTGGGGGAGGTGGCTCACACCATGCCTGAGCACATACCGAACGAGCCGCACGCCGAGGGCGAGTTCGCCGGGCGTACGGCTCTGGTGACCGGCGCGGGCCAGGGCATCGGCGCCGCGGTGGCCGCCGCGCTCGCCGCCCGCGGCGCACACGTCGTCGCCACGGACCGCGACGCGCACGGCGTCGACGAACTGTCGGCCGCGTCGAGAGGCCTCCCCGGCACGGTCACTCCCCGGGTCATGGACGTCACCGACGTCGCCGCGGTGACGTCGGTGATCGACGGCATCGTCCGTGACCACGGCGCCCTCGACCTGCTCGTGAACGTCGCGGGCATCCTCCGCGGCTCCGCCGTCGCCGAACTCACCGACGCCGACTGGGCCGACACCTTCGCCGTGAACGCCACCGGCGTCTTCCACACGTCCCGCGCCGCCGCCTCCCACATGACGGCGCGGGGCTCCGGCTGCATCGTCACCGTCGGCTCCAACGCCGCGGGCATCCCCCGTACCGGCATGGCCGCGTACGCCGCGTCGAAGGCGGCGGCCGCCGCGTTCACCAAATGCCTCGGCCTGGAGATCGCGCGCAGCGGCGTGCGCTGCAACGTCGTGGCGCCCGGTACGACGGACACGGCCATGCAGCGCGCGCTCTGGCCCGACGACTCGGCGGCGGAGGCGCCGGCCGGGGTGCTCGACGGCAACCTGGAGACGTACCGCACCGGCATCCCCCTCGGCCGTATCGCCACCCCGCACGACATCGCCGACGCGGTGGTCTTCCTCGCCTCGGACCGCGCCCGCCACATCACGCTGCAGGAGCTGTACGTGGACGGCGGAGCAACGCTGCGCTGACCCCCGGGCGGGAGCGTGGTCACCCCTCCTCCCCCCACCCCCTTTTCCTCCTCCCCGCACACACCCGTGCCCCACCCGAGAATTGGAGCCACTGTGTCGACGGCACCCGAGGTCGCCACGCACGACGAGCACGCCCCGCGCGCGAACGCCACCACGCAGGAGAAGCCCACCCCGCCCGTCACGACCGCCGAGCAGGCCAACCCCGTGGTCGGAGCGGCGACTTCGCTCCTCGCCGCCTACACCCAGGGCGAACGGTTCCTCGCGACGCCCACCCGCACCCTGCTCGCCGAGGGCGTGCACGCGCACGTCCCGCACGACGACCGGCCGCTGCCGCAGCGCGTCGCCGCCACCCTGGCCGACGCCCGCCGCACCGGGGTCGGCGAGCCGTACGTCCTCGGCGCCGTCCCCTTCGACCACACCGCGCCCGCCGCACTCACCGTCCCCGCGGCCCTGCGCACCGCGCCCCCGCTGGCCGCGGACCCCCTGATCGCGCTGCCCGTCGAGACGGCCGACGCCACCGGCTGGCGGATACGTCCGGTGCCCTCCCCCGAGGAGTACGGCGAGGGTGTCGCCGCCGCCGTGGACCGCATGTGGCGCGGCGACTTCAGCAAGGTCGTCCTCGCCCGCACCCTCGAACTCACCGCGCCCGCCCCGCTGGACCTCCCCGCGATGCTCCAGCGCCTGGCCCGCCGCGACCCCTCCGGCTACACCTTCGCGCTGCCGACGGCCCCAGGACGCACCCTCATCGGCGCGAGCCCCGAACTCCTCGTCTCGCGCCACGGCAACCAGGTCGTGGCGAACCCGCTGGCCGGTTCGACGCCGCGCAGCGACGACCTCGCCGAGGACGTGCGCCGCGCCGCCGCGCTCCTGGAGTCGGCCAAGGACCTGCACGAGCACTCCGTGGTGGTGGACGGCGTGCACCAGGCGCTCGCGTCCTTCTGCACGGATCTGACGGTCCCCGCCCGCCCCACCCTCGTCCGCACAGCGACCATGTGGCACCTGTCCACGACGGTCACCGGCACCCTCGTCTCGCCCGACACCTCGGCCCTCGAACTGGCCTGCGCGCTGCACCCCACACCCGCGGTGTGCGGCACGCCCACGGCGACCGCGCGCGAGGTGATCCGCGAGACGGAACCGTTCGACCGCCGCTTCTTCACCGGCGTGGTCGGCTGGGGCG
This sequence comes from Streptomyces venezuelae, assembly GCF_008642315.1. Lineage (NCBI taxonomy): Bacteria > Bacillati > Actinomycetota > Actinomycetes > Kitasatosporales > Streptomycetaceae > Streptomyces > Streptomyces venezuelae. The sequence goes on along the minus strand of NZ_CP029192.1, from coordinate 5,175,449 downwards.
ACGCGAACGGCGACGGCGAGTGGGTCGTGACGATCCGCTGCGCCGAGGCGGAGGAGCGCAGCCTGCGGCTGTACGCGGGCGCGGGCGTGGTCGCCGCGTCGGACCCGGCGGCGGAGACCGCGGAGACGGGCGCGAAGTTCCGTACGTTCCTGAACGCGGTGGGGGCGGAGCTGTGAGCCTTTCGGATGGGGTGGACGCGCCCACCTGGCCGCGGGAGTTCGCGGAGCGCTACCGCGCCGCGGGCTGGTGGCGGGGCGAGACGTTCGGCGGGATGCTGCGCGACCGGGCCGCCGAGCACCCGGACCGCGTGGCGATCGTGGACCCGGGCACCGGCGGGACGCCGGCGCGCCGCTGGACGTACGGGGAACTGGACCGCAGGGCCGACCGTCTGGCCGCCGGCCTGCTGGCGCGCGGGATCGGCAAGGGCGACAGGGTGGTCGTCCAGCTGCCCAACATCGCCGAGTTCTTCGAGACGGTCTTCGCGCTGTTCCGCGTCGGCGCGCTCCCGGTCTTCGCGCTGCCCGCGCACCGCGAGACGGAGATCCGCTACTTCTGCGAGTTCACCGAGGCCGCCGCGTACGTCATCCCGCACCAGGTCGGCGGCTTCGACCACCGCGGTCTCGCGGCGAAGCTGGTCGACGAGATCCCGACGCTGCGGCACGTGTTCGTGGCGGAGGGCGACGCGGGCCCGTTCGAGGCGCTGTCGGACGTGGCCACGGACCCGACCGACCCGATCGCCTCCCCGCCCGCCCCCTCCGACCTGGCGTTCCTCCAGCTCTCCGGCGGCAGTACGGGCGTACCGAAGCTGATCCCGCGCACCCACGACGACTACATCTACTCCCTGCGCGGCTCCAACGAGCTGTGCGCGGTCGACGAGGACAGCGTCTACCTGGTCGCTCTCCCCGCGGCCCACAACTTCCCGCTCTCGTCGCCGGGTTCGCTCGGCGCGCTGTACGCGGGCGCCCGCGTCGTGCTCTGCCCGCAGCCCGGCCCCGAGGCGGCGTTCCCCCTCATCGAGTCCGAGGGCGTCACCATCACCGGCCTCGTCCCGCCGCTCGCCCTCCTCTGGACGGAGGCGGCGCCCGCCACCGCGTACGACCTGAGCAGCCTGGACGTACTCCTGGTCGGCGGCGCGAAGTTCAGCGAGGAGGCGGCGCGCCGGGTGAAGCCCGCGCTGGGCTGCACGTTGCAGCAGGTCTTCGGCATGGCGGAGGGCCTGGTCAACTACACCCGCCTGGACGACGATCCGGAGACGATCGTCACCACGCAGGGCCGCCCGATCTCGCCGGACGACGAGATCCGCGTCGTGGACGACGAGGACAACGACCTGCCGGAGGGCGAGACGGGTCACCTGCTGACGCGCGGCCCTTACACGATCCGCGGCTACTGGCGGGCCCCCGAGCACAACGCCCGCTCCTTCACGGACGACGGCTTCTACCGCACGGGCGACGTGGTGCGCCTGACCGGGACCGGGCACCTCGTCGTGGAGGGCAGGGCGAAGGACCAGATCAACCGGGGCGGCGAGAAGGTCGCGGCGGAGGAGGTCGAGAACCACATCCTCGCCCACCCGTCCGTGCACGACGCGAACGTCGTCGCCGAGCCGGACGCATACCTGGGCGAGCGGACCTGCGCGTACGTGATCCTGCGCGCGGACGCGGAGCCGATGCGGCCCGCCGCGATCAGGAAGTTCGTACGGGAGCGTGGACTCGCCTCGTACAAGGTGCCCGACCGCGTCGAGTTCGTGGAGGTCTTCCCGCAGACGGGCGTAGGCAAGATCTCGAAGAAGGCGCTGAGGGCGGCGGCGTCGACACCGACGCCGTCCTGACAGCCCCGCACCTGGTACCCCACCCCTGCACCCCACCCCTGAACGGAACCGCCGCACCATGGCCCTCCCCGCCATCACCCCCTACCCGATGCCGTCGCCCGACGAGCTGCCGGCGAACCGCGTCGACTGGAAGGTCGACCCGTCCCGCGCCGTGCTGCTCGTGCACGACCTGCAGAACTACTTCCTCTCGGCGTACGACCGCAAGGCCTCCCCCGTACCGGAACTCCTCTCCCACGTGGCCGAGTTGAAGAGATCCGCCGACCGCCTCGGCATCCCGGTGCTGCACACCGCGCAGCCCGGCGGCCAGTCCCCCGCCGAACGCGGCCTCCAGCAGGACTTCTGGGGGCCGGGCCTGCCCGACGACGCGGAGGCGGCGGCGATCGCCGCGGAGATCGGCCCGGCACCCGCCGAGACGGTCCTGACCAAGTGGAAGTACAGCGGTTTCGTCCGCACGGACCTCCTGGAGCGCCTGCGCGAGCAGGGCCGCGACCAGCTGGTCATCACCGGCGTCTACGCGCACATCGGCGTCCTGATGACGGCGTGCGACGCGTGGATGCAGGACGTCCAGGCGTTCGTGGTGGCCGACGCGGTGGCGGACTTCTCGGCGGACGACCACGCGATGGCGCTGCGGTGGGCGGCGGGGAAGTGTGCGGTGGTGACGACGGCGGAGAGGGTGTTCCCCGTCGGGCTCAAGAGCTCGTGAGCCTGGCCCCGTCGAGGGCGGCCGTGAGCTGATCGAGCCGGGCGCGCAGATCCCGTACGTCCTCGACCGACAGCTCGGTGGAGTCGGCGAGAGCGCGGGGCACGGCGAGAGCCTTCTCGCGCAGGCCGCGCCCTTCCTCCGTGAGCCGCACGGTGACGGAGCGCTCGTCCTCGGCGCTCCGCCGCCGCTCGACGTGCCCGGCCGCTTCGAGCCGCTTGAGCAGCGGCGAGAGGGTGCCCGAGTCGAGCCGCAGCCGCTCGCCGATCTTCTTGACGGGCAGCTCGTCGTGCTCCCAGAGGACGAGCATGACCAGGTACTGCGGGTAGGTCAGGCCGAGGTCCTTGAGCAGGGTCCGGTATACCCCGTTGAAGGCGCGGGCGGCGGCGTGCAGCGAGAAGCAGATCTGCTGATCGAGCCGGAGAAGGTCCTCGTCGTCCATGGATTCCAGCCTACATCGACCCTCCCCGCACCCAATTAAGTTGTGCACAACTAAATAGCGTGCAACACTCACACTCGTAGCCAGGCAGTCGTAGGCCAGGCAGCCACAACGACAAGAACGGGATGATCCCCATGGACGCGCTGTACACCGCAGTAGCCACCGCCAACGGCCGCGAGGGCCGCGCCGTCAGCTCCGACGGCAAGCTCGACCTGCCGCTCGGCTTCCCGAAGGCGCTGGGCGGCAACGACCAGGGCACCAACCCCGAGCAGCTCTTCGCCGCCGGGTACGCCGCGTGCTTCGCCAGCGCGATGGGCAACATCGCGCGCCAGGAGAAGATCGACGTGTCCGACGTGTCGGTGACGGCGGAGGTCAGCATCGGCAAGGACGAGACGGACGGCGGCTTCGGCCTGTCCGTGGTCATGCGGGCGGAGCTCCCGGACCACCTGCAGGGCGCGGCGGGCGAGGAGCTCCTGCGCAAGACGCACGCGTTCTGCCCGTACTCGAAGGCGACGCGCGGGAACATCCAGGTGGACCTGGTGACGGAGTAGCCCGCACCCGTATCCGCCCTCGCCCCCACACCTGCGGCAGACCCGAGCAAGCCTTGAGGTAAGGGTCATACCCTGTCAGCGATCACTACATTCCCGTACTGCTCTGCTCACGCAAGGAGTCGATCGCATGAGTGACCTCATCCGCCTGCCGGGCGAGGGCCGCAAGCTGGTCACGAAAGCGCAGGAAGTGACCTTCAAGGCCACCGGGGCACAGGGTTCGTCCGCGTCGATCTTCGAGGTGGTGGTCCCGCCCGGGTTCGACACGGGCGGCCACTACCACGAGGGTGCGGAGGAGTTCTTCTACATCCTGGAGGGCGAGCTGGAGCTCCTCGCCTTCGAGCCCACGGAACGTACGGACGACTGGCTGGACTGGGAGTCGTCCGACGGCGACCGGGTGGTCCGCGCCCCGGCGGGCAGCAGCATGTTCGTACCGCCCAACACCCCGCACGCGTTCCGCAACGCCACGGACAGCCCGGTCCGTATGCTCTTCCAGAGCAACCCGTCACCGGAGCACGAGGCGTACTTCGAGGAGATAGCGGAGATCTGGGCGGCGGGCGGCGACTCGGTGGACCCGGAGGCGGTACGCCGCATGCGGGCCCGCTACGACGTCAAGCAGATCACCCCGATGAAGTTCGCCCCACCGACGGCGACACCCGCCGCCTGACGCCCCGCCAAGGCCGTCGCCCCTCACCGGCAGCCCCCGGGGGGCCGACGGCCGCACCCTCATCCGCTACCCTGTCCAGGGACCGCTGCCGCGGTCCGTGCAGGACCCCGCCTTCGTAGCTCAGGGGATAGAGCACCGCTCTCCTAAAGCGGGTGTCGCAGGTTCGAATCCTGCCGGGGGCACAAGATCGGAATGGCGAAGGCCCAGGTCACGGAGTGAGTCTCCGGGCCTGGGCCTTCGTTGTGTGCGTTTGCGGGCGTCCGGTCAGGTGCACGGTCCGCTGTGACGCCAGTACGGACTGTCGAGGATCAGGTTCTGGCGGCGCACGATCGCGGCGGTGCCTGCCGGGGTCGGTCCGAGGGGGGTGCAGACCGGGCAGATGCTGGAGCCCGCCGAGCTGCGGATGGTGCGCGTCGGTGGCCCCTCGTGCTCGGAGCAGATCGGGCCGCTGCTCAGCGAACGGCCATTGTCGGGCGGTGCCTTGCGCACGTCGTACGCCTCGGTGTCCGGGTCAGGTTGTGGCCGCTGCCGCGTCGAGCTCGTCCTTCGTCGCCCGGAACTCGTCGAAGTCACCCGCGATCACCCCGTCGAAGAACTCGGTCATCTCCACGCGGCTCATGAGGAGCACCGGAGCGGCCGGGTCCTTGTCGTCGCTGATCGCGATCATCCGCGTCCCGTCCGGGATGCCGTGATGCGGGTGGTTCTTGGCGGGCGGGGCCTCGGCGAGGATCACGCAGTCCTTCAGGATCGGGTCGAGGTCGGTGCGGCCCGCCTTGCGCCAGTTGAGGTGCGGGGCGGTCCAGTTGTCGTAGGGGATCGTGGTGCGGCCGTTGGTCAGCGTGCCCATGGGGCGTCTCCTGTCGGGTCGGGGTGGAGCGGGGGGCTCGGGTTCCTTGAGCAGGGACCGCACGGCCCGCAGCGCGCGGCGCATGCGTACGCCTTCCTCGCACTCCTCGGTGCGGCAGTCGGGGCAGCCCGGTGTGTGCCCACGGAGTCGGCTGGTCAGCAGAGCCACTGTCGCCTCCGGGCTGGACATCGCGAAGACCGCCCGTCCGCTGGGGGCATTCATCGTGCGCCCGCCCGTCGCGGGTCGCGGGCCATGTGGACGAGCGCCGCGACCGACGGCACGGCGCACAGGTCGCCGACGATGCGGGGGCGCACCGTCCAGTACAGGCCGGTCGGGCCGGTGAGGTCGGAGGCCGGGACGGAGAGGAAGTGGCCGGCGCCGAGCATGGGGGCCTCGGGGTACTGCTGCGACCAGGGCCGCCACGGGGTGCACGCCACGAGCGCGTAGTACCCGTTCTGAGGGTGGTTGTGGATGACCGGGCCGTCGAGCAGCTCGGCGAACGTGCGGGTCACGACGTGCAGGTCGCTGGTCCCGGCGGCGAGGTGCACGAGCGGGGCGGGCAGATGCACCGAGTTGAACCGCGTCCCCAGAGGCAGGAGCGCGATGCCTCGTTCCGTCCACTCGCGCTGGGCATGGCGCGGCGCGGCCTGAGCGCGCGCCAGCCAGTCGAACGCGGCGCTCAGCAGTTTCGGCGCTTCGCTGGTTCCCGCGTCGCAGGCTCGGTCCGTGATCCCTGCCATGTGGACTCCATTTCGGTCGGCCGTGCACCGAGGGCCCTCCGCGCGGCCATCGGCGATCTCACGCCTATGGAATCGACTCACTACGCAGCGTGACAGGGATGTGGCGTCCTACTTTTGCGACGTTAACCGGGGATCACGCGGCGACTACGCAGCGACCCCAAGGAACTCGGCCAACGGGCGCAGTCCTGCGGGGTGGTTGGGGAGCGACCACAGGTCACGCACGATGGCTACGGCCAACGTGTGGTGTTGCATCCAGGTCGGAGCCACCCGGCGCAGCGACTCCAGGGACTTCACCGCCTCTGCCGCGTTCCCGAGGTCCGTGTGGGCCCGGGCCACGTCCAGGAGCAGCCACGTGCGCCAGGACGGAGGGGTGTCCTTGCTCAGCCGCATCCCCGCGGCCAGCTCCAGGGCTTCCTCAGGGCGGCCGTACTGGACGGCCAGCCGGACGCGCTCGATACGCACCGAGGACGGGCTGAACACGCTGACCATGCGGCTGTCACTGCCTTCCGGCAGCTTGCCCACGCGCGCGGCTTCTCTTTCGGCCTGCGCCATCAACGCGGCCGCCCGTTCATAGTCGTTGCCGCGCGCGGCCGACGTGGCGGCGGACATGGTGAGCGCACCCCAGACCTTCAAGCCGTCGGCCGTGCTCGTGTGCCCGCAGTCCTTGGTGTCGTCCGCCGCGTGCAGGGCGATGCTCAGGGCATCCCTGAGACGGCCCTGCCGCTGGTACGTCCACGCAACGGAGTTGACGACCATGGGGCGCAGCAGGGCGTCGGACGATCGCCCCGCGGCTTCTATGGCGCGCTCCAGGCTGATGAGCGCGAGGTCCGTCTTCCCCATGCGTACGGCGACGTGCCCGGCCAGCTGGAGGGCCTTGCCCAGCGCTGCGAAACCGGCCCCGCGATCGTCGTCGTTGCTCGACGCCGCGGCCGCCCGCGCATCCGAGATCAGGTCCGGCAGTGCCTTCATCACCGTGTCGAACTCGGCCGCGTGATACTGGGTCCATCCCTCCGCGATCCGCTCGCGCAGGGCGTCCAGCGAGAAGCCGGGCTCCGGCGGCTTCGGCTCCGGGCCCCACAGCGCCGGCATGATGGCGCGGCGCACCGCCACGAAGCGTGGCCCGTCGTTCTCTCCTGTCGCCGAGACGGCCGGAGGATCTCCGAGGAGCGTCGTCAGTTCCACGCCGAGGCCGTTCGCCAGGGCGTGCAGCGTCGGCAGGCGCGCCGAGTGCTTACGCCGTTGCTCAAGCTGCCGGATCACGTCAACGGATACGTCGGAGCGCTCGGCCAGTTCCTCTTGTGTCAGGGAGGCCAGGCGGCGCAGACGTCGGAGAGTTCGCCCAAGGTCGTCGTTTGCCACGCTGCCACGGTACGCCCGCCCCGCGATCGAGGAGGGCGTCGGCCGCGCCCTGGACCCGCGTCCGGCGCGCTGTTCAAGTCCCCCCATGCGCAGGGCAGATGAAACCTGGAAAGTCTGGATCACCAGCCGCGATACTGACGCGGCGCTGGGCCGAACCGGTGCTTCCCGGTGTGGGCTGACAGTCAACGCTGAGGGCCCTTCTCCCATCGGGACGGAACGGCGCCGCACTGTGGGGCAAGGTCAAGGTTACATTTCCCAGGGGGGACGAGTGCCGACCACCAAAGAGCTCGTTTGTCTGGCGAATTCCCGGAAGCACAATGGGCGGTGCATCGCCGGAATCGACATCCAGTCGAATCTGTGGGTGCGGCCCGTGAGCAGTCGGCCGGGACATGAAGTCTCGGAGGCGGAAAGACGGTATCGAAACGGTGCGGAGCCGCGCATACTCGACGTCGTTTCCGTGCGGCTCCTCAGGCCCAAGAGGTTCGGGTTCCAGACCGAGAACTGGATACTCGACCCCGGCAGCCAGTGGGAGAAGCGGGGGCGTGTCGGGTGGGACGATTTACGTCGGCTTGAGCAGAGGCCCAAGCATCTGTGGGTGAACAGCGAGGACAGCACCCGGAAAGGGCTCAACGATCGAGTCGCCGTCGAGCAGGAATTCGCGCTGCTGAACTCCCTCAAGTTGATCAGAGTTAAAGCTGTCACCGTTGAGGTGGATCGGCCCTATGACGCGAACAGGGACCTTGAGGTACGGGCAAAGTTTCGCCATGCGGGGGCCACGTACATACTCAAGGTGACCGACGCCGTGTACGAGGAGAGGTTTCGGGCGCTGGGCGTCGGAAGTTATGAGTTATCCGAGTCTTTCCTGACCGTGAGCTTGGGCGAAGAGTTTAAGGGACACTTCTATAAGATGGTGGCGGCCATAATCGAACGTCGCACCACAGAACGCACTACAGAACCAGGCAGCGACGGATGAGCTCCGACATGTTGATGACGATCGGTCACTCCAACCACGAACTCCCCACGCTGATCGACTTGCTGCGCCGCAACGGCGTCACGGCCGTCGCGGACGTGCGGTCGGTCCCCGCCAGCCAGTTCGCGCCGCACTTCAACCGGAAGTCCATCGAGCCCGCGCTGCGCGAGGCCGGCATGAAGTACGTCTTCCTCGGCGAGGAGCTCGGCGCGCGCACGGACGACGCGACCTGTTACGTCGACGGGCGGGTCCAGTACGGCCGTCTCGCCCGGACCCGCAAGTTCCGGTCGGGCATCGAGCGCCTGACCAAAGGCGCGGCGACCGAGCGGATCGCCGTGATGTGCACCGAGGGAGAACCCCTGAACTGCCACCGCACGGTGCTCGTCTCGCGAGTGCTGGCGGAGGGCGGTGCCTCTGTCCACCACATTCACGGCGACGGGCGGGTGGAGAGCCACGACGCGGCGATGGAACGCCTCATGACCAAGTTCGGCCTCGCGGAACCGGAGCTGTTCCGCACGCCGGCCGAGCGTCTGGACGAGGCCTTGAGCCGTCAGGAAGAACGCATCGCCTACGTCAGACAGGACTCACCCGCGAACCGGACGGCGGACGTATGAAGATTTACACGATCGGCTTCACGAAAAAACCCGCGGAGAAGTTCTTCGGTCTGCTGAGGGACTCCGGCGCGTCGACCCTCGTCGACGTCCGGCTCAACAACGTGTCGCAACTGGCGGGCTTCGCCAAGCGCGACGACCTCAAGTACTTCCTCCGCGAACTGTGCGGAATGGCGTACGTCCACCGTCCCGACCTGGCTCCGACACAGCCCATCCTGGACGACCTCAAGAAACACGGCTCCGGCTGGGCGGCCTACGAGGAGAAGTTCCTCGACCTCATGACACAGCGGAGGGTGTCGGAGACCGTCCCGCAGGAACTGGTCACCAATGCGGTCCTTCTCTGCAGCGAGAAGGAACCGCACGAGTGTCACCGTCGACTGGTCGCGGAGTATCTGGCCGATCGGTGGGGTGGAGCGACCATCGAGCATCTGGTCTGACGGACGGATCCGTGCGCTCGCGGGCCTAGTTGGTGTTGTGCGTCGGGTAGACCTGGACGTCGGTGTACGCGCCCTTGATCGCGCCGGCGCCCGTCGGCCAGTTCAGGGTCACGGTGTGGGTCTCGTTCGGGGGCGTCACCAGGATGTGGGTCGGGGACGCGAGGCTCTCGCCGCTGTTGTCGATCTCGTAGGCCAGGTTGAAGACGGCGGCGTCGCCGGGCTTCAGGGTGGTGACGCGGGGCTGGGCCTGGCCGCGCTCGATCGGGCTGGAGGTGCCGTCCTCGTCCTTGATGTCGACGCCCGGGAAGCCCGTCGCGGAGCAGGTCTTCGAACCGCGGTTGATCATCGTGATGTCGATCCGGCCCGTGTTCTCGTCCGGCGCGGCGTCCTGCGCGTCGATCGCCAGGTCCGCCGTCTTGCAGAACGTGACCCTGGCCCCGGCCTTCGACGCGCTGCCCGCCGCCTCGGCCTTGATGTCCTCGCCGGACCCGTTCTTCGAGGACGCGGAGGACGAGTTCGAGGAGGAGGACGCGGAGCCCTTCGAGGACGTGTCGGAACCCGAGTCGCTGCCGCCGCAGGCGGTGAGCGAGAGGGCGGCGGCGACGGTGACGGCGGCGAGAGCGGTGGGGCGGATCTTCTTCATGGTGTCCCCCGGGGGAGTGGCGGGTGTCTGTGCGGTCTGAACTATTTGTAGCTCTCACGGAGTTACGGGCGGTCTCCCGCGACGTCTCCGTTCCGTCACAGGCGGTGCCCTAAGGGGCCTCGCGTTGCCCTAAGGGGTCCTCCCGTTGCCTAAGGGCCCTCCGCGCCGCCCTGACCGCCCGCCTTCCTCACCCTGGCCCCTGTGTCGCCGTACGGTGGATCCCGTACGGAACGGACAGGAGGGCCGAGGTGGACCGGACAGGGTCGACCGGCGTGACGGTCGCCGAGGTGATGGCAGAGCTCGGCGCGCTCGCGGACCCGAAGGTGCGCGCGGTGAACGAGAAGCACGGTGACGACCACGGTGTGAACCTGGGCAAGCTGCGTGCCCTCGCCAAGCGGCTCAAGACGCAGCAGGAGCTCGCACGCGGGCTCTGGGCGACCAAGGACAGCGCGGCGCGTCTGCTCGCGCTCCTGATCTGCCGCCCGAAAGCGTTCGGGCACGACGAGCTGGACGCGATGGTGCGCGAGGCGCGCACCCCCAAGGTGCACGACTGGCTCGTGAACTACGTGGTGAAGAAGAGCCCGCACGCCGAGGAGCTGCGGCTCGCCTGGTTCGACGATCCGGATCCGGTGGTCGCGAGCGCCGGCTGGGCACTGACCGCCGAACGCGTCACGAAGCGGCCCGAAGGGCTCGACCTCGCTGGGTTGCTCGACGTCATCGAGCGAGAGATGAAGGACGCCCCCGAGCGTCCGCAGTGGGCGATGAACACCTGCCTCGCCCAGATCGGCATCACGCACGCCGAGTACCGTCCCCGTGCGCTGGACATCGGCGAGCGGCTGGAAGTGCTCAAGGACTACCCGACGTCACCGGGGTGCACGTCCCCGTTCGCACCCGTCTGGATCAACGAGATGGTGCGCCGGCGGGACGCCTAGGGTCCGCGGTGGGACGGCCAGGGCCCGCGGTGGGACGGCCAGGGGCCCCGTCGTGTGCGGTCACGCCTCGTCCCTCGCGCCGTCGTTCAGCGACCTGGACGTGATGATGCCCGACTTGAGCTGGGCGCGTAAGTCCTCGATCTCCCGTTGCATCGATCTGAGCTGGCCGTACGTCTCGAAGAGGTAGCGCGCCTTCGTGCGGAGGGTGAGGGGGTCGATCGGTTTCAGGGCCACGTCCGCCACGCCCAGGCGGAACGCCGCCGCCGAGATCTCCCTGCTGACGTCGAAGCCCGTGAGGAGGACGATCGGTATGGCGCGGGTCTGTTCCAGGCGGCGGACGTAGCGGACGACGTCGAGGCCGCTCACGCCCGGCATGCGGACGTCCAGGAGGATCAGGCCCACGTTCCCGCGGAGGATCACGCGCAGGGCGTCGTCGCCGTTGGAGGCGCTCACCAAGGGGTAGCCGAGTGGGGCCAGCGCACTCTCCAGTGCGAACAGGGTGTCCTTGTGGTCGTCGACGACCAGGATCACGGAGTTGTTCAGCATGGACCGAGACCCCCTCTGTCAGTAACCACGCTAAACCGACACCGGGTTGCGTAATCCCCGTGTCCCCACACGGGCCGTAACTATGTTCATGCCCGCAGTATCAGCAGCAACAGAGAAAAAAGCGCCCCCTCACGGCACTCAACTCCCTTGTTCAGGCGCGAATTCGTACTCCGTGCCGGGTGCTCATCCGGTGGAGCTCCCACAGGGCCACCGCCGTCACCGACACCGGGCCGCCCAGGATCGCACCCCACTGCGCCGCCGGCGGGCCGTGCGGCAGTCCGCCCTCCAGCGCGACGCTGCAGAGCATCAGCTCCCAGACGAGTACGACGGTGAGTGCCGCCGGGAGCGCCGCGTGCACGTTCGCCGTGTTGAAGGCGTAGCGCGCGGCGTACGCGGACGCGAAGGCGAGGAAGGGGAGCAGCCAGATCAGGCCGATGAGGAGGGCCAGGGCCACCAGGCCGTTCAGGAGCGTGCCGTAGTTCTGCTTGAGGAGCAGGGCGCTGCCCGCCAGGACCAGGGCGACGCCGGCCAGGATCCCCACGTACCAGCCCACCGCCTTCAGCGGCGCGCCGAGGCGGGAGCGCAGCACGTGCCGCTGGTCGGCCGGTGCGTAACGGATGAAGGCGAGCACCACCAGCGGGCCCGTGAGGATCAGGAGCAGCGGCGCCAGGATCAGCTTCACCACCCCGTCGTTGGCGACTCCGCTCCAGCCGTCGTCCGCCCCGTACGTGTAGATCAGGTACAGGGTCGCCGCCGCGCCCGCGATCGCCCGCCACAGCTGGACCCGCGTCACCAGCCTGTCCTCCACGCGGCCCGGGCCCGGCCGGTTGAAGATCGCCTCCGCACGGCGGCGGGCGGAACGGATCACCGGGATGAGGGGGGAGACGAAGAGGAAGCCCCAGAGTGTGCGGCGGCGTCGGGGCGGTTGCGGTCGGGGGTGGGGGGCCGGTGGCACGTAGGGGGACGGCGGTGGTGTGTAGGGGGACGCCGGTGGCGGGACGTGGGGGTGGTTCGTGGCCGGGTGCGGGGGCGGCGGGCCGCCTCCCTGTGGCTGACCGTTCGTCGGGCCCCAACCCTGGTATCCCCCGTGTGCCACTGGTCTTCCTCACCTTTCCGAGACTGCCGTGATCCCTATGAGCGCGCGCAGTTTACTGGCCGAAAACGTCCTGGCGCCCTACCCGTGCGGTTCGTTGGCCTGAGGGCGACAGTGATCGACGGAGTATGCCGGACCATGTCGGAGTACGGAGGTATCGCCATGGGGAACGTCCTGCCGATTCCAGGGCCCGAGTGGTGCGACGACGGTGGGGCCGGGGCCATCTCGGACGCGGGCGGGCTGCATCTCCACCAGCTGCGGCTGCACGCCGAGTACGGGGGCGTCGTACGGTTCCAGCTGCCGGGCGCGGGGGTCGCGGTGTCCGTCTCCGATCCGCTGGTGCTGGAGCAGACCGCCCGTATCGACGAGCGTCCCGCCTCCCTCTTCGCATTCCTGGAGCCCCTCTGCGAAGCCGGGAACCTTCAGGTCATCGGGGCCGAGGAGCACGGGCCCTGGCGACGCGTGCTGTTGGAGGTGTTCGCCGGACGGCCGTCCCACGAACGGCACTTCGGGGAGTTCGTCTCCCTGGTGGAGGAGGTCGCCGAGCGGTGGGGTGGTGCGGGCGGAGATGCCGTCCTCCTCCAGAAGGATCTGACCGCGCTCTCCCTGCGCATGATCTGCGCCTACGCACTGGGCGGTGTCGGTGTCGGCAGTGAGGTCGTCCGAGCCGAGGACGTCGTCGACGCCTTCGAAGTCGTGCTCAGCGGGGACGACGGCACAGAGCAGCAGACCTCCCTCGACTACCTGCGCTCCACCGTCGACCGTGTCATCGCCGCCCGGGAGGAGAGCGACACGGGCGCCGACCGGAGCGATCTCATCGGTGCCCTCCTCGCCGCCGGCACCACTCCCGCCCGCATCCGCGACACCGTCATGGTGACCATGCTGGCCGCCCACCACACCACCGGCGTCGCCGTCTCCTGGACCCTGCACCTGCTGGGGCGCCACCCCGAGGTCGCCGAGCGCGTCGCCGCCGAACTCGACCGCGTCCTCGGCGAGCGGTCGGCGCCCGACTACGGGGACCTGCGCGAGCTCACGTATCTGGAGATGGTCCTGAAGGAGTCCATGCGGCTCTACCCGCCCGGGCCCTACGGGGCCCGCGAGGCGACCGAGGACATGGTCCTCGACGGCGCCGACGGCACGTACGAGATTCCCGCCGGCACCACCGTCTTCTATCCCTTCTGGGCCGTGCACATGAACCCCGACCACTGGCCCGAGCCCGCGAAGTTCGTGCCCGAGCGGTTCACCCCGGAGGCGGTGGCACAGCGGTCGCGGTTCGCCTACGTGCCCTTCGGGCTCGGGCCGCGCAGCTGCGAGGGCGCCGGGCTCGCCATGGTCGAGGCCCAGTTGACGCTGGCCGTGTTGCTGAAGCGGTTCCGGTTCCGGCCCGTGGCGGGGCACGAGGTGACGCCCGTCGAGCGGTTCGTGCTCTGGGCCGCCGACGACATTCCGATGGTCGTCACCCCGCGCGCCGTCGGCGACTGAGCTCAGCCGAGGTTCTCGCCGTACACGCGATCCACCGTCATCGTCATCAGCACCCTGCGGTCGGCCACCATCGTCGCGCGGTACTCGTCCCAGTCCGGGTGCTCCCCGGCGGCCCGGCGGTAGTAGGCCACGAGCGCCTCCACCTCGGGGCCGTCGGGGTCGGTGCCCGGGCCCGTCAGGGTCGCCGTGCCCTCGACGGTGGCCCACGAGCGGCCGTCGGGGCTCGTGACCTCCAGCGTGGCGCGCGGGTCCCTGCGCAGGTTCGCCGTCTTGGCGCGGCCCTCGGTCATCGATACGTGGAGGAGGTCCGTCTCGGCGTCGTAGAAGGGCATGACGGGGGAGAGCTGGGGGCGGCCGTCCTTCTTGATCGTGGCGAGTACGCCGAGACGGGAGGCCGCGAGCAGCGTGCGCGGGTCGTAGGCGGGGCGGGGGTGCGGGATTTGGACACGGGGCCTCTCCGAGGGTGGGCTCGGGCCGCGGTTCCGCGGCCCCTTGTCATCAGCAAGCCGTACCCGGGTCAAGTAATTCCCCCGCGGGGGCGCCGCGTTGTGACGGCGGCACCGCCACCTATGCTGCCCGCCGGGCCGTACACAGCACCGCCAGGAGACCCGGGGGACCATGACCACGAACGACACCGCCACCCCGGCCGAACCCGTCACCCCCTCCCCCCTCCGCCTCCCCGCCTTCCGCCGCTTCGTCCTCGCCCAGCTCGTCTCCGCGACCGGCTCCGCGATGGCACCCCTCGCCCTCGCCTACGCGGTGATCGGCGCGGGCGGCGGGGCCGGTGCGCTCGGGCTCGTGCTGGCCACCAGCACCGTGCCGACCGTCGTGTTCCTGCTCGTCGGCGGCGTCCTCGCCGACCGGCTGTCCCGGAGCCGGCTGCTGTTCCTCGGCAATCTGCTGGCCGCCGCCGGGCAGGGCGCCCTCGCCCTGGTGGTCGCCGCCGGGCACGCGGGCACCGGGGCCATCGCGGTCTGCGGCTTCGTGTCGGGCGTGGCGATCGCCTTCACCACGCCCGCCGCGCAGGGCGTGGTCACCCAGCTCGTCGCGCCGCACCAGTTGCAGCAGGCCAACGCCCTGCTCCGGCTGCCCACCAACGCCGTCAAGGTCGTCGGGCCCGTGGCCGGGGGGATCGTCGTGGCCGTGAGCGGGCCCGCCTGGGCGCTCGGCTTCGACGCGCTGACGTTCGGAGTCGCGGCACTGCTGCTCCTGGGACTGCGGCTCGGTGCGCCGGTCGCCAAGGGCAGTGCGCTCGCCGATCTGCGGGAGGGCTGGTCGGGCTTCTGGTCGCGGACGTGGCTGTGGACGTACACCGCCGCGGGGACCGTGCTCGTCGCCGCCTGGCTCGCGGGTTATCAGCTGCTCGGGCCCGTTGTCACCGAGCAGGAGTACGCGGGGGCCCGCACGTGGGGGCTGGTCCAGGGCGCGTTCTCGCTGGGGCTCCTCGCGGGGACCGTGGTGTGTCTGCGGTGGAGACCGGAGCGGCTGCTCGTCGTCGCCGTCGCCGCGAGTTCCGGGCTCGCGCTGCCCCTCGCGGCGCTCGCGCTCGGCCTGCCGCTGCCGTGGCTGCTGCTCTCCGCGGTGCTGGCGGGCGTCACCCTGGACGTCGCGGGCGTCTCCTGGGTGACCGCGTTCCAACAGAACGTTCCCGACGCGGAGTTGGGCCGGATGAGCTCCTTCAATCAGGTGGGCGAGCGCCTCGCGATCCCGCTCGGCTACCTGGTCGTCGCGCTCGCCTCGTCCGCGTTCACGGACCGGTCCGTCCTCGCCGTCTGTACGGGGATCATCGTCGCCGCGACCCTCCTCAACCTGTGCGTGCGGGACGTCCACCGGATCCGGCGCGTGCGGTAGTGCGCGTCCGCGCGCGGCGCAACCAAGCGCGTACGTCTAACAGTTGATGCTTTGACGTTATCGCCCAATGGCATCGGTACGAACGCGCCCCGTTCCCCGAATACTCGTCCCCGACCGGACGTCGCACCCCGCAGGCCTCCGGTCCCGGCGGCCCGGACATCCCGGGCCCACCGGATACCGGCCTTTCCCTGGAAGGGACACCCCCATGAACAGATCCCGCACCAGCATCCTCGCCGTTCTCGGCTCGGCCGCCCTCGTGGGCTCGCTGGCCGCCGCGCCCTCCGCGTTCGCGGCGCCGGCACCCGAGACGGTCAAGCCCTCGTCGGCGTACACCACGTCGTCGTACGTCGGGTCGGCCGAGGAGCAGGCCGCCAACAAGCAGTTCTTCGACGCCGTCATGAAGTCGGCGCTGGAGAAGCAGGCGGCGAAGCCCGGCATCCAGGTCGTCACCGTCACGTACAACACCAGCCGGGCGCCCAGCTTCCGCAGCCAGATAGCCCAGAGCACGCAGATCTGGAACTCCTCGGTCAGCAATGTGAAGCTGCAGGAGACCAGCTCGACCGGTAACTTCCAGTACCGCGAGGGCAATGACTCGCGTGGCTCGTACGCCTCCACCGACGGACACGGCCGCGGGTACATCTTCCTGGACTACCGGCAGAACCAGCAGTACAACTCGACGCGTGTGACGGCGCACGAGACGGGTCACGTGCTCGGTCTTCCCGACCACTACTCGGGTCCGTGCAGCGAGCTGATGTCCGGCGGCGGCCCCGGCACGTCCTGCACCAACGCGTACCCGAACGCGCAGGAGCGGTCCCGCGTCAACCAGCTCTGGGCGAACGGCCTCGCCGTCCTCAAGAACAAGGGTGCGCTGACCAAGGTCCGCTGACCCCCGTCGGCCGCGCGCGGTCTCCCCACCGCGCTCACGAGCGGTCTGTTACGTACCGCTGACCGGCCGCGGACCAACCCGGCCGCGTGCGGCGCGCTCTCCTCCGGCATGGGTACACATGCTCAGGGGAAGAAGACGCGTCGCCGCGGCCGGCGACGGTTCGTGGACTACCCGCGCGCCGGGAGGAGCGGTGTCCGGCGCTGGCTCCCGTCGTGGCGCCAGCTCCTCGGCACGACGGGCCTTCTCGCCATCGCCGTCGCCACGCTCTTCGTCTGCGTGTACGTCAGCGTGGACATTCCCGACGAGAACGCGGCGGCCCGCCGCGAGGCCAACGTCTACTACTGGTCCGACGGTTCGCAGATGGTCAGCACCGGGGCCGTCAACCGGCAGAACGTGGAGCTGAACCAGATCGCGCCCTCCGCCGTGGCCGCGGTGATCGCCGCCGAGAACGAGACCTTCTACGAGGACGCCGGGGTCTCCCTCACGGGCCTGGCCCGTGCCGCCGTGAACATGGCGCGCGGGCGGGAGACGCAGGGCGGCTCCACCATCACCCAGCAGTACGTGAAGAACACCTACCTCTCGCAGGACCAGACGGTCACGCGGAAGGTCAAGGAGTTCGTCATCGCCCTGAAGGTGGACCGCAAGAAGAGCAAGGGCGAGATCCTCAAGGGCTATCTCAACACCAGCTGGTTCGGGCGCGGCGCCAACGGCATCGAGGCGGCCGCCCGCGCCTACTACGGCATCCCCGCGAAGGAGCTGAACCCCAGCCAGGGGGCGATGCTCGCCGCCATGCTGAAGGGCGCCGACCTGTACGACCCGGCGGTCAGTGCCGCCAACCACGAGCGGGCGCGGCAGCGCTGGGCGTGGATCCTGGACCGGCAGGTCGCGGTCGGGCTGATGACGGAGAAGGAGCGGGCGAAGTACCGGACGTTCCCCGAGCCCCGCAGCCGGTCGCGCTCCACCAGCCTCGGCGGCCAGACCGGCTACCTCGTCGACGTCGCGAACCGGTACCTCAAGCAGCAGACCGGCCTCACCGACGAGGACCTCGCGCACGGCGGCCACGAGATCCACACCACGTTCGACAAGAGCAAGGTGCGCCGTCTGGAGCGGGCGGTGCGCCGCGTCGTCGCGCGCGACCTCGACCCGAAGAAGCGGTCGGCCGACCGGCACGTGCAGGTGGGCGCGGCGTCCGTGCGGCCCTCCGACGGGGCGCTCGTCGCGCTGTACGGCGGACCCGACGCCACCACGCACTTCACCAACAACGCCGACACCTCGGGCGTCCCCGTGGGCTCGGCGTTCAAGCCGTTCGTGCTGGCCGCGGCGTTGCAGCACGGAGTGTCCGGGCACGAGGCGGCGGCCGGTGGGGTGGCGCCCGTGCGGGATCGCGCGGCCGGGGCGGTCCGGAGCGTCCTGGCCGACAGCCGGTACGAGGCGGACGGTGTGCTGCGCCGGGCCGGCGGCGAGCCCGACCCGGACCGGCCGACGCTGCGGGAGGCGCTGGCGTCCGGCGGCAACGCCACGTACGTACGCCTCGGCAAGGACGTCGGGCAGGACATGGTGCGCAGGACCGCGGTCGCGGCCGGGCTGCTGCGGCAGAGCATGGCCCGTCTGGAGCCGACGTTCTCCATCGGCACGTCGACACCGAGCGCCATCCGCATGGCCACCGCGTACGGGACGTTCGCCGACGACGGCCTGCGGCGCGACCCGTACTCGGTGACGAAGGTCGTCAGGAACGGCGAGACCCTGCCCGGCCTCACCCCGCCCTCGGCCCGCCGCGCCCTCGACCCGCAGGTGGCCCAGGAAGTCGCCGACGCCCTGCGCTCGGCGGGCAGGCGCCTCGGCGTGGACGTCGCGGCGGGCCGCACGGGCGACCAGGACCGGCTCAGGTCCGCCTGGTTCACGGGCTTCTCGAAGGACCTGTCGACGGCGGTGACACTGTTCCGGCTGCGGCCCGGCACGCCACAGCTGCTGCCGCTCTCGGGGGTGGCCGGGAAGAAGTCGGAGCGCGGCAACGTGCTGCCGCCGCGGATCTGGAAAGAGTACGAGGGGTAGGCCCCGGCCGCACGCCGTCAGGTGACCGTGGGGCCGGTGCGCCGCGTGTGCTCCCCCGCGCTCCCTGCGTGCGCGGTCCTCCCCCTGCTCCACCTTGCAGCCCAGGAGCCTTTGACCGTCCCCGCACCTACCCTGAGGAAGCATGGAGGGGGACGCGGCACACGCGGGCGGGGGCGTCAACCTGCCGGTGGACCACGCGAGTTGGCGGGTCCGTCTGCGGCGCTGGGCGGCCTCGGGCAGCGGTGACGTGCTGGGTGCCGGGGTGCTGTTCGGCGCCGACCGCGTCCTCACCTGCGCCCATGTGATCCGCGACCCCGCGACGGGCCAGCGGCCCGACCGCGTGCAGGTCGAGTTCCCGCTGCTCCAGGGCCTCACCCGCACCCCGCACCGCACCGCGACCGTCGCGGCGGGCCACTGGGTGCCGCCCTTCGGCAAGGCGCAGGGCGACCTCGCGGTCCTCGTCCTCGACGACCCCGCGCCCCTCCCCTCGCCGGTCGCGCTGCACCGCACGCTCGACTACCGGGGCGCCACGGTCCTCGTCGACGGATTCCCCGAGCACCAGTCGGGCGGGCAGTGGCTCACCGGGGTCTGCCGGGGGCCCGGCGGGGAGGGCGACGAGCGGGTGCAGATCGACCTCACCGGGGCGGGCGCCGACTCCGGGCAGCGGCTGCGGGGCGGGTTCAGCGGGGCGGGCGTACGGGAGGAGGGCAGCGACCGGCTGCTCGGGATCCTGGCGCAGGCCGACGAGCGGGGCGAGCACGGGTACATGATCCCGGCGGCCACCGTCGCCAAGTACTTCCGCCGCTTCGCCGAGCGGTACGTGACCGGGCCGCACGCCATCCCCGGCCACCGCGTCGTCTCGGCCGACGCCGCCCGCACCGCCCGCCCGCACGGCCTCCAGCGCACCGTCACCCGCTGGCTCAACGGGGACGCGGACGCCTGGGACACCGAGGTCCTCTTCATCGCCGAGGACGACGACCGGGCACGCCAGGCCCTGTACGTCGTCCTGAACATGGCCGACCGCGAACAGTCCCCGCAACTGGCGGTGCGGCCCGTCGGACCCGGCACCGACGCGCCGCGGGACGGCGGCGACTCGCTCCTCTCGCGCGCCGGCATCGCACCCCGCGTCGGCAGCATCGGCCTCGTCCTCGACCTGGAGGGCGCCGCCCTGGAGGACCCCGGCCAGCCGGAGCTCCGCGAGGCCCTCGCCGTCCTGCGGCACGAACTGCGGCACGCCGCAGGAAGGCGCGCCGCCCCGCGGCGGCGCCCCGCCGTCGCCGTGCTCTATGCCGACCGCTCCGCCACCGAACCGGCCGCCGCGGCCAAGGCACTCGGCGAACTGGCCGCCTCCGGCGCCCGCCTGCTGCTCGTGGTCCGCTCCAGCACGCACGGCTTCACCTACGCCCTCGCGGAGAAGCTGCTGCCCGCCGAGCGTGCCGCCCAGTGGCTGCTGCGGATCGGCTCCCGCGTCGACGCCCTCGCCGACACCGAGCGCAGTGCGCGGCGCCTCTTCCACCGCGTCGAACCGCACGTCGTCGACCCGCCGGTCGCGACCGGGTACGCCGCGCGGGCCGCCCTGTGGACCGTCCAGCTCAGCAACGAGATGCGCCCGCTGACCGGCCGGGGCGGTCCTCGTCTCCTGGAGAAGCTCTCGTACGCCGAACAGGCCGTGGACACCTACCTGTTGCGGGCCGAACGCGCCGAGAGCGAGCTGCGCACCGTGCTCGACGAGCACCTGCGGCTGCGCGGGCTGCTCCGCGACCACCTGGCGCGGCTCGCCCGGCGCGGCCTCGCCGAGCACCCGGACGCGGTCGGGCCCTACCGCGCGGCACAGCGGCTCCTGCTCGCCGGACCCTGCCCGCTGGCCGACGCCGAACGGGCGGTGACGGCGTTCGCGCGGGTGGTGCGGCGGCTCGCCGACGCGGACGCGGGCGGTGAGGCGTGACGAAGGGCAAGTCGTGCCCGCACCCGGGCTGTTCCGGAACCGTGTCGCCGACCGGGTACTGCCTGGCCAGCGGCGAGCGCGTGGACGCCGAGACCGGGCTGCACTCCGCCACGGACACGGGGCACGCGGCACCGGTCTCCGAGCCGGGGCCTGAACCGACGCCCCCCGAACCGCCGTCGCGCCCCGGCCCGGCATCCGTCGAGGAGTCCTCCCAGCACTGGATCGTCGACCTCGGCGTCACCGCGGACCCACCGCGCCCGGCCCGCGTCGCCCTCCCCCCGGAACACCCCGACCCCACCGTCCTGCCCGAGATCACGCTCCTGGACCGGGCGGACAACGCGGGTGGCGCCCCCGTCGCCCTCAGCGGCCTGCCTCTGCCGCCCGGCACGCTCCTCGCCGGCCAGTACCGCCTGGTGCGGCCGCTCGGGTACGGCGGGATGGGCGAGGTCTGCCTCGCCCACGACACCAAGGTCGACGACCGCGCGGTCGCCGTGAAGATGCTGCACGCCGAGCTCGCCACGGAGTCGTACCGCCTCCTGGAAGGCGAACGCAGGGAGCTCGTCGAGCTCAACCACGACGGGTTCATCCGGGTGTTCAACTACGGGCACCACGCCGGGGTCGGGGACTTCCTCGTCCTCCAGTACGTCGACGGGCTCAACCTCGAAGAGGTGCGGGCCCGCGCCCACGAGCACCCCGACGAGTTCGGCGGCGACCGCTTCCCGGAGTTCGTCCTCGCGTACGGCGTGCGGATCCTCGCCGCGCTCGCGCACCTGCACGCCCCCGAGCGCGGCAAGGTGTACGGCGACCTGAAGCCGCCCAACGTCATGCACGACGGCTCCACCACCAAGCTCGTCGACGTCGGCAGCGTGCGCCGCGCGGGCGCACCCGGCCTCACCACCGCCCTCTACCGCGCGCCCAGCGTCGGCCCCCACGGCGAATCCGCGCCGCAGGACGACCTGTTCAGCCTCGGCGAGACGCTGCGCACCCTGTGCGGGCTCGGGGCGACCCGCCACGACCTGGCGGACCTCGCGGCGCTCGCCCCGCTCGACGACGCCACCGGGCACCACCGCGGACTCGGCCTCGTCTCCCTCGCCAGGGCCCTGCGCCGCGCCACCCGCACCGCGCGCGCCGAACGCTTCGCCACGGCGCGCGAGATGGAGGAGCAGCTCCGCGGCGTCTTCCGCGAACTGCGGTCCCTGCGCACGGGCGCCGAGACGTTCGAACCCTCGCCGCTCTTCCTCCAGTCCGCGTACGCCCTCGACGGCGGGCTCGGCGCCGCCCCCGAGGTCCGGCACTGGGCCGCCCCGCGGACCGCGCCCCACCACCCCGCCCCCGCCCCGCCCGAGGTGGCCCGACGGCTCCCCGTACCGCGCCCCGACCCGGACGACGACCACCACGGCGAGCTCAGCAGGCTCAGCGACGACGACCCCGAGGCGCTGCTCCAGCACACCGGCGACTGGCGGGACTCCCCCGAGGTGCACCTGCTGCGGTGCAGGCTGCGGCTGCGGGTGGCGCTGCGCGCGGAGGACCTCACCGGCGCCGAGACCGCGCTCGCCCTGGCCGAGGACGCCATAGGGCCCGCGAACGGGCCGCACGACTGGCGGCTCGACTGGCACCGGGGGCTGCTCGCGCTGGCCCGCTCCCGGGTGCCGGAGGCCCGCGGCCGCTTCGACCGGGTCTACGCCGCGATCCCCGGCGAGTACGCGCCGAAGCTGGCCCTCGGCCACTGCGCGGAACAGCTCGGGCGGCCGCACGAGGCCCTCACCTTCTACGAGGCCGTCCGGCTGCGGAACCCCTCGCTGGGCAGCGCGGCCTTCGGCGCCGTCCGGGCGCGGCTCGCCCTCGGCGGCCCCGACGCCCTCACCGACGCAATCGCCGCGCTCGACACCGTGCCACAGCACTCCCGGCACCGCACCGCCGCCCGCACGGCCGCCGTGCGCATCCGCGTCGACCACGCGCGGGACGCCGAAGGACTGGGCGCGGCGGTACGCGCGCTGGCCCAGCTCTTCTCCGCGCACGGCCTGACCGACGAACCGTCGCGCGTACGGATGAAGGCGGAGGTGTGGGGTGCGGCGCACCGGCTCCTGGGAGAAGAAGACGGCGGTGGGAGAGGTGGCGCGATCACCGCTGCCCAGCTGCGAGCCGTCGCCGCGCACGCCGACCCGCTGCTCGAATTCCCCGCGGACATAAGGGCGTTGCGCACCGACCTCTCCCGCTTCTACCGGATCCTGGCCCACCAGGCCGCCCGGGACGCGCCGACGCCGGACGACGGCGTACCGCTCGCCGAGATCCTCCTCGACCGCGCCTACGCGGTACGCCCCTTCGGCTTCCTGCACGCACGCATCGGCAAGGACTTCCCATGGCTGGGCAAGAAGACCAAGAACCGGCCGCTTCGGTCGGCCTGGAAGTGAGCCAGGTCGTCGAGCTGCCCCGCCCGCGCACCCCGGGCGGACAGGACACGGCCCGCATGTACGCCGTCCTCACCGTGACGGTCCGCAGGACGGGCGTCGCGCACGCGCCGCCCGCCGCCACCGAGCGCGACCCGGCGGACGCAGGTGCGGGTACGGCCGGGGCGCGGCTCGCCGAGGTGCTGCTCATCGACCACTCCTCCTCGATGGTGATGCCGCCGAGCCGGCTCGGCGCCGCCCGCGCCGCCGCCGTCAGCGCGCTGGCCCGCATTCCCGACGGCTCGCTGTTCGCCCTGGTCGCCGGGGGCGACAGGACCGCCATGATCTATCCCAGGCGGCCCGGACTCGCCGTCGCGCACGCCGAGTCGCGGGCCGCCGCCGAGGCCGCCCTGCACGACTGCACCCCGGGCGGCGGCACCGCGATGGGCACCTGGCTGGAGCGGGCCCGGCAGCTCTTCCGGGAACTGCCCGCCGCGGGCGACGGCGGCTGGGTGCGGCACGCGCTGCTCCTCACCGACGGCAGGAACGAGCCCGGGTACGAGACGCGCGCCGAGCTGCAGGAACGCGTCGAACGGTGCGCGCGGGCCTTCACCTGCGACGTCGTGGGCATCGGGGACGCCTGGGAGACCGAGGAACTCCTCCTCATCGCGCGCGCGTTGAGCGGCCGCACCCGGGCCGTGGCGGATCTGACGCGGCTGCCCGACGAGCTGGCCTCGCTCACCGGGCGGGCCGCCGGACGCCACGTCACGGGCCTGCGCCTGCGCCTCTACCACCGTGCAGGGGTGCGCCCGCACGCCTTCGAGCAGGTCCACCCCACGCGGGTCGCGCTCCGCCCCGACCGCGTCGATCTGTCGGGCGTCGGGACGGGCGCGGGCGGCCCCGTCGAGGAGTACGACCTCGGTCCGTGCGGCGAGGAGACCCGCGCCTACCTCCTCTGCGTCGGCGCGCCTTACGACCCGGCCAAGATCGGCAAGGAACTCCTCCTGACGGAGGTCGAACTGGACGCGGAGGGCCCGGCGCCGCTGCGGCTGCCCGCGCCCCAGCCCGTGCTGATGCGCTGGAC
The DNA here is from genome assembly GCF_008642315.1 of Streptomyces venezuelae. Classification (NCBI taxonomy): domain Bacteria; kingdom Bacillati; phylum Actinomycetota; class Actinomycetes; order Kitasatosporales; family Streptomycetaceae; genus Streptomyces; species Streptomyces venezuelae. The sequence goes on along the minus strand of NZ_CP029192.1, from coordinate 5,151,405 downwards.
CGACGACCCCGATCTCTACAGCCGCCTCGACCCGCAGGTCGCCCACTACCGGCAGGAGGAGGAGCTGCACCGCACCTTCGAGGAGGCCTGCGCGGAGCTGAGGCTCGGCAGGCGGGCGGCGGCCGAGACCCTGCTCGGCGCCGCGTGGCGGCTCGCCGTCGAGACGGGCGACACCGCCATGCAGGACCATCTGCGGCGCCTCGTCCGCGTCCGCGACTCGGCGAGCGGCGTCGTCGAACTCCGGGACCGCGTCGCGAAGTTCGACGTGGAGGCCGCCCGCATCCAGTCCAGCACGACCGTCCTGCCCGGCGTCCACCTGCCCGGCCCCCGCCCGCCCGGAGCCGCCCGGTGACGGCCCTGTGGCGCGCCGTCCCGCCCCTCGCCGGTGACGCGCTGCGCGCCCTGCGCCGGTACGCGTGGCCGGAGCCGCTCACCGAACGCCCGCGCAACCGCGCGTACCTGCGGGACCGGCTCGTCGCGCTGCCGCTGCTCACCGTCGTCGCGGCCGTCGCGTTCGGCTGGGCGTACGCGGACGTGCGCGAGGACTCGGCGGCCCTGCGGGACAGCTTCCTGCCCGCGCTCGTCGGGCTCGCCGAGGCCGAGACGTCCCTGCGCATCGCCGACCGCGAGGCCGCACAGAGTCTGGCGGCCGGGGAGGCCGTGCAGCTCAGCGGGTTGAGCAAGCGGTACACCACCCGCACCACGCGGGCCGTGCAGAACCTCAACCAGGTGGCCCGCAGCGGCGCCCTGACCACCGCCGAACGCCAGGAGCTCGACGTCGTCTCCGGGCTCGTCGTCGACTACGGCACCTGGATCACCTTCGCGCAGAACAACGTCGCCGACCCCGCGCTGCGCGACGCCGGACTCTCGTACGCGCGCAGCATGCTCTGCTCGACACCCGGGCCCGCGCCCACCGCGAAGGCCGACGCGGACGGCTATCCGGCCTGCCGTCCCGCCACCGGTTCGCGCTCCGACGCGACCGCCGTCGTCGACCGCATCTCCTCCCTGGAGGACCGGCTGCGCGACAGGCTCGCGGACCGGGCGGCGCCGGGCGGCCGCGTGCTCGCCGCGGGGTCCCTGTCCGTCCTCGCCCTGGGGCTGCTCGCGTTCGGGCAGTGGCGCACCCAGGTGTTCCTCCACCACCGCCTGCACCTCCACGTCAGCGTCCCGCTGCTGGTGGCCGCCCTGCCGCTGCTGGCCGTGCCGTTCCTGACGGCCGACGCCGTCCTCGCCCACCGGGCGCAGCAGCGTGTGGTGACGACGGCGACGCGGATCGCCGAGCGCACGACCCCGGCGATCGAGTCGACCGTCGACGAGCGGCCGTTCGGCGACCGCCATCCCCTCCTGATCCGGTCCCTGGACGACCGCGCGGGCCGCGACCTGTCCGCGGGACGGCTCTCCTCGCTGGACGGGGTCGCGCCGTGGGTGGCGCCCGCCGGGCTGTTCAGCGCGGCGGTGACCGCGGCCACGCTCCACGCCTACCGCCGCGAGTACGTCCTCGTCTCGCGCCCAGGAGCCGCCCCATGAAGCGCCGCACCGCCCTCCGCGCCTTCCTCGCGGCCTGCCTGCTGGCCGTCACCGCGGGCGCCTGCACGAGCGAGCGGCCCGAGACCCTCGTCGTGCTCGGCCCCTGGACGGGCCCGGAGGGCAAGGCCTTCGAGGCGATGCTGCACCGCCTCGACGACGGCACCGGAAAGTCGTACACCTACCAGGGGACCCGTTCGCTGCGGGAGACGCTCGGCGCGCAGCTGGAGGCGGGCGACCCGCCGGACGTGGCGATCCTCAACAGCATCGGCGAGCTCGTGGAGCACGCCCGCGCGGGACACCTCACCCCGCTCGACCGCGCCGCCACCGCCCGCGCCTATCCGCCCTGGGCGCCCCGCCTCGACGTGGACGGCGGACGCCGCACCTACTGGGTGCCGCTGAAGGTCGACCTGAAGAGCCTGGTGTGGAGCAAGGAGGGCCGCACCGGTGACCGCCCCGCGTGGTGCGTGGGGCTGGCCTCGCAGGCCACGTCCGGCTGGCCGGGCACCGACTGGATCGAGGACATCCTCCTCCACCAGGCGGGCCCCGCCACGTACACGCGGTGGGCCACCGGGGACGTGCACTGGCGCGACCCGCGGGTCCGCAAGGCGTGGACGACCTGGGCCGAGCTCCTCGGCCAGCGCACCACGGCGTCGATCGACCGGTCCCTCACGACGCCGTACGTCGGCCCGCGCGGCCTCCTCGACTCCCTCGGACCGCGCTGCACACACGAGCACCAGGGCGCCTTCGTCCGCTACGTGTACGCGCACGACCGGGTCCGCGTCGAACCCGCGGCGGGCTATCTGGGCGGCCGGGACGAGCACGACGGCGCGTACGAGGTGGCGGGCGACATGGCCGCCGTGTTCAGCGACGACCCGGCGGCGCGCGCCCTCGTCGACCGCCTCTCCGGCGAGCGGGCCCGCACGCTCTGGCGGGCCCGGGCCGCGGACGGGCTGCAGCCGTTCTTCCCCGACGCGTCCGACCCCCAGCCGACCGACCCGACCGGCCGCCGCATCGCGGACATCCTCACCGCGAAGGCGCGCACGCTCTGCTTCGACGCGTCGGACGTGATGCCGCCGGGCGTGCGCGACGCGTTCCACCGGGCCGTCCTGCAGTACTTCGGCGACCCGACGGAGAAGCGCCTCGACGAGCTCCTCGCCCAACTGGACACCGTGCGCACCGAAGCCGCGAAGGACGCGGCCCCCGGGCACCTGCCGGAGTCCGAGGTCTGCGCTCCGCCCGGCGGCTGAGCGCCGTCAGCGGGCCAGCTCCTCCGGGCAGGGCGTGCCGCGGGGAATCTGGTAGGGCGAGCCGAGCCGGTAGACGCCTGCCTTGGGGGCGAGCAGCTCGACCCACTTGTCGCCCGCCCGGTCCTCCCGCGCCTCGGACAGACAGCCGTTGACGTTCTCGTAGACCTTGGGGCGCTTCTCGTTCAGCTCGCGCTGCCGCTTGGACGCCTCGGTCTCCTGCGGCGCCTTCAGGCCCTTGCCGTGCTCGTCGACGACGCTCAGCCACGGCGAGTACGGGATGCGGATCAGGATCCGGCCCGGCTTGTCGACGCGCAGCGTCATCTCGCCCTGCTCGGCGCGCGTCACCACGGCGTTCGGCTCGGCGAGCGGCCGCGGGTCGGTGACCTCGTAGAGCTGCCAGTTGTCGTCGACCCACACCTTCTTCAGGTACGGCAGGCCGTCCGTGATGAGCTGCGCCTCGCGCTTGCCGCCGTCGCCGTCGGGCTCGCCCTTGGGGAGCGCCACGTAATGCACGGACCAGCGCTGCAGCCACTCGTGGTAGTTCGCCGAGTTCAGGGTGTCGTCGTAGAAGAGCGGGTTGCGCTCCATGTCGGCCTGCCGGTTCCAGCCCCGCGCGAGCTGCACGTACGCGGGGAGCGCGGACGCCTCGCGGTGGCTGCGGGCCGGGACCACTTCCAGGCGGCCCTTCGCGGCGCCCTTCTCCTTCAACTCGTTGACCAGCGGCGCGACCTCGCGCGTCCAGGAGGCGTCCGAGCGGGTGTGCACGATGTCGTCGACGGCCTTGAAGCCGATCCACCCGGTGAAGCCCACGAACGCCACGATGATCACGTACCAGGTACGGGACTTCGGCACCGCGTACGGCAGCGCGGCGATCAGCGCGACGCCCGCGAAGGACATCGCGAGCCGCGAGATGTTGGAGCCGATCTGCGAGCTGATCAGCCAGACGCCGAGCACGAACGCCGCGTACACGGCCGTGGTGATCCGGACGGTCTTCCACTGCTTCGGCACGACGAAGTAGACGATGATCGAGGCGATCAGGGGCAGCGACGCCGAGCCGAACGACATCGGCTGCGTGCCGGAGAACGGGAAGAGCCACGCGGAGAGACCCACGACGATGGCGGGCGCGATGCCCAGCGCGTACGCCCCCGGGTACCGCTTGCTGAGGAACAGCGCGACGGCGACGAGCCCGACGAAGAGGCCCGCGACCGGGCTGCCCATCGTCGCGAGCGCCGCGAACGGGGCGGCGACCAGGGCCTTCGCCCACCGCTTGTAGCGCCAGCGGTGCGGCCAGCAGAAGACGGCGGCGACGGCCGCGAGCGCGAACATCTGGCCGAGGCCGTAGGTCACGCGGCCCGACACGGCGTTGGCCAGGAGCGCGAAGACACCCGCGGCGACCGGCCACAGCAGCCTGCCCCGCACCGCACGGCTGCGCATGAGGATCATGGTGAGCAGCGCCGCGGAGACGGTGCCCGCGATCATCATCGTGGTGCGCACGCCGAGCACCGACATGAGGTACGGCGAGATCACGCTGTATGACACGGGGTGCATGCCGCCGTACCAGCCGAGGTTGTACGCAGACGCCGGGTGCCGCCCGACGAACTCGGCCCAGGCGTCCTGCGCCGCCAGGTCTCCGCCGCTGTTGGCGAAGACCAGGAACCAGACGACGTGCAGCACGGCGGCGACCGCCGTCGTGATCGTCACCGGGTGGCGCAGGAAGCGCTGCTGCCACGGCTGCTCGGGACCGCTCTCGGTCGTGCGGCGCTGGGCCGGCAGCTTGACCCGCCCACCGGTGCGGGGGCCGTCGCCCGTGTCAGGTGCGGCGGCGTCGTCGGCGCGCGTCGGCTCCGCTGTTGCCACTGGAGGCTCTCCCCGTGTCGTCCATGTTTCCGGAGTACCCCGGGTCCCCGAGCTTGTGACGCTAGCACGCACGCGCGAGGGGAGGCCCGGGGCGGGCCTCCCCTCGCGGGGCTCAGCCGATCCGGGTCAGCTTCGCGCCGAAGCCCGGTTCCGCGAGGTCCTTCTGCAGTGCCACCGGCACCTCGACGGCATCACCCTTGCCGTCGCCGACGTGCAGCACACCGACCTCGGTGCCCGCCTTGGCGGTGTTCGGGATGGTTTTGCCCTTGATGTCGTCGAGCTCCAGCTTGACGGTCAGGCCCGACCAGCCGACGGCCGAGACGTCCTTGGTGGCGACGACCGGAGTCGTACCTCCGAGCCCGTCGTCCACCTGTCCGACGACGTCGCCCTTCTTCACGATCGTCTTGGCCTTCAGCGCGTCCTGACCGGCCGCGATCAGGTTCTTGGTGACGTCGGTGACCTTGTCGATGTTGGCGACGCCGTTGCTGCCGTACTGGCCGAGGGCGGCACCGATGATCGTCTGCGTCTCGCCGCCGACCTTCTTCTCCGCGGCGAAGAGGATGTTGCCGCCTGCCGCGGTGGTGGTGCCGGTCTTGATGCCGATGGCCACGGTCGGGACGAGCTTGAAGAAGTTCGTCTGCTTCTCGTTGTTGAGGTCCGTGTAGCTCGGCTGGCGGGAGATCTCGTTGAAGACGGGGTTCTCCATGGCCGCGCGGCCCAGCTTCACCAGGTCCTCGGCGGTCGACACGGTCGTCTTGTCCAGGCCGCTGGGGTCCGTGTAGTGGGTGTTCTTCATCCCCAGCTCCTTGGCGGTCTTGTTCATCTTCTCGACGAACGCGTCCTCGGAGCCGCTCTTGGTGTCCCAGCGGGCGAGCAGCTTGGCGATGTTGTTCGCCGACGGGAGCATGACCGCCTGCAGCGCCTCGTACTCGGTGATCTTCTGGCCCTCGGTGACCTTGACGACCGACTCGTTGGCCGGCTTGCCGGTCTCGTAGTGCTTCTGGGCCGCGGCGTCGACGGGGATCTTCGGGCCGTCGTCGCCCTTCTTCAGCGGGTGGTCCCGCAGGATCAGGTAGACCGTCATGACCTTGGCGATGCTCGCGATCGGCACGGGCTTCTGCTCGCCCGATGTACCGAACGTGCCGATGCCGTTGACGTCCATCGCGGCCTGGCCGTCGGCCGGCCACGGCACGTCCGGCTTGCCGCCCTCGAACTTCGAGGTCTCCTGCGCGGTGAGCTGCAGAGTGGGCGTCGGGAGCGGCCGCACGACCTGCACGACTGCAAAGACGACCAGCAGGAGCAGGACCAGCGGCGTCCAGATCTTGACCCGGCGCACGGCCGTGCGGACCGGGGTCTCGGGCGGCGGCGGGGTATTGGTCAGCTCGGCGAGCAGGTCGATCGGCGGCTTCGGCGGCAGCGGCTGCTGCGTGGTGCGCTCGACCGGCGGCGGGACGGCGGGGCCTGCGGGGGCCGTGGGGGAAGCCTTGGCCTGGGCGGCCTGGGGGCTCTTGGGCGCGGGGCTCTTGGGCTCCGCCCCGGGTACGGCCTTCGGCGCCGGCACCGGTCCCGCCTTCGGCGCGGGCTTCGCCTTCGGCTCGTCGAGCGGCTTCAGCGCGACGAACTTGCTCGTCCGCTCGGCGTCGGCCTCGGGCTTCGCGGTTTCCTTCTTTGCAGTTCCCTTTGCGCCTTCGCCCAGCTTGAGCATGGTGGTGGGCTGGTCGACGGCCTTGCCCTTGGCCTCCGGGACCTTCGGCGCCTTGAAGACGGCGGTGGCCTGGTCGACGCCGGTGGACTTGGCGTCGGCGGCGTCGGCCTCGGCCGGGTCGTCCTCGGCGGCGGCATCGAGTTCGGGGGCGGGGTCGGACTCGGGCTCGGCGTCGGCCTTCGACGCGGCGTCGGGCCACGAGACGGACTCGGGCCCGGCCCCGGACTCGGCCTTCGCCCCGACCTTCGCCCCGGGTCCGGCCACGGGCTTGCCTTCAGTCTTGGGCTTGGGCTCGCCTTCAGCCTTCGGCTCGGGCTTGCCCTCAGCCTTCGGCTCGGCCTCGGGCGCGGCTCCAGCCTTGGCCTCAGGCTTGGCTCCAGCCCCTGCCTCGGGCGCGGCCTTCGGCTCGGGCTTCGCCTCGGAGGTCGGCTCGGGCTTCGCCTCCTGGCTCGGCTCCGGCTCCGGCTCGCGCTTCGCGGAAGCCTCGGGTCCGGCATCGGCAGCCCCGAAGGTTTCGCCCCTGTCCGACTCTTCGGTCCTGTCCGACCCTTCGGGCTCGACCGTCGTGTCCGACTTCGGATCGGAGTCATCGGAGGCAGCCGTCGGCTCCGCGTCCTCGTCGGACGTCGCGACCCACGCCGCCACCGCGTTCCGCAGCCGCGCGTCCCCGTTGGCCTCGCCCTTGGGGGCGTCCTCCTCGGGAGCGTCCTCCGCGCCGGAATCCGCCTCGTCGGGCCCGTCGGAACCGTCGGAACCGTCCGCCGCCTCGGCGACGTCCTTCGTCGAGAAGACGGCGGTCGCCCGGTCCTCCGGGACCTCCTCCCGCACCTGCGGCGTCTCGCGCGTGATCGCGAGACGCGGGTCGCGTTCCTCCGGCGCCGGCCCGGAGGTCTCCTCCGGGGTCGGGTTCCCCGACGACTTCCGCTGCTTCGATCTGTCGGGGGTCTCGCCCGCCACCGATGCCTCCTCGTACGCCATGCCGTTTGCCGATACTGATGCTTGCCGTGTGCTGACCGTGCGCCAAATCCGGCCGGACAACCGCTGTCCGAACCGTGTACCAGTGTCCTGTGTGAGGGCTTAACCCCCGTGGTAGACGAGAACGACATACCTACTGGTTCCCGTACAACCCGACCACGCGCTCTCGACAGACCAATGTGAGAGGGGTCACCCTGTCATTCATCCACGCGGGGAGGCATGGATGGGCAGGAGCCGCAGAACAATTCCGGAGGAGCTTCTGCTGCTCGCTTTGGACCCGGCCACGGGTACCACAGCGCAGCCGCAGTCGCTCGACCTCGGTCTGGCCGGAGCACAGCTAGTGGAGCTGGCGCTGGCCGGACGGATAGCCCCAGACGGGGATCGTATCGCCGTGGTGATGCCACGGCCGACCGGAGATCCGACTCTGGACTCCGCACTGGAACTGCTGCGCAGGCGCGGCAGTCCGGTCCGGGCGGTCCACTGGATCGGCGGGCCCCGACTGGGGCTCCGCCAGACGTACCTCTCGCACCTGGAGCGGTGCGGCATGGTTCATGCCGTGGCGGGCCAGATGTGCGGGGTGCTGCCGACGACTCGCTACCAAGCGACGGACACGGCCATCAGCCGGGAGATCAGGTCCCGGCTCGATTCGGCGATCCGCACCGGTGTACCGCCGGATCCGCGGACCGCCGCGCTCGCCGCCCTGGCCCACGCGGTCGGTCTCGGCAAGCATCTGTACCCCGGGAACGAGGGGCGTTCATCGCGCTCCCGGCTCCGGGACCTGATCAGGCACGACCCCATGGGCGGCCTCGTGGCGCACGCCGTGATGGACGTCCAGAACGGCGTGGCGGCCCAGCCGCGACGCAGCGCCGCACCCGCGGGTCCCACAGGACCGGGCGGTGGCAGGCAGCCGGCGAGGGCGACAGCGGACCCCGGAGGGGTGCCGATGCAGCCACGCCGAGGATCGATGGCACGCGCCGTCGCCCACTGAGCACGCACACCGCTCGCACCGGGCACGGCTCAGCACCAGCACCAGCACCAGCACCAGCACCAGCTCGTCAACGCGCACCATCACCGCGCGACCGCGCACCACCGTCGCGCGACCGCTCAGCACCACCGCACCAGCGCCGCGCCGCAGTCCCCAGACCCGGTTCGGGAGCCGCTGGGCCGCGTGGGGCGTGGGACCGGACCGTCCGGACGACGACACCCGGTTCCACCGCCCCGCGCGGCCGCCTCACGATCGCACATCCGCTGTTTCCCAGCGGTGCCGACCACGTTGGTGGCACTCTGCTGAGCAGTAGATACGCAAAGTAGAGGAATGCAAGCCGGAGGTGCACGTCCCGTGGCGTCCAGTGTCAATCCCACCGTCAGGCGGCGCCGGTTGGGCCAGGAGCTCCGCAGGCTCCGTGAGCTCAAGGGCATGACGGCCGAGGAGGTCGCCGAGCGACTGCTCGTTTCGCAGTCGAAGATCAGCCGCCTGGAGAACGGGCGCCGTTCGATCAGCCAGCGCGACGTCCGCGACCTGTGCGGCGTCTACGAGGTCGAGGACCACCGCGTCGTCGACTCGCTCATGCAGATGGCCAAGGACTCGCGCCAGCAGGGCTGGTGGCACTCCTTCGGCGATATCCCGTACAGCGTGTACATCGGCCTGGAGACGGACGCCGCGTCCCTGCGCGTGTACGACCCGCAGGTCGTCCCCGGTCTCCTGCAGACCCGGGCGTACGCGGAGGCGCTGATCACCGGCGCGCTCCCGGAGACCACGCCGACGGACATCGAGAAGCGCGTCCAGGTGCGCATGCGCCGGCAGGACCGCATCTCGGCGCCCGACATGCCGCTGCGCCTGTGGACCGTCCTGGACGAGTCCGCGCTGCGCCGCGTCGTCGGCTCCCGGCATCTGATGCGCGACCAGCTGGAGCACCTCGTCGAGCAGTCCCAGCTGCCGCACGTGACGGTCCAGGTGATCCCCTTCGAGATGGGCGCGCACCCGGGCCTCAACGGGCAGTACGCGATCCTGGAGTTCCCCGATGCGGCCGATTCCAGCGTGGTCTACATCGAGGGCGTCACCAGCGACCTGTACCTGGAGAAGGCGAACGACGTGCAGCAGTACAGCGTCATGTACGAACACCTGCGGGCGCAGGCGCTGAACGTCGAGCAGTCGAGGCAGCTGATCGCGGACATCGCGAAGGACTACGCCCGCTGAGCGGTGGCTCCCGAGCGAAAGCGGCGGCACGGTACACCCTCGTCATGTCGCCGCGTAAGCCCCCACTGGAATATGCCATCCGGTCGAGTGAACGATCCCTTCACGCCACGATGTTGGCGAGTAGCGTCATTCACGCCATCGAGCAGCACCGTTGGCGCACACCGCAGGGATGCGGCGACAGCAACTCAACGACTGGACAGACCGGAGCGGACATGGCGATTCAGCAGGGTACTGCGCACACGTGGGTCAAGTCTTCCTATTCGACCGGAAACGGCGCGTGTGTCGAGGTCAAATCACCGGTGCGACACGGGATTTCCGTGCGCGACTCGAAGGTCGTGGAGGGCCCGGTCCTCGCCTTCCCCGCCGAGTCGTGGAACGCGTTCGTCAGCGAGGTGGGCAGGGGGGCTGCCGACCTCGCGTGAGAACGCAGCACACACCAGCAGAAGCACCATCGCAGCAGAACAACCGCATAGGCACCATCTTCATGAGCCCTCTCGACTGGCCCGCCGTCCCGGCCGAGGGGGCTCGGCCGCGCCCGGCGTCACCTGAGGGCGTCGACGTACAGATCCGTCCCCGGCACGGTGGGGATGAACGGCGCGACCAGCTCCACCCGCCCGAGCCCCGACTCCGCGACCGCCTCGTCACGCCCGGTGAAGTACGCCTCCCAGCAGTCCCGCGGGTCCTCCTGGAGGAACCACAGCAGCGTCAGCCGGGTGTCCACGCCCTCGACCTGTTTCACATACGTCATCCGGTCCCCCGGCAGCGGCGTCGGCCGGAACAGCGTGACCATGGCGGCGGGCGATCCCGCGAGCGCCCGCGGCAGATGGCGGGCCCGCAGCCACTCCAGGAGTTCGTCGCGCTGTCGCGGCCCCTCGGCGTCGACGACCTCCAGGACCAGGCCCTTGTACGGGTGGTCGAGGGCGTGGAAGTCGCGGGGGCCCGCGGCGCCGTCGCGGTAGACGGTCGCCTCGTGGTCCTGGAAGGCGGTGAAGACGTGGGTGCGGGCCTGGTGGACGCGGCCGTCGCGGTTGAGGCGCTTGTTGATGCCGACGGTCCACTTCATGTGCTCGTCGTAGCGCCCTTCCGTCACCCAGTACGTGGAGAGGTAGCACCCGGCGGTGACCGGCTCGGCGATCGCGGACTTGTCCGGGTAGCGCAAGAGCTGGAGGTCGCGCGTGGCCACCCAGCGGCGCCCCGCGTACATCCAGGGCATGGCCATCGCGCCCGCGTAGTAGTGGTCGTCCTCGTACCAGCGGTTGTACGCGAACTCGTGCCCAGGGTGCGGCTCGACCATGGTGATCAGGGCGTGGCCGGGGTGGACGCCGTAGGGGCCGACGGCGGCCAGCTCGGCATAGACGTCACTCCGGGTGTCCTGCCGGGTGTCCGCACGGGTGTCCTGACGGACGTCTCCACGGGCGCCCTCACCGGCGCCGGCGCTGGGGTCATCACTCACGTCTCTCCCCTTCCTTCCTCCGATGCACGCCCATACTCTGACGCCCCGTCAGCAAAACTGCCAGAGCCGGGAGGCGCCCCATGCAGTCGTCGCTCCTCGAGGGAAAGACCGTCGTCGTCTCGGGCGTCGGTGCCGGGCTCGGCCATCAGGTCGCCGCGGCCGTGGTGCGCGACGGCGGCCACGTCGTGCTCGGGGCGCGCACGGAGGCGAACCTCGCGAAGACGGCCGCCGAGATCGACCCCGACGGCGCCCGCGCCGCCTACAAGTCCACCGACATCACCGACGAGGGCCAGTGCGAGGCGCTCGTGGAACTGGCCGTGGAACGCTTCGGCGGGATCGACGCCGTCGTCCATGTCGCCGCCTGGGACAGCTACTTCGGAGGCCTGGAGGACGCGGACTTCGCCACCTGGCAGCAGGTCATCAACGTCAACCTGCTCGGCACCCTGCGCATGACGCGCGCCTGCCTGCCGTCGCTCAGGGAGCGGTCCGGCGGTTCGGTGGTGTTCATCGGCACGCAGTCGGCGATCGCGGCGCCCTCCCAGGTGCGCCAGGCGGCGTACGGGGCGTCGAAGGGAGCGCTGACCTCGGCGATGTACTCGCTGGCGCACGAGCTCGGCCCGGACCGGATCCGGGTCAACACCGTGCTGCCCGGCTGGATGTGGGGCCCGCCGGTCGAGGCGTACGTCCAGTTCACCGCGCACACCGAGGGCGTACCGGAGGACGAGGTGCGGGACCGCCTCGCGGCGCGCATGGCGCTGCCGGAGCTGGCGACGGACGGGGACGTGGCGGACGCGGCGGTGTTCCTCGCGTCGGACCGGGCGCGGTCGATCACGGGTCAGTCGTTGCTGGTCAACGCGGGGGAGATCATGCGGTAGCCGCGGGGGCGAGGGCGCGCGAAGGCCGTACGGGAGACAAGTCCCGTACGGCCTTCGCACGTTCGGGCCCCCGCACCGCATATTCAAGTACGTGAACACAGGTCAGCAAACAGAACGATTTTACTTGCTCTTGACGCAGCGACAGGTTGTCGCCGACGTCCGCCCGAACCCACGATGAGCGGGCACTTCTGGGCCGCTCTCGTCCCCACCGGCCCGTTCACCAGGCGGACCCCTGGAGGGCCATATGAACAGTCTCGACTGGGCGGTGCTCATCGGCTACTTCGGCGTGATGGTCGCGATCGGCGTGTGGTCCCACAAGCGGGTCGACAACGTCAGCGACTTCTTCACGGCCGGCGGAAAGATGCCGTGGTGGCTGTCCGGCATCTCGCACCACATGTCGGGCTACAGCGCGGTGATGTTCACCGGATACGCGGGCATCGCGTACACCTACGGCGTGACGTCCTTCGTCACGTGGTCCTTCCCCATCGCGCTCGGCATAGCCATCGGGGCCCGGCTCTTCGCCCCCCGCATCAACCGGCTGCGCTCACGCCTGCACGTGGCCTCGCCGCTCGAATACCTGAAGAACCGCTACAACCTGCAGACCCAGCAGGCGCTCGCCTGGTCCGGCATGCTCCTCAAGATCGTGGACGTGGGCGCCAAGTGGGCGGCGATCGCCACCCTGTTGTCCGTCTTCACCGGCGTCTCCCTCAACCAGGGCATCCTCGTCACCGGCGTCATCACGGCGATCTACTGCACCATCGGCGGGCTCTGGGCCGACGCGCTCACCGAGCTCGGCCAGTTCATCATCCAGCTCCTCGCGGGCATCGCCATGTTCGTGGCGGTCGTCGCCGAGCTCGGGCCGCACGGCGGGTTCTTCGGCGTCTGGGACGAGCCCGAACTCGCGGGCCACGGCAAGCCGCTCGTCGGCCCCTACGGCACGGTCTTCCTGCTCGCGTTCCTGTTCATCAAGCTCTTCGAGTACAACGGCGGCATGCTCAACCAGGCGCAGCGCTACATGGCGACCGCCAACGCGAAGGAGGCGGCGCGCTCCGCGAAGCTCTCCGCGATTCTGTGGCTGGTCTGGCCCGTCGTCCTCTTCTTCCCGATGTGGATGTCGCCGCTGCTCGTCGACGCGAAGAAGCCGGACGGCTCGGACGCGTACGCCCTGATGACCGAGCAACTCCTGCCCCACGGACTGTTGGGCCTGGTCATCGTCGGCTTCTTCTCGCACACCATGGCGATGTGCTCCTCCGACGCCAACGCGATCGCCGCGGTCTTCACCCGGGACGTGGCGCCCGCGTTCTCCGCGAAGGCGCGGGCCTGGACCGAGCGCAAGGGCCTGATCGCGGCCCGCCTCACCACGGTCGTCTTCCTCGGCCTCTCCATGGCGGTGGCGACGCAGGTCAACTCCCCCACGTTCAAGGACATCATCACGGTCGTCATCAAGTGGGTCGCCGGTCTGATGGGGCCGATCGCGATCCCGATGATGCTGGGCCTGCTGCGCACGTTCCGGAAGTCCGGGCCGACGGCGGCGCTCTCCAGCTGGGCGGCGGGTCTCTTCGCCTTCTACTTGGTCAACTACCCGATCGACAAGGCGATCGAGGGCGGCGTCGCGCTCCAGTACCAGGTGTCGATACCGCTGGCGGTCTCGCTCGTCCTCTACGTCGTCATCGGCTACGTGAAGCCGGAGGACACGCCGGAGCGGGATGCGCTGATCGAGCGCATCAACACGGACGACGACGGCTCTGCTGGAGCCGTTGTGCCCACTCCTTCGCAGCGGCGGGGCGACGCGGTGGCCCCGTAGGGGGTGGGGGCTGCGCCCCGTCAGGGGCGCGGGGAACTGCGCGCTCTGCGCACGAAAAGCCGCAGTCGCGTCTGCCGAGGACCCGGCAGGTGCGGCTGCGGCTTGTTCTTGGTTGCTCGCGCAGTTCCCCGCGCCCCTGAAGCGGCTCCGCCGCCCAGGGAGGCCTTCTTGGGGGCGCGGGGAACTGCGCGCTCAGCCACAGAAAGGCCGCAGACGCGTCTGCCGGGGTCTCAGCAGTCGCGGCTGCGGCTTGTTCTTGGTTGCTCGCGCAGTTCCCCGCGCCCCTGGAGCGGCTCCGCCGCACAGGGGCTCCCTTACGGGGCTCCCACCCGCTCCGGGACCGGCGGGGTCGTCGGGACGTGGGTCGGGCGCGGGGCGTGGTGGGGGGTGAGGCCCAGGAGGGCCACGGCCACCACCAGGACGAACGCGCCGCCCGCGATGGCGAAGCTCAGGGTGAACTGGCCTTCCTGCGGGAGCGCCGGCATGCCCGCCGGGAGGGGGATCGTCTTCGACGCGAGCAGTGACGTGATCATCGCGCTGGCGATCGCACTGCCCACCGACCGGGAGATCGAGTTGATGCCGTTGGCGATCCCCGTCTGGTGGGCGGGGACGCTGGCGACGATGAGCGCGGGCATCGACGCGTAGCCGAAGCTGATCGCGAGGCCGATGACCATGCCCGCGCCGATGACCGAGGCACTCGTGTCGTGCGCCAGGGTCAGCCAGGCGAAGCCGACCACACCGAACGCGGCGCCCGCCGCGAGCGTGACGCGCGCGCCGATCCGGCGGACCAGGATGCCGCCGAACTGCGCGCCGAGGAGCGAGACGATCGTGGTGGGCAGCAGGTAGACGACGGAGGCGCCGAGCACCGAGGCGCCGAAGCCGTACCCGGCGACGTCCTCGGGCATCTGCACGAGGTACGAGACGCCGATGAACTGGGCGAACATCGCGAAGCCGAGCAGCAGTCCGGCCAGGTTGGTGAAGAGGACCGGGCGGTGGGCGAACATCTTCATGTCCACCATCGGCTCCGCGACCCGCAGTTCGGTCAGGACCCACACGCCCGCCATGACGACGGCGCCCGCGAAGGAGCCGAGGGTGCGGCCGGAGGTCCAGCCCCACTCGTGGCCCTGCGAGATCGGCAGGAGGAGAAGGACGAGGAGCAGGGCGAGCGTGCCGGCGCCGAGCCAGTCGGTGCGGCCGCCGGTCTTGGAGCGGGAGGCGGGGACGGCGAACAGCACACCCACGAGCGCGGCCACGGCGAGTACGACTGCCAGCCAGAACACGCGGTGGTAGTCGGGGTCCGAGCCCTGGGTGAGCAGGCCCGCGCCCACCAGGGCGAGGCCGCTGCCGAACGCGAGGGTGCCGCTGACCAGCGCCATGGCGCCGTGGAGCTTGGCGGGCCTGACCTCCTCGCGGAGCACGGAGAGCGCGAGCGGGAAGATCGCGGTGGCGGCGCCCTGCATGATCCGGCCGACGATCAGCCAGGTGAGAGAGGTCGTGGTGGCGGCCAGCACCGAGCCCGCGATCATCACGAGCAGTACGCCGATGAGTGTGGGCTTCTTGCCGTGCTGGTCGCCGAAGCGGCCGAGCAGCGGGGTGAAGACGGCCGCCGAGAGCAGGGTGGCCGTGGTGACCCAGCTGACGCCCGCCGTCGTGGCGTCCAGGTCCTTCTGGATGATCGACAGGATCGGCACGACCAGGGTCTGCATCATCGAGACGACCATGGCGGCGAGCCCGAGCACCAGGACGACGGCGGTCTGTCCGGTGGGTTTCGGCGGGGCCGCGTGCGGCTGTGCTTGGGACACGGTGGTTTCTTCTCCAGCTGCTCAACTGTCTGAGGCCCCGATACTTGAAGACCTCGATACTTGAGTACTTCAAGTAACTCGACAGAAGGTAAGCCTCAATATTTGAGATCGTCAAGTTTCATGGCGTAAGGTGGCTCACATGTCTGGATCACCGAGCGGCGACAAGGCCCGGCTCATGGAGCTTCTCGCGGTGTCGCTCCGTGCCTACTACGCGGACTTCACCGAGGCCGCGGCGGCCGAGAACCTCACCGCGAGCCAGGGCAAGACGCTGAGCGTGCTGCGCCAGGGCCCCGCCGCGATGCGGGTCCTCGCCCGGACGCTGTCCTGCGACGCCTCCAACATCACCGGGCTCATCGACCGCCTGGAGAAGCGCGGCCTGGTCCACCGGGAGCCGAGCCCCACCGACCGCCGCGTGAAGAACGTCGTCCTCACCCCCGAGGGCGAGCGGGCCGTCGACGCGATCCGCGCCAACATGCACGCCACGATGGCCGGCCTGGACGCGCTGGACGACGCCGAGCGCGCCACCCTCCACGACCTCCTGAGCCGCACGTTCGACGTGACGGCCGTCACGGCCTAGGAGTCACCGGTCACGCCCGCGGATAGCGGGCCAGCCAGCCGGGCGACGAGAGCGCGGGGCCGTGCAGCGCGGGCCCCTGCGTCATCTCCATGGCGAAGTCGTCCGCGAGCTCCAGGATCGTGGGGCGGCCCTCCAGCTCGGTCAGCCACCCCGGCGGCAGCGCGGTCTCCCCGTGCAGCGCGCCGAGCAGCGCCCCGCACAGCGCGCCGCAGGCCGCCGACGCCCCGCCGTGGTTCACGGCGAGCCGTAGCCCGTGCCGGATGTCCTCGCACACGAGGGCGCAGTACACGGCGCCGGCCAGGACGCCTTCCGCCGTGCCGTCCCCGATGAGCTCCTCCACGCGCGTGGGCGTGGGCATGCCCTGCCGCACGGCGCCCAGCGCGTGCCGGAGCGCGTCCGTGACGGGCGGGTGCCCCGGGCGCGTGGCGAGCAGGGCCAGGCACCGCTGGATCGCGCCGTCCAGGGACTCCCCGCGGGCCAGGCCGTGCACGATGACCGTGTGGGCGCCCGCCGCGAGATGGGCGGTGGGGTGGCCGTGCGTCTGGACGGCGCACTCGACGGCGAGCTGCAGGACGAGCTGCGGCTCCCAGCCGACGAGGAGGCCGAACGGCGCGGACCTGACGGCGGCCTCGGCGCCGCGCTCGTCGGGGTTCTTGGGGGCGTCGAGGGTGCCCATGACGTCGTCGCCGAGCCCCGTCAGGCAGGCGCGGGACGGGCTCCGGCGCGCGTACAGCCACTCCTCGCGGGCCAGCCAGCCGTCCTCCTTGCGCCGCTCGTCCGGACCCCAGTCGCTCTGCGTCGCCGCCCAGCGGCGGTAGGCGCGGTGCAGGTCGGTCGGCGGGTGCCAGGCGCCGGTGTCGCGGCGGACCTGGGCGCGTATGAGTCCGTCGACGGTGAAGAGGGTGAGCTGGGTGCCCGCGGTGACGGCGCCGCGGCGGCCGTGGGCCGGGGCGGGTTCGGTGAGGCCGTCGGCTCCGTGGGCCTCGCGGATCGCGTCGAGCGTGAGTCCGTCGACGGGTGCGCCCAGCGCGTCGCCCACGGCGGCCCCGAGGAGCGTGCCGCGGACCCGGCTCCGGAAGTCCTGCTGCTCGGCGCGGCCCCAGACACCGGTGGCTGCTGCGGTACCCACGCGGGCCTCCCCTCCGTGCAGTGACGTGCCTCGACGTGCCTTGACGTGCCGCGACCGGTTGCGACTTTGCAGCACTGTAATCGACCGGGAACGATCGGTTCAGGCCCGAAGAGGTATGCGAAGAGTCGCCCCTGAGGTCGCATTTGAACGACGTTCACGGGAGCTTCGCAGTAGCTACGGAATTGTCGGTTCCGGGGTGCGTGTCGCCCCGGTCGCCGCGTAGCGGGCCCGGAACGCGTCCCTGGCGGCGGTGAGGCGTGCCAGGCGCGCGGCGAGGCAGGCGCGGTCCACGCTCGGAGCCCTCATGAGCGCGGTCGTGAACACCACCATCTCGGCCAGGTCGTCCCACTCCAGGTCCGCGAGGACCGGACCGAGGAGACGGTCGAGGTGGGCGTCGGCGGCGGCCCAGTCGCCCAGCGCCGCCGCGCCGAGCGCGAGTCCGTAGTCGCTCCAGACCGGGAACTCCTCCGACGCCCGCACGAGTTCGGCGCTCCTGTGCCACAGCCGGGCGGCGGCGTCCGGTCCCTCGGCGCAGGTCGTCACGAGCGCGAGCAGCAGCGTGCTGAGCTCCTCGTCGTCCCCGCGCATGCGCTCCGCGGTCGCGCGGGCCCGCGCCCACTGTCCCGTCAGGCAGTACACCTGGGCGAGCTCCTCGGTGCCGTCGGTCCCCGTGCCGTCCGCGTCGGGGGCCAGCAGCCGCAGCGCCTCGTCGAACCGCCCTTCCCACACGTGTAGTTCGGCATGCCGACGCCGCACCCAGTCCGCGTCCCCGTCGTTCTCGGCGTAGGCGGCGAGGTCCGTCAGGGCCTGGTCCGTCCTGCCGGTCGCCAGCGCCAGCCTGACCCGGCACAACCGGACCCAGAGGGAGCCCGGTTCGAGCCCGAGGGCCCGGTCCAGATCGGCCCACGCCTCCTCGTACCGGCCGAGCCGGCGCCGGGTGATGCCCCTGCGGCAGAGCGCCAGCAGGTACTCGGGGTCCAGCTCGATCGCGCGGTCCAGGTCGGCGAGGGCCTCCTCGTACCGCTCCAGGGAGAAGAGGGTCTCGGCGCGGCGGTAGTGGATCCAGTCGACACCGGGCGAGAGCTCCAGCGCCCGGTCGGCGTCCACCAGGGCGCGTGCGTACTCCCCCATGTCGTGCAGGAGCATGGCGCGGCGGCCCCGCACCCACGCGTAGTCCGGGTCGTCCTCCAGCACCACGTCGAGGTCGGCGAGGGCCTCGCGGTACTGTTCCAGGTTGTGCCGTGCGCAGCCGCGGCCCGCGTACGCCGCCCAGTTCTCCGCATCGATCTCGATCGCCCTGTCGTAGGCGGCCAGGGAGTCCTGCTGCCGGCCCGACATGCGCAGCACGTCACCCCGGCTCCACGCCACCCAGCTGAAGTCGGGGGCCAGTTCGGCGGCGCGGCCGCTGTCCGCGTCGGCCTGCTCGTACTCGTCGCGGGAGGCCCGCACCCTGGCCCGGTGCGCCAGCGCCCACGCGTAGTCCGGGGAGAGAGCGAGTGCCCGGTCCAGGTCGGCCAGCGCCTCCTCGTTCCTGCCGAGGCCGAAGCGGGCGATGCCCCGGCTCGTCAGCGCCTCCGCGTCCGACGGATCCAGCGCGAGCGCCCGGTCCAGGTCCTGGACCGCCTCCTCGAAGCGCCGCAGGACCCGGCGGACCTCACCCCGCATCCCGTACGTCCTGGACTGTGCGGGACCCAGCTCCACCGCCCGGTCGAGGGCGACGAGGGCGGTCTCCTCCTCGTCCATGTACCAGTACGTGACGCCCCTGCCGTAGTACGCCCGCTCCAGCTCAGGATCGAGCGCGACGGCCCGGTCGTACTCCGCGAGCGCCTCCGCGTGCGCGCCGCTCTCCCGCAGCTCCCGCCCCCGCACCACCCGCGCGAGCGCGAGCCCCGGCACGTCGAACCCCGCACGGTCGATGAGCAGTTGCAACGCCGCCGCGCACCCGCCCTCCTCCAGCGCCGACAGGAGATCGCGGCCCCACGCCGTGGCCTCCGCCGCCTCCGTGTCCGACCCCGCGTCCACGAGCAGCCGCGCCCACCGCCTGGCCACCGCCGCGCCCACGTCGCACGCGTCGACGACGTCCCGCAGAACGACGGGGAGCGCGGTCCGGGGCGCCCCGCACAGCAGGTGGTACGACTCCGCGAGCCGCAGCTCCCGCCACTGCTCGTCCTCCCACAGGTCGTCGTGCGCCCGGCCCGCTTCCGCCTCCGCCCGCCACCCCGCATACGTCCCCGCGAGCACCCCCTGCAACTCCGCCCACCCGCGCGGCGACCGAAGCCGCTGGAGGCGCAGCATCGGGGCGCGCACCACGTCGTGGTACTGCAGGCGGCCGCCGCGGTCGCCGACGAAGGGCAGGCCCCGCAGCCAGGCGAAGATGCCGGGTACGTCGTCCGCGGCGCACACCCCTTCGACCGCCGCCGCGACCACGTCCGCGTCCAGGCGCCTGGGCAGCGCGCACGCCAGCGCGGACGCCCGACGCACCGGGTCCTGCTCCCACTTCAGGAACCGCTCCACCGCCGTCACGCTCGGGTCGCCGACGTCGTCCGGGTCGGCGGGGCGGTTCTCCGCGAGGGTGGAGACCAGGACGGGCAGGCAGCCCGAGAGGCGCAGGACCTCCTCGACGACCGGCTCGGAGACGACGCCCTTGCCCGCGAGGAGGCTGCGGGACTCCTCCTCGGTGAAGGGGGCCAGTGCGATGTCCGTGACGAAGTCCGCGTAGCCGCCCCAGCGGGCGGTGTCGAAGGGCTGCTGTCCTGCCGTGACCACGACGACGTGCGCGGACAGCGCGCCGTGCCGCGTCGTCGTCATCACCTCGTGCAGCCAGCCGTCGAGGAACGGCCCGGTCCGCTCGTACGTGTCGAAGAACAGGACGATCCACGGCACCGTCCTCGCGGCCTGCGCCAGCTCCTTCAGGAGGACCGGGGTGAGGACGCGTTCGGGGGAGAGGACCAGCTGGACGTCCTCCTGGTTGCGGAAACGCGCGCTGAGCCCGGCCCGCAACCGGTCGGCGCCCTGGGCGAGCTGGGCCGGGTCCACCGCGCCGGCGAGCGCGCCGACGCCCGGCACGAGTCCGAGGCCGACGAGGCTCGCGCGGGCGGCCGTCATGGCCCCCGGGGAGGGAGCGGGCGCCGCCGGGGCCGCATCCCCCGCGTTCTGCGCGGGGACGACCGGCACCGACTCCGCTTCGTGGCGGCGCTCGCGGTGCGTGGTGAGGAGCTGGTCGAGGTCCTTCAGCCGACGTCCCTGACGGGCGAACTCCGCGCTGATGGCGGCAAGGGCCTCGGGGACGCTGCTGACCCGGTCGTCGACGTACGCCGTCAACGCGCCGCGCTCGGCGGCCAGTTGTTCCAGCTCGTGCACCAGGGACGTCTTGCCCACGCCCGCGTTGCCGTGGACGTGGAAGAGGAAGCAGTGGCGCAGGTCCGCGGGCGGCACGTCGAAGTTCTCTCTGAACGCCGCGAGTTCGCCGCGGCGGCCGATGAACCCGGCCCGCCCCCTGCGCCGGATCAGCTCCTGCATCGACGGCTCTTCCGCGTCGGCCGACGCCATGGCCACTCCCCCCGTTCCGGTCAGAGCCTGTGTCATAACCCCGGTCGGATCAGTGGGCGTCGTCAACGCGGCGAGCGTGCGTGCCAGGCGGCGACCACCCGGCCGGGGTTATGACACAGGCTCTCAGACAGGCTCCGCGTCCGTGTCGGCCCCCATCATCCGCTGTCGCTGCTCCCGCGCCCACCCGTACTGCCGGTCGATCCGCAGCGCCTCGTCCAGGGACGCCACGGCCTCCTCCACGCGCCCCAGCGCCTCCAGCGACAGGGCCCTGCTGCCCCACGCCCAGGTGTGGCCGCGGTCCTTGGCCAACGCCGTGTCGTACGCGGCGACCGCCTCCTCGTGGCGGCACGCGAAGCGCAGGATGTCGCCCCGGTCGCTGTGGGCACCCGGCGCGTCCGGGGCCACTTCGTGGGCGCGGTCGAGATCGGCGAGGGCGCCCGGCAGGTCGTCGAGCGCCTGCCGGACCCGCGCCCTGCGCAGCAGCGCCCAGGGGTAGTCGGGCCACAGGTCGATCGCGCGGTCCAGGTCGTCCAGGGCCTCGCGGTGGCGGCCGAGCACGAACTTGGCCTGGCCGCGGCTGCCCAGCGTCAGCGGTTCCCGCGGGTCGATGGCGTGCGCGCGGTCGAGCCAGGGCAGGGCCTCCTCGGGGCGGCCCATGCGCCGGTACGTCTCGCCGCGCTGCCGCGCCACCCACTCCGCGCCGGGCGCCGCCTCGTCGGCGGCGGCCAGGTGGCGCAGCGCCGTCTCGAAGTTGCCGAGGGCCCGGTGGGTGACGGCGAGGCCGTGGTGGCCCCACGGGTCGCCGGGGTCGATGGCGAGCGCACGCTCGTGGTCGTCGAGGGCCTCGCGCAGCCTGCCGAGGTGGAAGAGGCGAAGGCCGTGCTCGTTGTGCGCGGCCGCCCGGTCGGCGTCGTCGAATCCGGCGCGGGCGAGGAGGAGTTCGAGGACGCGCAGGGCGCCGAGCGTCTCGTCGGCGAGCGCGTCGCGCAGGTCGTCGGACCAGACCCGCAGGTGGTCCGCGCCGGTGTCCTCGGCGGCGTCGGTCACCGCCCGCGCCCACTCGCGGGCCACCGCCGTGTCGAAGCGGCAGGCCTCGATCCCCTCGCGGAGCACGCCGGGGAGCGCGGCACGCGGGCTCGCGCACAGGGAGTGGTACAGCTCGTCGATGCGCGGGGCGCGCCACTCCGCGCGCATCCAGGGGCGGCCCGGCGCGTCCCGCAGCTCCTCGTCGAGCGCCGCGCGCCGCCGCGCGTACAGCTCGGCGAGGCGGGTGTGGCCCGCGCTCCACAGGGTGGGCGCGGTGTTGCGGCGCAGGCGCAGCATGGGCGCGCGTACGACGTCGTGGTAGCGGGCGGTGCCTCTGCGGTCCGGCCGGACGAACGGCATGGTGCGCAGCCACGCGTAGAGCTCCGCGGGACCGTCGCCCGTGTCGTCGACGTCCCGGACCACGGCGGCCCGCGCGATCTCCTCGTCGAGGCGCCTGGGCAGCGCGCAGTCCAGGGCGGCCGCGCGCCGGGCCGGGTCCTGCTCGCCCTTCAGGAAGCGTTCCACGGCGGTGGCGCTCGGGTCGCCGACGTCGTCCGGCGCCGTGGGGCCCGTCTCGGCGAGGGTGGAGACGAGCACGGGCAGGCGGCCCGAGAGCCGGAGGACCTCGGCGACGACCGGCTCCTCGGTGACGCCCTTCGCCGCGAGGAGGCCGCGCGCCTCGCTCTCCGTGAAGGGGCGCAGCGGGAGTTCGGCGGCGAAGTCCGCGGCGCCCTCCCAGCGGTCGGGGTCGAGGGGGCGCTGCCCCGCGGTCACCACGACGGTGTTGGCCGGAATCCCTCCATACCGGTCGGTCGTCATCACGTCGTGCAGCCAGCGGTCGAGGAACGGCGCGGTCCGCTCGTACGCGTCGAGGAGCAGCACGAGCCAGGGTGCGGTGTCGGCGGCCCCGGCCAGCTCGTCCAGGAGCACGGGTGTCAGGGCGCGCTCGGGTTCCACGGCGAGGCGGGCGTCCTCGGGGGTGCGGAAGCGGGCCCTGAGCCGTTCGGCGCGCAGGGCGACCCGCTCCGTGTCGACGACTCCGGAGAGGGCGCCGACGACCGGCACCATGCCGAGTCCGACCACGCCCGCGCGGGCCAGCGCCAGGCTGCCCGCCGAGGGTCCGTCGGGTTCCGGTGCGCGGGTGGCGGCCGCGACGGCCTCGTGGATGCGCTGGCGGTGTGCCGCGAGGGCGCGGTCGAGCGCCTTCATGGTGCGGCCCTGCTGGGCGAAGTGCGCCGCCAGCTCGCCGAGCGCCTCGGGGAGGTCGGGGACGGTGTCGTCGACGTAGGCGACAAGTGCGCCGCGCTCTGCGGCGAGTTGTCCCATTTCGCGTACGAGTGAGGTCTTGCCGACACCGGCCGGGCCGTGCACGTGGAAGAGGAAGCGGTGCCGGTCGTCCTCGGGCGGCAGCTCGAAGTTCTCCCTGAAGAACCGCAGTTCGTCGCGGCGGCCCACGAAGGCCGCGCGGCGCCTGCGCCGGATGAGCTCCTGCATCGACACTTTCGGCCGCGCCATCGGTCCCTCCCCGTCCCGTGGGCCTCCAGTCTGGCGCACCGAATGAGACATCACGAGGCCGATATCCGGTGAACGGGAACCGAGTTCGGACATAAGTGCGTGTGCATCACAGAAGTCTCTGCGGTGTACAACCTTCCCCGCGGAACGCTCGTCTCCCTACACGACCACACAAATTCCCACAGGAGGAACAGTGCGCCGCAGTCTCATCACCGCTGTCGCAGTCGCCTCGCTCGCGGCACCCCTCGCCCTGGCCGGCGCCGGCACGGCGGCGGCCGCGCCCACCCCGCCGAAGGCCCCGGTCACCGACTTCAACCACGACGGGTACGCGGACCTCGCCATATCCGCCCCGGGCAACTACAACAGCGACGAGCCCGGCAGCGTCTCCATCGTGTACGGCTCGGCGAACGGCCCCGACAAGGCCCACGCCGTCACCATCAGCCGTGACACGGCCGGCGTACCCGGCACCGCCGCGGACGGCGGGCACTTCGGCAACCAGACCGCCGCCTCCGACCTCGACGGCGACGGCTACACCGACCTCGTCGTCAACGGCGGCAAGAAGGCCGTCGTCCTGTGGGGCTCCGCCCAGGGCCTCAGCGGCCAGGGCAGCGTCGAGCTGGACTCCGACGGTGCGCGCGTCACCGCCGGTGACTTCAACGGCGACGGCAAGGGGGACCTGGTCACGGCCGAGTACCCGGAGCCCGAGGACCCGATGGACAACGACGACGCGGGCATGACCATCGCGTACGGCCCGTTCCAGAAGGACGGCAAGGCCGCGAAGACCCAGCAGATCGTCACCAGCCAGACCTTCGGCCCCGGTGACTTCGTCACGGGCGACGTGACCGGCGACGGCGTCGACGACATCGTCACCAGCCACGGCTTCGAGGAGATGGCCCACAAGAGCCAGCTGTGGAAGGGCGGCAAGGACGGGGTGGCCACCACCTCGCAGAAGCTCGCGCCCTCCCTCGGCGGCGCCATCGCGGACGTCGACGGCGACGGCTACGGCGACTTCGTCACCCGCGACATCGGCACCAACTTCGAGGACATGCCGTACCAGAAGGGCACCGTCCTCGTCCGCTACGGCTCGGCGTCCGGCCTCTCGGACCGCTCCGCGAAGATCACCCAGGACAGCGCGGGCGTCCCCGGCGTCGGTGAGGACGGCGACGAGTTCGGCTCCTCCATCACCGCGGGCGACGTGAACGGCGACGGCCTCGCCGACATCGCCGTCGGCGTCCCCGGCGAGGACATCGAGACCACCGCCGACGCCGGCAGCGTCGTCATCCTCAAGGGCGCCCGCACCGGCCTCTCCGGCACGGGTGCGCAGGCCTTCGACCAGTCGAAGCCCGGCATCCCCGGCGCGTCCGAGAAGGGCGACAAGTTCGGCGCCACCGTCCTGCTCTCGGACACCAACAAGGACGGCAAGGCCGACCTGACGGTGGGCGCGCCCGCCGAGGACGGCACCCTCGCCGACACCGGCGCCGTCTGGCACCTGCGCGGCTCCGCGAGCGGCCTCACCACCACCGGCATCGACTCGTTCGGCCCGGCCGCGGTCGGCTCCCCGGACAAGGCGGGCGTGAGCTTCGGCGCGTTCCTGGCGCACTGACGCACGACGCCCTGACGCACCCCATGACATCGGCACCCGGCGGCGGCCGGGTGCCGATGTCGTTCCGGTCCCGGCTCAGTCCGCCAGCGGCAGCAGCTCCGGCAGATGCCCGTCCGAGGCCGCGGCCGCCCGCTGCCGCTCCTCGGGCACCTCGCCGTACAGCGTCGTACGCGGCTTCGCGGGCCGGCCCGCGGCGTCCGCGATGGCGACGAGGTCCTCGACGGACCGGTACGAGCCGTAACTCGACCCCGCCATGCGGGAGATGGTCTCCTCCATCAGTGTTCCGCCCAGGTCGTTCGCGCCCGACCTGAGCATCTCGGCGGCGCCCTCCTGGCCCAGCTTCACCCAGCTCGTCTGGATGTTGGGGATGTGCGGGTGGAGCAGCACGCGCGCCATCGCGGTGACGGCACGGTTGTCGCGGGTGGTCGGGCCGGGCCGGGCGATGCCGGCCAGGTAGACGGGCGCGTTGGTGTGGATGAACGGCAGCGTCACGAACTCCGTGAACCCGCCGGTCTCGCGCTGGATGGCGGCCAGCGTGCGGAAGTGGCCGAGCCAGTGCCGGGGCTGGTCCACGTGCCCGTACATCATCGTCGAGCTCGACCGGATGCCGAGCTCGTGCGCGGTCTTGATCACCTCGATCCAGGTGGCCGTCGGCAGCTTGCCCTTGGTGAGGATCCACCGCACCTCGTCGTCGAGGATCTCGGCGGCCGTCCCCGGGATGGAGCCGAGCCCCGCCTCCTTGGCGGCGGTGAGCCACTCGCGGATCGAGAGGCCGGTCCGCGTCGCCCCGTTGACGACCTCCATCGGCGAGAACGCGTGCACGTGCATGCCCGGCACGCGCTCCTTCACCGCACGCGCGATGTCGAAGTAGGCGCTGCCCGGCAGGTCGGGGTGGATGCCGCCCTGCATGCACACCTCGACGGCGCCGACGTCCCAGGCCTGCGCGGCCCGGTCGGCGACCTGGTCCAGGGAGAGGGTGTAGGCGTCCGCGTCGGTCCTGCGCTGCGCGAAGGCGCAGAACCGGCAGCCCGTGTAACAGACGTTGGTGAAGTTGATGTTGCGGGTGACGATGTACGTGACGTCGTCGCCGTTGACCGTCTTGCGGATGTCGTCCGCGACGGCGCAGAGCGCGTCGAGCGCGGGCCCGTCCGCATGCAGCAGGGCGAGCGCCTCGTCGTCGGTGAGCTTCGTCGGGTCGTCGGCGGCCTGCTTCAGGGCCGCGCGCACGTCGCCGTCGATGCGGGACGGCACCATGCCGGGCGCGGCCTGCTCGCGCAGCGCCTCCCAGTCGCCGTACACCTCGTCGAAGTCGTCGCGCCGGTCCGAGGTCCGCCCGGCGGTGTCGATGGTGGCGTGCAGGTCGGTGCGGCCCGAGGAGGCCACGTACCCCTCGTCGGGCTCCTGCCAGGGGTGGCCCTCGACCACCGCGTCGGGGCGGGCGAGGCCGGTCTCCGGGTCGGCGAGGGCCCGCAGGTGCGGCAGGAGCCGCGGGTCGAGCCACGGCTCACCGCGCCGCACGAACTCGGGATACACGCAGAGCCGTTCGGCGAGCCGGAACCCTGCCGCCGCCGACCGCTCGGCGAGCTCCTCGACCTGCGGCCACGGCTTCTCGGGGTTGACGTGGTCGATCGTGACGGGCGAGACGCCGCCCCAGTCGTCGATGCCCGCCCCGATGAGCCGCTCGTACTCACCCGCGATGAGGTTCGGCGGTGCCTGGATGTTCCCCGAGGGGCCCATGATGTGCCGGGCGACGGCGATCGTGGCGACCAGGTCGTCGATCTCCGCGTCGGGCATGCCGCGCATCGCCGTGTCCGGCTTGGCGCGGAAGTTCTGGATGATCAGCTCCTGGACGCCGTGGTACGAGCGCGCCACGCGGCGCAGCGCGAACAGCGAGTCGGCCCGCTCCTCGTAAGTCTCGCCGATCCCGATCAGCAGTCCGCTGGTGAACGGCACCGACGAGCGGCCCGCGTCCTCCAGGACCCGCAGCCGGACGGCGGGCTCCTTGTCGGGCGAGCCGTAGTGCGGCTGTCCCGGCTCGCTCCACAGCCGCTCCGACGTCGTCTCCAGCATCATGCCCATGCTGGGCGCGACGGGCTTGAGCCGCTGGAAGTCCGTCCACGTCATGACGCCCGGGTTGAGGTGCGGGAGCAGACCCGTCTCCTCAAGGATGCGGATCGAGATGGCACGCACGTACGCGATGGTGTCGTCGTACCCCTCCGCCTCCAGCCACTCGCGCGCCTCGGGCCAGCGGTCCTCCGGCTTGTCGCCGAGGGTGATCAGGGCTTCCTTGCAGCCCATCGCCGCGCCGCGCCGCGCGACGTCCAGGACCTCGTCCGGGGACATGAACATGCCGTGGCCGTCCCTGCGGAGCCTGCCGGGCACGGTCGCGAAGGTGCAGTAGTGGCACTTGTCCCGGCAGAGCCGGGTGAGCGGGATGAACACGCTCTTCGAATACGTGATGACGCCGGGACGGCCCGCCGCCTCCAGGCCCGCGTCGCGCACCCGGGCCGCGGACGCGGTGAGGTCGTCGAGATCCCCGCCACGTGCCCGCAACAGGACCGCGGCCTCGCTCACGTCGAGCGCGACGCCGTCCCTGGCCCTCCTGAGCGCGCGGCGCATGGCATTCGCGGTGGGTCGTTCGGCCTGTGGGGGCTGCGCGCTGTTGGTCATGTCCCCGAGCATACGAGCGAGTACACCTGCCTCTTACAGATAGTTCTCACGGCATGACATAGCGCCCGAGGGCATCGAGCGCCGCACACACCTCCGCCTCCCCGGCCGGCGGCAGCTGCACGATCACCTCGTCCACGCCGAGCCCCCGGTAGTACGCGAGCTTGCCCGGATCGGGTGCGACGGCCGTCACCGCCACATACAGGTCCTGCGCCCCGCGCCCCGCGTCCGCCCACGCCGACCTGAGCACGGGCAGCGCCTCGCCCAGGCCGCTGCCGCCGACCGGCATCCAGCCGTCCGCGTACTCCGCGACGTGCGCGAACAGACCCGGCCCCGCCGCACCGCCGATGAGGGTGCGCGGCCCGAACAGCGGCCCCTTCGCGAGCCGTTTGCGGGGCGCCCGCGCCGGCTTCGGATGGACCTCGCTCGCCCGTACGCCGCCGAACTCCCCCTCGTACGCCTTCGGCCGGTCCGCCCACAGCGCCCGCATGACCGCCATCCGCTCCCGCACCACCGCGCGGCGCCGCGGCCACGGGACACCGTGGTCCTCGGCCTCCTCGCGGTTCCAGCCGAAGCCGATGCCGAGGGTGACGCGGCCGCCGGAGAGATGGTCGAGGGTCGCGATCTGCTTGGCGAGGTCGATCGGGTCGTGCTGGGCGACCAGGGCGATGTTCGTGCCGAGGGTGATGCGTTCCGTGACGGCGGCGGCCTGGGCGAGGGCGACGAACGGGCTGAGCATGCGGGCGCACTCGGGCGGCAGGTCGCCGCCCGGGTAGGGGGTTTCGCGGGGCACCGGGATGTGGGTGTGCTCGGGGAGGTAGAGCCCGGCGAAGCCGCGACGCTCCAGTTCCACGGCCAGGCGTACCGGAGTGATCGTCGCGTCGGTCATGTAGAGCGTCGCGGAGATGCGCACGGGTCCCTCCGAGCGTGTTCGGGGCGGGCCGGGTGTCGGCGCGGGCCGGGTGTCGGCGCGGACACTCTTCCTATCCCTGGAAAGTCGGTTGGTCCATGCCCGTGCGCCGATTAGCGTGACGCGCGTGAACCGACGACGACGGAAGAAACTGACCCCGCGCCTGGTGTTCGCGGCGTCGCAGGGCGAGACGGCCACCGTCAGGTCGCTGCTGCGTTCCGGCCTCCTCCACCCGGAACTGCCGGACGCCGACGGCACCACCGCCCTGTACGCGGCCTCGGTGCACGGGGCGGCCGACACCGTGCGGGTCCTGCTGCGGGCGGGAGCGCTGCCGGACACCGAGAGCCTCGGCGTCACCGAAGGCACTCCCCTGTGCGCGGCCGCCGCCTGGGGCCATGTCGACACGGTCCGCGAACTCCTCGCGCACGGCGCCGACCCGAACCTCCGCGAGGACCTCGGCACGGGGCGTACGCCGCTGCGATGGGCGCGTGACGGAGCGGGCGGCCCGCACCCGGAGACGGAGGCGGCGCTCCTCGCGGCGGGTGCGACCGAGGACGCGGCGGGTGCGACCGGGAACGCGGCGGCCGCTCCCCGAGCCGTCTGAATCGGCCCCACCCACCCGGCAACCGGGCGTAAAACTGCCAACCGCCTTCCCTTGCCGCACAGTTCACGGCTCAATACCAGGGTTGCACGCACCACCCATGTCACCGTCGACACGACACCCTGGGGAGCCGCAGCATGTGTGAGGACGTACACCACCCGATCGGCCCGAACCGGCGCGGACTGTTCGTGACGGGCGCCGCCGCCGCGATTACGTTGGGCACCGTGAGCTTCGCCAGCGGCGCCGAGCGGCGCGCCCCCGCGCGGGACAGGAAGCCGGGCGGCACGGAGACGAGAACGGTGCGCGGGACGCTGCCCACCGGCTCGCCCGACTTCGTGTACCTGCCGGTCGAAGTACCGGACGGTGTCGCCGAGTTCCGCGCCGCCTACACCTACGAGAAGCCGACCGTGCCGCCCGGCACCCAGGGCAACGCCCTCGACATCGGCGTCTTCGACGAACGCGGCACCGAGCCGGGCGGCAAGGGCTTCCGGGGCTGGTCCGGCGGCGCCCGCACCGAGTTCTTCATCCGCGCCGACGAGGCGACACCCGGCTACATCCCGGGCCGCGTCCGCGAGGGCACCTGGTACATCGCCCTCGGCCCGTACACGGTCGCCCCCGAAGGCCTCCCCTACGAGGTGACCATCACCCTCACCTACGGGGCACCCGGCAGGACCCCGAGGCCGGCCTACCCGCCCGAGCGCGCCAAGGGCCGGGGCCGCGCCTGGTACCGCGGCGACTGCCACCTCCACTCGGTCCACTCCGACGGCAGGCGCACCCCCGCCGAGATCGCCGCGCTGGCCCGCGAGGCCGGCCTCGACTTCATCAACAGCTCGGAGCACAACACGCACTCCGCGCACCCCCACTGGGCCGAGCTCGCCGGGGACGACCTCCTGATCATGCTCGGCGAGGAGGTGACCACCCGCAACGGCCATGTCGTCGCCCTCGGCGTGGACCCCGGCACCTTCATCGACTGGCGCTACCGCGCCCGCGACAACCGCTTCGGGAAGTACGCGCGGAAGGTCAGGGACGCGGGCGGCCTCGTCGTCCCCGCCCATCCGCACGCCACCTGCGTCGGCTGCAACTGGAAGTTCGGCTTCGGCGACGCCGACGTCATCGAGGCGTGGAACGGCGCGTACACGCCGGACGACGAGATCGCCCTGGCCGACTGGGACAGCCAGCTCGTCGCCTCCGTGCGCGGCGGCCGCCCGTGGATCCCCGCCATGGGCAACAGCGACGCGCACCGCGATCCCGACCGCATCGGCGGCCCGCAGACCGTCGTCCTCGCCGACGACCTGACCCGCGAGGCCATCCAGGACGGCATCCGCCGCGGCCGCTCCTACGTCGCCGAGTCGAATTCCGTGGAGCTCGCCTTCTCGGCGGCGGGCGGCAAGGGCAGGCACGCGGGCATCGGCGGCCGCCTCGACGTCGACCGCGACGACCCCGTCACGGTCCGCCTCGACGTGAAGGGCGCCCCGGGCTGCACGGCCCGCATCGTCACCGACCAGGGCGTCCTGCACACGAGCCCCGCGCTGCCGGAGTCGGGCACGGGGACGGTCGAGTGGCGCACGACGGCCTCGTACGCCGCCTACGTGCGGGCAGAGGTGCGCCACGCACCCGTGACGCCCGGCCTGCCGGGCCCGCTGACGGCGTTCACGAACCCGATCTTCCTGGGCCGGTAGCGGCCCCCTCGCAGCTGGCCGGGGCGCGCTCTCACCCCGGCCACACAAGGGACTGCAGTTCGCTGTACGCGTGCAGGGCGTACGAGCCGACGTCCCGCCCCACCCCGCTCTTCTTGAAGCCGCCGAACGGCGCCTCCATGTTCCGCGCGATCGTGTTGACGCCGACGCCGCCCGCCCGCAGCCGACGGGCCACCCGGAAGGCGCGGGCGACGTCGCCCGACCACACGTAGTCGATGAGGCCGTAATCACTGTCGCCTGCGAGGGCGATCGCCGTCTCCTCGGCGGCCTCGGGCCCGTCCGCGTCGAAGGGGACCACGACCACCACAGGACCGAAGATCTCCTCGCGGACCACCCGCATGTCGGACGTGCAGTCGGCGAGGAGGGTCGGCGCGACGTAGAAGCCCTTGTCCGACAGAGGCCGTTCGCCGCCCGCGACGACCCGCGCGCCTTCCTTGCGCCCCTCCTCGACGTACGCCTCGACGCGGTCACGGTGGGCGGCGGAGATCACGGGTCCGACGACGGTGCCGGGCGCGGCCGGATCGCCGACCTTCAAGTAGCCGATGTAGGCGGAGAGTCTGTCGAGGAGCTCCTCGTACACGCCTCGCTGGACGATGACACGGGTCGGCGCCGTACAGATCTGCCCGCTGTAGAAGGAGAACGTCGTGCCGATGCCCGCCACCGCGGCGTCCAGGTCGGCGTCGTCGAGGACGATCGCCGCGCCCTTCCCGCCCAGCTCCATCAGCTGCCGCTTCATGTCGCGGCCGCACACCTCGCCGATGCGCTGCCCGACGGCCGTGGAGCCGGTGAAGCTCACCATGTCGACGTCGGGGGAGGCGACGGCCGCCTCGCCCACGGCGGAGTCCGTGCCGGACACGACGTTCACGACACCGGGCGGCACACCGGCTTCCTCCAGGGCCGCCGCCATCCCGTAAACGGACAGCGGGTCCTGCGGCGCGGGCTTCACGACGACGGTGTTGCCCATGGCGAGGGCGGGCGCGACCTTGCCCGCCGGGTTCGCCCAGGGATTGTTGTACGAGGTGATGCAGGTGACGACACCGACAGGTCTGCGCACGGCGAGCGCCCCCACGACACCGGCCCCACCCATGGGCCCGGCCTCATGGATCTGGGGCGGAAGCGCGGCCTCGACCGGTTCGAGCGCCCCCTTCGCGTACCGCTCGAAGCGCGCCACGGCCACCGCCACCTGCATGCCGCGCGCCGTCGCGGTCGTGGCGCCGCTCTCCGCCTGCGCGAGCTCGGCGTGCGCGGCGAAGTCGCGCCGCAGGATGCCCGCGGCGCGGGACAGGATCCCGGCACGCTCCTCCGGCGTCGTGCGCGACCAGGCGGCGAACGCCTCGCGGGCCGCCGAGGCCGCCGCGCGGACCTGCTCGCCGCTCGCCTCGGGCGCGAGCCCGACGACGCCCTCGGTGGCCGGATTGACGACTTCGTAGTGCCCGCCGTCGGGTTCGACCCACTCACCACCGATGAACAGCCGTCGCGGGGTGCCGTCGCCGCTCACTTGGTGCTCACCGTCCTGGTGTCGCGCCCGGACCGCAGAATCCTCCCGGGCACGGCCCCGGTCACCACGTCGTCACGAATGGCCTCGACGCCGTTGACCCAGACCGCGTCGATGCCGATCGCCTTGGAGTCGAGGCGCGGGCTGTCGCCGGGCAGGTCGTGGACGAGGGTGGCCTTGCCCGCGTCGATGCGCTCGGGGTCGAAGAGGACGAGGTCGGCGTGGTACCCCTCGGCGATCCGCCCGCGCTCACGCAGCCCGAACAGCTGGGCCGGATCGTCGGTCAGCATCTTCACGGCCTGCTCCAGGCCGACCAGCTGCCGCCCGCGCAGACAGTCCCCGATGAACCGGGTCGTGTACGGGGCTCCGCACATCCGGTCCAGATGCGCGCCGGCGTCCGAGCCGCCCAGCATGACGTCCTCGTGCTGCCAGGTCTCGGCGCGCAGCGCCCACGAGTCCGGGTCGTTGTCGGTGGGCATCGGCCACAGCACGGTGCGCATGTCGTCGTTCGCGCAGATCTCGACGATGCAGTGGAACGGCTCCTGCCCGCGCTCGGCGGCGATGTCGCCGACGACGCGGCCGGTGAGCCCTTCGTTGGCGGCGGAGTACGTGTCGCCGATGACGTACCGGTCGAACCGCGCGAGCCGCCGGAACACCCCGGCCTCCTTGCTCGCGGCCCGCGCCAGCATCTCCTCCCGCACGGCCGGGTCGCGCAGCTTCGCGATCCGCTCGGGAACGGGCAGGCCGAGGACGTCGCCCCAGCCGGGGATGAGGTTGAGGGCGCAGAACGTGCCGAGGGACATGTTCATGGGCGTGAGGATCGGCATGGTGAGCGCGACGATGCGGCCGCCCGCCTTGCGGGCACGCTCACTGGGCACGAGCTGCCGGGGTACGCGCTCCGGCACGGCGGCGTCGATGGTGAGCACGTTCCAGTTGAGCGGCCGCCCCGCCGCGGCGCTCATCTCGACGAACAACTCGACCTCGTCGTCGCTGAACTGATCGAGACACCCGGCGACGATCGCCTCGATCTGCGTCCCCTCGTGCTCGCCGACGGCACGGCTGAGGGCGAGCAGCTCCGCGGGCTCCGCGTGCCGCGAGGCGACGGGCCGGCCGTCGCCGTCCGAGTGGGTGGACGACTGCGTGGTGGAAAGCCCCCAGGCACCGGCGTCCATCGCTTCGCGCAGCAGTCGCACCATGGCGTCCAACTGCTCATTGGACGGCTGCCCGCCGACGGCGTCCTCCCCCATGACGTACCGCCGCAGCGCGCAGTGCCCCACCATGAAGCCCGCGTTGACGGCGACGCGCCCCTCCAGGGCGTCGAGGTACTCCCCGAAGGAACTCCAGGTCCAGGGCGCGCCCTCTTCGAGCGCCACGAGCGACATCCCCTCGACCTTCGACATCATCCGCCGCGTGTAGTCGGCGTCGCCGGGCCGCTCGGGATGGAGCGGAGCGAGCGTGAACCCGCAGTTGCCGCCCGCGACGGTGGTCACGCCGTGGTTGAGGGACGGCGTCGCGTACGGGTCCCAGAACAGCTGGGCGTCGTAGTGCGTGTGCGGATCGACGAACCCCGGCGCGAGCACACGCCCCCGGGCGTCCTCACTGGTCCGTGCCTCCTCGGTGACGGTGCCCGGCGCGGCGACGACGGCGATGCGCCCGTCCCGGATCCCGACGTCGGCAACGCGCCCGGGCACACCGGTCCCGTCGACGACGGTCGCGCCCTTGATGAGGTGGTCGAGCATGACGGGACGTCCCCTTTCGAGGGTTCGAGGGTTCGGGGTTCGGTATTCAGCCCGTCCGGCGTTTGAGGACGAGCCCGGAGGGCGATCGACGGGGGCCCGGGGGCTCGCCCCCGTGACGGCAACCCCGTGGCACCGCAAAACGTCCGGCAGGACCCCGGCTTCCCGTCCGGGAGGGGGAAGCCGGGGTGGCTCAGAGGGACTACGCGCCGCCGGCCGCCTGCCGGAACCGCGTCGTCCGGTGCACCGGATCCGTGTCGATCTTCGGAATCACGTGCTCACCGATCAACCGGATCGTGTTCTTCGTGTCCTCGGGCGAGATCCCGATCGGCAGCCCGAAGCTGAGCTGGTCCGCCCCGGCCTGCTCCCACCGCTTGCACTGCGTGAGCACCTCGTCCGGATCGCCGCAGATCATCAGCTCCTCGGCGATGAGCAGCTCGATGAGCTCCTCGGTGTACTCGGGGAGCAGCTCGGGCCACTCGGGGATGCCCTCGGGCCGGGGGAACGTGTCGTGGTAGCGGAACAGCAGTGACTGGAGGTAGTTGAGGCCGCCGCCGACCGCGATCTCGACCGCCTTCTTGTGCGTCTCCGCGCAGATCGCCGTCGACGTCACCATGACGTTGTCGTTGACGAAGTCCCCGATCGCCAGCGCCTCCTTGACCGCCGTCTTGTACGACTCGACGACCCACTCCATGTCGGAGACCTTCTGCACGCTGAAGCCGAGGACTCCGAGGCCCTTCTTGCCGGCCATGGCGTACGAGGACGGGGACCCGGCGGCGTACCACATGGCCGGGTGCGACTTCCCGTACGGCTTCGGCAGGATCTTCCGGGGCGGCAGGGACCAGTGCTTGCCCTGGAACCCCACGTACTCGTCCTGCAGCCACATCTTGGGGAACTCGGCGATCGTCTCTTCCCAGATCTCCTTGGTGTGGTTCATGTCCGTGATGCCCGGCATGAAGCCGAGGATCTCGTGCGAACCGGCACCGCGCCCCGTGCCGAACTCGAACCGCCCCTGCGAGAGATGGTCGAGCATCGTCACCTTCTCCGCCACCTTCACGGGGTGGTTGACGGGTGCGAGCGGGTTGAAGATGCCGGAGCCGAGGTGGATGCGGTCGGTGGCGTGGGCGAGGTAGCCGAGGTAGACGTCGTTGGCGGAGAGGTGCGAGTACTCCTCCAGGAAGTGGTGCTCGGACGCCCAGGCGTACTTGAACCCGGACTTGTCCGCCTCGATGACGTACTCGGTCTCCTCGATGAGCGCCTTGTGCTCCGCTTCGGGGTCGACCTTGGCCCGCTGGGCGGGCACGTATCCCTGTACAAAGAGACCGAATTCCAAGGGAGGTTCACCGTCCTCGTGAGGTCTGACGGTTTCTGACGCCCCGTCAGATTGCGATGGGTCGACTGTTCCACCGCCCCGCCGGAGCGTCAATAGCTGACGCAACGTCAGCGACGGTCCCGGGCCGGGGTCACACGACGCTGACCCCCGCCAGCCATCCGCCGTCGATGACGAACGGCTGCCCCGTGATGTACGCCGAGTCGTCCCCGGTCAGGAACAGCGCCAGCGCGGCCACTTCCTGCGGCTGCCCGATCCGCCCGAGCGGCACGAGCTTCTTGTACAGCCCCGCGACCGCCTCCTTCGCCGCCTCCGGGTCGGCGGCCGGGCCGGCCTGCGGGTCCAGCTGCGCGGGGTTGGTCATCGGTGTGTCGACCGCCCCCGGGCACACGGCGTTCACGCGGATGTCGCGGCTCGCGAGCTCCAGGGCGGCGACCCGGGTGAGGCCGAGGATGGCGTGCTTGGTCGCCGCGTACGCGCCCACGTACGCCATGCCCGTGAGGGCCGTGTAGGAGGCGGTGTTCACGATCGTGCCGCCGCCGGCCGCGCCGATCTCGGGGGCGACGGTGCGGATGCCGAGGAAACAGCCGATCTGGTTGACGCGGATGATCTGCTCGAACTCTTCGAGGGGCGTGCTGGTGAGTTCGTTGAAGCGGAGGATGCCCGCGTTGTTCACGAGTCCGTCCACCTTGCCGAAGGCGTCCTTGGCGGAGGCTATCGCGGCGTGCCAGTCGTCCTCCACGCCGACGTCGAGGTGGACGTACGCCGCGGACTCCTCCCCCAGTTCTTTCGCGAGGGCGCCGCCCTGCTCGTCCAGCACGTCGGCGATGACGACGCGGGCTCCCTCCTCCACGAAGAGGCGCGCCTCCTGCTCGCCCTGTCCGCGCGCGGCGCCGGTCACGATGACGACGCGGCCGTCCAGCTTGCCCATGGGGAACTCCTCTTGGTGGGGGACGTTCTGACGACGGTGATCAATTGAGGTGCGGGGCGACGTCGGCGGCGAAGGCCGCCATCTGGTCGGTGAGTTCGCCGCGTCCGCGGCTGCGGAAGCGCACCTGGATCTGGTCGACGCCCATCGCGGCGTACGCGCGGAGGGACTCGGCGAGGGCGTCCGGCTTCCCGGCGAGCGTGCGGCGGCCGACGGGCCAGGCGGGTTCCCCGACGTACAGCGGCTCGGTGATCGCGCCGACGGTGACGGGCTCGGCGATCCCGGCTTCCTCGCGCAACCGCTTCAGCCTCGCGATCTGCTCGGGCAGCTTGTCGCGCGGGTCGCCCTGCGGCAGCCACCCGTCGGCGCGGGTCGCCGCGCGGCGGACGGCGGCGGGGGAGGATCCGCCGACCCAGAGGGGTACGCGGGCCTGGGCGGGCCGTGGCAGCTGCCCCAGATCCTTGAAGGCGAAGGTCTCGCCCTGGTACTCCGGGTACTCCTCCGTCCCCAGAGCCGTCCTCAGCGCGTCGATCGTCTCGTCGAGGATCGGGCCGCGGCGCGCGAAGTCGACGCCGAGCGCCTCGAACTCCTCCTGCACGTGCCCGGCGCCCACGCCGAGGATCAGCCGTCCTCCGCTGAGGCGGTCGAGGGTGGCGTACTGCTTGGCGGAGAGGAGGGGGTGCCGCAGGCCGACGATGGCGACGTGGCTCATCAGGCGGACGTTCTCGGTGACGGCGGCGAGGTGGGCGAGGGTGGCGACGGGGTCGTACCAGACGGTGCTCATGGCTTCGGCGAGGCGGCGGGGGATGGCCACGTGGTCGCAGCATGCGATGTAGGCGAAGCCGGTGCGGTCGGCGACGCGGGCGATCTCCACGAGCTCCTCGGGCCCGGCGTCCTTCTCCCACCCTTCCGCGTACATGGAACTCTGCGACTGCACGGGCAACTGCATCCCATAAACCATCGCCCCACTACCCACACCCCACCCACTCTCCCGCCAGCCCAGCTGACGCACCGTCACTTGTCGGGTACGAACACATGCTCATACCTGACACCCCGTCAGACAAGGGGTCTGGCGGGGCGCCTTGGGCGATGTGTTTGCGGTTTGTCGGCGGGGCGGAGGCGGGGCGTGGGCGTGGCGGGGCGTGGGCGTGGCGGGGCGGGGGCGCGCGGGTGCGGCTCGGTGTCGGGCTGCGCCCGCGATTCGTCGGCGGGGCGGGGGTGCGCGGGTGCGGCTCGGTGTCGGGTTGCGCCCGCGATTCGTCGGCGGGGCGGGGCGCGCGAGTGCGGACCGGTGGCGGCTGCGCCCGCGATTCGTCGGCGGGGCGGGGGCGCGCGAGTGCGGCCCGGTGTCGAGTTGCGCCCGCGATTCGTCGGCGGGGCGGGGCGCGCGAGTGCGGCCCGGTGGCGGCTGCGCCCGCGATTCGTCGGCGGGGCGGGGGCGCGCGAGTGCGGCCCGGTGTCGAGTTGCGCCCGCGATTCGTCGGCGGGGCGGGGCGCGCGAGTGCGGCCCGGTGGCGGCTGCGCCCGCGATTCGTCGGCGGGCGGGAGCGCGCGGGTGCGGCTCGGGGGGCGGGTGCGCGCGGGGTTCGTCTGTGGGTGCGGGGCCGCGGGGGTATGTCCGTACTCGCCATCCCTGCGCCGCGTGGAATGTTTCCGGCCGCCCCCGTGCGCTCGGTGCTGCGTGCGCACATACCCCCACGTCCCCTCCCGTTTCGTGCGCGGGTGCGGCCCGGTGGGGGCATGCGCGCCTGTTCCCACTGGCCCCAAACACCCGCCCCTACCCCCGCAGGACGGTGCGGGGCAAACGGGTGGGTGGGTGGGGACCATCCGCCGCGGAGCGGCGGGGTCGAGGCTCCTACCCGGGAAGGGCGGAGCGGGGTGAACGGGTGGGTGGGTGGGGGCCATCCGCCGCGGAGCGGCGGGGCCGGTGCTCCTACCCGGGAAAGGCGGTGCGGGGTGAACGGGCGGGTGGGTGGGAGGGGTGCGCCGCGGAGCGGCGGGGTCGGGGGTTCCGCCTGGGCTGGGCGGCGCCGGGGAACAGACCTACGCGCCGGGCCAGAGGCCTGCTTCCGTGAGGCCAAGGAGCGCCACCGCGTTACCGCGGACGATGCGGTCCACGACCTCCGGCGAGAGGTGACCCATCTGGGACTCCCCGACCTCACGGGACTTGGGCCAGGTCGAGTCGGAGTGCGGGTAGTCCGTCTCGTAGAGGACGTTCCCGACCCCGATGGAGTCGAGGTTCCGCAGCCCGAACGCGTCGTCGAAGAAGCAGCCGAAGACGTGTTCCGCGAAGAGTTCGGAGGGCGGTCGCGTGACCTTGTCGGCGACGCCGCCCCACCCCCTGTTCTCCTCCCAGACGACGTCCGCCCGCTCCAGGATGTAGGGGATCCAGCCGATCTGGCCTTCCGCGTACATGACCTTCAGGTTCGGGAAGCGCTCGAACTTGCCGCTCATCAGCCAGTCCACCATCGAGAAGCAGCAGTTGGCGAAGGTGATCGTGGAGCCGACGGCGGGCGGCGCGTCCGCCGAGGTCGACGGCATCTTGCTGGAGGAGCCGATGTGCATGGCGACGACCGTGCCGGTCTCGTCGCAGGCGCGCAGGAAGGGGTCCCACGCGTCGGTGTGGATGGACGGCAGCCCGAGGTGCGGGGGGATCTCGGAGAAGGCCACCGCCCGTACCCCCCGCGCCGCGTTGCGCCGCACCTCCGCGGCGGCGAGCTCGGCGTCCCAGAGCGGGATGAGCGTCAGGGGTATGAGGCGTCCCGCCGCCTCCGGCCCGCACCACTCCTCCACCATCCAGTCGTTGTACGCGCGGACCGACAGGAGCGCGAGCTCCCGGTCCTTGGCCTCCGTGAACGTCTGGCCGCAGAAGCGCGGGAACGTGGGGAAGCAGAGCGCGGACTGGACGTGGTTGACGTCCATGTCGGCGAGGCGGTCGGGCACGCTGAACGAACCGGGCCGCATCTGCTCGTACGTGATGACCTCGAGTTTGATCTCGTCCCTGTCGTAGCCGACGGCGGTGTCGAGGCGGGTGAGGGGGCGGTGCAGGTCCTCGTAGATCCACCAGTCCCCGATGGGTCCGTCTTCCCCCTTCTCCCCCATGACCGGGGCGAACTTGCCGCCCAGGAAGGACATCGACCGCAGAGGGGCGCGCACGATCCGCGGCCCCCTGTCCTGGTACTTGGACGGGAGCCGGTCCCGCCAGACGTGCGGAGGTTCGACCGTGTGGTCGTCCACCGAGATGATCTTCGGGAAGGTCTCCGGGGTCTCCATGGTCTCCATACGGCCACGGTAGCGCCGATCTGACGACCCGTCAGCTAGTCGGACGCGGGCGGCTGCGACGGCGAAGCAATCCGGAATGTCGTGCGAGGACCCTGTGAGAGCCGTCTCCCACGGCTGACGCATCCGCCATGAACAAGGCAAACTGGCGGGGAGCAAGAACCATGCACGACGGAAAGGGCCGCACGGCGGCTTACGCACCACCGCGGGCGGGCAGGTCCGCGACCGGCAGGATTGGGAACGGCAGGGCGGCAGGGGGAGCGATGGTCGATGTACCGCGAGTACCGGAGCAGCGGCGTCCGGCCTCGGGGAACACCCCCGAGGAGCGGACCGAGGGGCATCCCCCCGAGGTACCGGCGTCGCGCTTCAGCGTGCTCGGACCGGTGCGCGCCTGGCACGGCCCGGACCAGCTCAACACGGGCTCGCCCCAGCAGCGGGCGCTGCTCGCGGCCCTCCTGCTGCGGGACGGCCGCACGGCCACGGCCTCGGAACTGATCGACGCCCTGTGGGGCGAGGAGCCGCCGTCGCAGGCACTGGCGGCGGTACGCACGTACGCGTCGCGGCTCCGCAAGGTGCTGCCTCCCGGCGTCCTCGTCAGCGAGTCCGGGGGGTACGCGGTCCAGGTCGCCGAAGGCGCGCTCGACCTCGCCGCCGCGGAGGACCTCTGGTCGGCGGCGGAGAAGGCCCGCGGCGCGGGTGACCTCTGCCAGGCGCGGTCGCTGGTCAACAGAGCGCTCGGACTGTGGGACGGCGAGCCCCTGGCCAACGTCCCGGGTCCGTACGCCGACACGCAGCGCACCCGCCTCGACGAATGGCGCCTCCAGCTCCTGGAGACCCGCCTGGACATGGACCTGGAGCAGGGCTGCCACGCGGAGGCCGTCTCGGAGCTGACCGCGCTGACCGCCGCCCACCCGTTGCGGGAGCGGCTGCGCGAGCTGCTGATGCTGGCGCTGTACCGCAGCGGACGCCAGGCGGAGGCCCTCGCGGTCTACGCGGACACGCGCCGCCTCCTCGCCGACGAGCTCGGCGTCGACCCGAGGCCCGGCCTCAAGGAACTCCAGCAGCGCATCCTCCAGGCGGATCCGGGCCTTGCCGAGCCGTCCGCTCCCGCACAGGAACCCGCGACGACCGTGGTGCGCCCCGCGCAGCTCCCCGCGACCGTCCCCGACTTCACGGGCCGCGCGTCCTTCGTCAACGAACTGAGCGACATCCTGTCGACCGCCGAGGGCCGCGTGATGGCGGTCTCGGCGCTCGCGGGCATCGGCGGCGTCGGCAAGACGACCCTCGCCGTGCACGTCGCCCACGTGGCGCGCGCCCACTTCCCCGACGGCCAGCTGTACGTGGACCTCCAGGGGGCGGGTGCGCGCGTCGCCGAGCCGGAGACGGTCCTCGGCGCGTTCCTGCGCGCCCTCGGCACGGCGGACTCGGCGATCCCGGACTCCCTGGAGGAGCGGGCCGCCCTGTACCGGTCGGTCCTCGACGGGCGCCGGGTCCTCGTCCTGCTCGACAACGCGCGCGACGCGGCGCAGGTCCGGCCGCTGCTGCCCGGCATGGAGGGCTGCGCGGCGCTCGTCACGAGCCGCGTCCGGATGGTCGACCTGGCGGGCGCGCACCTGGTCGACCTGGACGTGATGTCCCCCGAGGAGGCGCTGCTCCTCTTCACCCGCATCGTCGGCGAGGAGCGGGTCGCCGCGGAGCGTGAGGCCGCGCTCGACGTGGTGGCGGCGTGCGGTTTCCTGCCGCTCGCCATCCGCATCGCGGCGTCCCGGCTCGCGGCGCGCCGCACCTGGACGGTCTCCACGCTCGCGGCGAAGCTGGCGGACGAGCGGCGGCGTCTCGACGAGCTCCAGGCGGGCGACCTCGCGGTCAAGGCGACGTTCGAACTCGGTTACGGCCAGCTGGAGCCGGCCCAGGCCCGCGCGTTCCGCCTCCTCGGCCTCGCGGACGGCCCCGACCTGTCCCTCGCGGCGGCCGCGGCGGTCCTGGACCTCCCCCTGGACGAGACGGAGGACGTCCTGGAGTCCCTCGTCGACACGTCCCTGGTCGAATCCGCGGCACCGGGCCGCTACCGCTACCACGACCTCGTACGCCTCTACGCGCGCGCCTGCGCCGAACGCGACGAACAGCCCCCCGGCGAACGCGACGCGGCGATGTCCCGCCTCCTCGACTTCTACCTGGCCTCCGCGGCCCGCGTCTACGCGATAGAACGCCCCGGCGACCGCACGGTGGACCACCTGGAACCCACGGAACACGCGGGCCAGGACTTCACCGACGACACGAAGGCCCTGGACTGGCTGCACGCCGAGGCGGCCTGCATCCTGGCGTGCGTGCAGCAGTCGCTGGGGGCGGGGATGCTGCGGCGGGCCGTCGATCTGCTGCTCGCCTCAAAGGACCTGGCCGAGTCCGGTGCGAGTTCGCTCCGCTACGAGCTGGCCACGGCGGCCGCACGGGACGCCGCGGAGGCGGCGGGGGACGCCTGCGCCGAGGGCCGGGCGCGCGTCAGTCTCGCGCAGGTCATCATGCGCATCGGCGGCCACTTCGAGGCGGCGGCCGCCGAACTGGCGCGCGCCGCGCACCTGGCCGTCACCTCCGAAGACCCCTGGACCAGCGGAAACGCGCCGAACGAGCAGGGGATCGCGGCCGCCTGCATGAAGCAGTACGCCGCCAGCGAGAGCTACTTCCTCCAGGCGATCGAGGCCTTCCGTGCCGACGACAACCGCCCCGGCGAGGCGAGCGCGCTGTGCAACCTCTCCCGCGTGCTGGTCTCCGTCGGGCGTACGGCCAAGGCGATCGAGATCGCGGAACAGGGCGTGGAGATCTACGACGACCTCGGGCTCACCCTCCGGCTGGCCAACGCGAAGTACGCCCTGGGCATCGGCCTCGGCCATGCGGGCCGCCACGCCGACGCCCTCGACCAGCTGACGGACGCCCTGCGGATGTTCGTGGAGAACCGGCAGCGGCTCTGGGAGGGGACCTCGCACTACCGCATCGCCCAGGTGCACCTGGGGGCACGGCGTCCCGCGCTGGCCGCCAAGCACGCGGAGCAGGCGCTGGCGACCGGCTGCATCGGTGGCGACTGGATGCGCGCCAACGTCCTGACGCTCCTCGGCACGTCCCTCGACGGCCTCGCGCAGCTCGACCGCGCGCGGGCCTGCTGGCGGGAAGCGCTGGCCATCCACGAGGGCGCCGGCGCTGTGGAGGCCGACGAGGTGCGCGCGCTCCTGAACCCCGTCGCGGCCGCCTGACGGACGCCCCCGCCGCGTTCATCGAACGTTTATGGCGGGCTGCCACTCTCTACGCATCGATCCGTCGCGTCGGGGGGCAGACGGGTCGCATGGGGCCTCACAGATAGGGTGAGCGGCCCAAGAACGCCCGTTCGGCGACCCTCGGGGGAGTTGCCGAACGGGCGTTCTGCCCCAGAGACCTGTCACTTCCAGGGGAGTTGCCACCATGAGCGAAGTCAAGAAGGACCTCACCATCCAGAAGGATGGCCACATGCCCGCCCCGCCCAAGGACGGCACGGTCACCCCGCAGGGCGACGGCCACATGCCCACCCCGCCGAAGGACGGCATCACCGTCCTGCACGACGGCCACATGCCCGCCCCGCCGGCCGAGGACGCCTGAGACTTTCATCCGACGGGGGTCGGCCGCGGCGGCGCGGAGGGGGAGCCGCCGCGGCCGACGTGTGTCCGGGGGCGGGGCCCGGAGCCGGGGGCCGGTTCAGGCCATTCAAGGGCGCGAACCACACGTACGACTCGAACATCAGTCCCATACGCCATTAGCGTCCCTGACATCCGAAAGCTGCACCTTTTCAAGGGAGTTGGAATGACCCGCACCAAAAAAGCCCTCGCCACCCTCGCCGTGACGGCCGCCGCCGTCTGCGGCGCGGCGGGCCCCGCGCTCGCCGACAGCCATCTGCCGGTGGCCCCGCGGAGCGACAGCTACATCCCGACCGGCCCGCAGGGCGAGGGTCACATGCCGACCACTCCCCTGGGCGAGGGGCACATGCCGGTCCCGCCGCGGGGCTGACGTGCGGGGACGGCCGCCGCCGAGGCGTGGGGCGCCGGTGTCGGCGGCGGCCGGGTGTGCGCGCCGGCGTTGCGGCTCCCCTCCACGTACCGGTGCGCACACATGCCCTCTCGGCACCGGGGCACGCGGGAGTGAGCCCCGGGTTGGACAGGCCGACAGGGCGTGGGCCGGGGCTGTGCGAGGTCGGCGGTACGGCTCCGGCCACGGGCCGCTGGGACGGCCCAGGTGGTCCGGGGTCTCGGGACCGGAGAGCGATGGTCACGCGGGAGGAGCGCCATCGCAGGGTCTCCTCCCTTGTGAGGCTAGGCCCGTCCCGCTCCCGACGGAACCCGCGGCACCGCACCAGGGTTCCTGCGGCAACCCACGTAGGGGAGACCGCCCTTCCGTGGCGGGGTCACGGAGCCTGGTCCGTCACGAGCCGCTGCAGCGAACGCTTCAGCGCCGCCACGAACCCGTCCCGCGTCTCCTCGTCGAGGAGGTCCAGGGACAGGTACGGATTGAGGTCCTCCAGCTCGACCAGGAGGAGCTCCCCGGACGGGGCCCGGCACGCGTCGACGCGCTGGATGCCGTGGTCGACGGCGTTCCAGTCGACGAAGCGGAGGGCGAAGGCCAGGTCCGCCTCAGTGGGCTCGTACCGCTCCAGGTGCCAGCGCCTCGCGGGGTCGGGCGCGTGGAGTGCGTACTGGAAGGAGCGGTCGACGAAGTAGAACGACACCTCGTACGCGAAGTCGACGCGCGGCTGGATCAGGATGCCGTCCGGGCCCGGCGTCAGCTCCGCCAGCTCGTCCCGCGCCACGAAGGCGAGGCCGATCGAGTCCGCGCCCGCCTTCGGCTTGACCACGTACGTCGGCGTCTGCGGCAGCCGGTGCGCGTCGCGCGGATCGTCGACCGTCGGAATGACCGGAAGGCCCGCCTCCGTCAGTTCG
The DNA here is from genome assembly GCF_008642315.1 of Streptomyces venezuelae. Taxonomy (NCBI): domain Bacteria; kingdom Bacillati; phylum Actinomycetota; class Actinomycetes; order Kitasatosporales; family Streptomycetaceae; genus Streptomyces; species Streptomyces venezuelae. The sequence continues at coordinate 5,106,969 of NZ_CP029192.1, read as the reverse complement.
AGCAGATACTGCTTGCCCACCATGTCCGCCCTGCCGGTGAGCTGGTTGTAGACGCGGGCCCCGCACCGGGCAGCCCGCCGCGTGAAGTCGTCCCACTGCTCCTGGTAGTGGAGGACGGGGCCGCTGTTGCGGACGACGACCGCGTCGAAGGCGTCCGTCTCCATCAGGGACGCGGCGTCCAGCGGGTGGCACAGGGCCACGTCGAAGTCCTCGCGGAGGCGGGTGGTGAGGTAGATGTCCTCGTCGCAGTAGCGGCGGCCCTTGGCCTGGTAGGCGAGGTCCGTGACGAAGAGGATGCGGGGGCGGTGGAGCGGGCCCTCGCCGGAAAGCTCGGTGTGCATCGCGTCATCGTGGCACAGTCATGAGCATGGCCACCTCGACGTACTCAGTGCTGCGCGGGACGCGCGTGCCCGCCCTGCTCCTGTGCGCCGCCGCCGTCCTCACCGCCTGCGGCGACGAGCGCCCGGGGGCCGCCGGGGCCCCGACACAGCGAGACGGTGGAGTCCCGACTCCGAGGGTCGACGGCACGGCCCCCTCCTCCGGCGCCTCCCCTTACGTGGAGCCCGGAGTCATCGACGGCGCGCCGCACAACAGGGAGAACAACGCCTACCGCCGCCCCGCTGAGGTGTCGCTCTCCGGACGGGCGGCCGCGTGGGACGAGGCCGCCCGCATCCACCCCGTCCTGAAGCGGCTCTGGGAGACGAAGAAGTGGGATGCGTTCAGCGTGCGCACTGAACTCGTCGACAAGCTGGGGTACGAGGATCGGCTTGATGTCCAGGAGCAGTACCCGACCGCTGAGGGCGACCAGGAGGGGGCGTTGATCGGGCTCTCCGTGGGGGACGACGCCTGCGTCACCGGCTACATCGGGGCGACCGGCTTCGGCGCGGACGTGAACGGCCGCTTCCCCGAGACCGGTTGCGTCACGCCCCCCACCGGCCACTGAACCGCCAACCACCGCAACCCCGCGTCCCCGCCGCATATATCCGTGGACACGCCCGCCCCGCACAGCGAATAGTGCCGCCCATGACTTCTCTTGTGCGCCACCTCACGTTCGACGCCATCGATGCCTACCGCCAGGGCGCCTTCTGGGCCGAGGTCCTCGGCGGCAGCCTCGCCGACGACGACTTCCCCGGCGACCCGGAGGCCCTGGTGACGGCCGAGGGCACCGCCCTGCTCTTCGTGACCGTGCCGGACGCCAAGTCCGTCAAGAACCGGCTGCACATCGACCTCCAGCCGCGGGACCGCACCCGCGACGAGGAGGTCGAGCGGCTCCTCGCGCTCGGTGCGAAGCTGTACGAGGACCACCGCAGGCCGAACGGCCGGGGCTGGGTCACCCTCACCGACCCGGAGGGCAACGAGTTCTGCGTGGAGCTCGGCGCCGAGGAGCGGGAGGCGCTGATCGCCGCCGGCGCCAACTAGCGTGCCCGTAGCGCCCCTTTCACCACCTTCCCGCTCGCGTTCCTCGGCAGCTCCGCCACGAACTCGACGGCTCTCGGCACCTTGTAGTTCGCCATCTCCCTGCGGGACCACGCGATCAGGTCGTCCGCCGTGACCACCGCCCCGGGGCGCCGCACCACGTACGCCTTGCCGACCTCGCCGAGCCTCGGATCGGGCACGCCGATCACCGCGACGTCCGCCACGGCGGGGTGCACGCCGAGGAGTTGCTCTATCTCGGCGGGGTAGGCGTTGAAGCCGCCGACGATGAACATGTCCTTGATGCGGTCCGTGATGCGGAGGTTGCCGTCCTCGTCGAGGACGCCGACGTCGCCCGTGCGCAGCCACCCGTCGGGGGTCACGCACCGCTCCGTCTCCTCCGGGTCCTCGAAGTAGCCCTGCATGACGTGGTGGCCGCGGACGAACACCTCGCCGGTGCGGCCGGGTGCGAGCGGCTCGCCGCCGGGGCCCACCACCCGTACCTCCGTGTCGGGGATGGCCCGGCCCGACGTCGCCGCGATGACGTCGGCCGGGTCGCCGCGGCGGCACATCGTGACGATGCCGCTGGCCTCCGAAAGTCCGTACGCGGTCAGGACGGTGGCGATGCGCAGCTCCGCCCGCAGCCGCTCCACCAGTTGCAGCGGCACCACGGCGGCGCCGGTCACCACGAGGCGCAGTGCGGAGAGGTCGTGCTGGTCGCGGGAGGGGTGGTCGAGGATCGACTGGTGCAGGGTGGGCGGACCGGGAAGGACCGAGATGCGTTCCGCCGCCACGTTGGCGAGGACCGTGTCGACGTTGAAGACCGGCTGCGGCACCATCGTCGCGCCCCGCATCAGGCACGCGATGATCCCGGCCTTGTAGCCGAAGGTGTGGAAGAACGGGTTCACGATCAGGTAGCGGTCGCCCTCGCGCAGCCCGGCCAGGTCGCTCCACACGTCGTAGCACCGCAGGGTCTGGGCGTGGGTGATGACGGCGCCCTTGGGGCGGCCGGTCGTGCCCGAGGTGAAGATGATGTCCGAGGGCGCGGAGCCCTCGACGGAGTCCGCGCGCGTGCGGACCGCGTCCGCGGGGACCCCGTCGCCGCTCGCCAGGAAGTCCTTCCAGGTGCGGAAGGACTGCGGCGCGTCGTCGGCGAGGACGACGACCTGCTCCAGGTGCGGCAGCCCCGGCAGCGGTCCGTCACCCGGTCCGTCCGCGGCGGCGCGGCGCAGCGAGGCGACGTACGACGTGCCGAGGAACGTGCCCGTGACGAAGAGGAGCTTGGCACGGCTGCGGGCCAGGACGTATGCCGCCTCCGTACCCTTGAAGCGGGTGTTGAGGGGGACGAGGACCGCGCCCGCGCTGACGGCGCCGAGCGCGGAGACGATCCAGTCGAGGGTGTTCGGCGCCCAGACGGCGACGCGGTCGCCGGGCTCGACGCCGTTGGCCATGCAGGCGGCCGCGGCGTGCCCGACGCGCTCGCCCAGTTCCGCGTACGAGATGCGGGTGCGGCCCTCGACGACCGCCTCCCGCGGGCCGTACCGCTCGGCGGCCGCCCGTACGAGTCCCGGGATGCTGCCCCACTCCAGGTCGCCCCGCATCGCATGCTCCTCCTGCTAGCTGACTATCCGTCAGATTAGCTGTAGCCTGACGCGCTGTCAGCAGTGGTGACACGCTCGCGACAGGCGGAGGTGCCGTTGCCCATGGCTTCACTCAAGGACGCCACAGCGATAGTCGGGATCGGCCAGACCCCGTTCGCGAAACAACTCCGTTCGAGCGAGAAGGAGTTGGCGTGCCGGGCGATCGTGGCCGCGCTCGACGACGCCGGGATCGCGCCGTCCGAGGTCGACGCCTTCGCCTCGTACACGATGGAGGAGACCGACGAGGTCGAGGTCGCCAAGGCCGTCGGCGCGGGCGACGTCACCTTCTTCAGCAAGGTCGGCTACGGCGGCGGCGGTTCCTGCGCCACCGTCGGCCACCTCGCGTCCGCCATCGCCACCGGGCAGGCGAGCGTCGGCATCGCCTGGCGCTCCCGCAAACGCGGCAGCGGCCCGCGCCCCTGGAAGAACACCACGGTCCAACTCCCCACGCCCGCCCAGTGGACGCGCCCCTTCGGCCTGCTCCGCCCCGCCGACGAGATCGCGATGCTCGCGCGCCGTCACATGCACGAGTACGGCACGACCCGCGACCACCTCTTCAACGTCGCCCTCGCCTGCCGCAACCGCGCCAACCAGAACCCGGCCGCGATGATGTACGAGCGCCCGCTGACCCGGGACATGTATATGACGTCGCGCTGGATCAGCGAACCGCTCTGTCTCTTCGACAACTGCCTGGAGACGGACGGCGCCCTGGCGTGCGTGATCGTCTCCGCCGAGCGGGCGCGCGACTGCCGGCAGAAGCCGGTGTACGTCCACTCCGTCGCGCAGGGCCTGCCCGCCCAGCACCACGGCATGGTCAACTACTGGACCGACGACCCGCTCTCGGGCCCCGCCTGGACGGCCGCCCGACACCTGTGGAAACAGGCGGACTTCGGCCCGCAGGACGTGGACGTCGCCCAGATCTACGACGCGTTCACCCCGCTCATCCCCCTCTCCTTGGAGGGGTACGGCTTCTGCGACCGCGGCGAGGGCGGCGCGTTCACGGAGGGCGGCGCCCTGGAGAGCGGCGGCCGCCTCCCCATCAACACGGGCGGCGGCGGACTCAGCGAGGCGTACGTCCACGGCTTCAACCTCATCAACGAGGGCGTGAAGCAGCTGCGGGGCACGAGCACGGCGCAGGTCCCGGACGCCGCTACCTGCCTGGTGACGGCAGGAGAGGGCGTCCCCACCTCAGCGCTGCTCCTGAGGGCCCCGTAGGGGGCCGCGCGGGGAACTGCGCGAGCAACCACAACGAGCCCGCACTCGCGAGAGAAGAGACGATGGCAGACGCGACGGCAAAGACGGAACCCCTCCTGACGCCCACGCAGGACGAAGACGGCGCCCCCTTCTGGACCTACGCCGCTCAAGGCGAACTACGGATCCAAGCCTGCACCCCGTGCGGCGAACTCCGCTTCCCACCCCGCCCCTGCTGCCCCCACTGCCAGTCCTTCGACAGCGACTGGCGCCGCATGAGCGGACGCGGCCGCATCTGGTCGTACGTCTTCCCGCACCCCCCGCTCCTCCCCGCCTACGCCGAGCAGGCCCCCTACAACGCGATCATCGTCGAGCTCGCCGACGCCCCGCCGATCCGCCTCGTCGGCAACCTCGTCGCGGCCCCGGACGCGCCCCTGGACTCCGTCGCCCCGGAACGGCTGCGCATCGGCGCGAAGGTGCAGGCCGTCTTCGCGGAGGTCGCCGGAACCGTGGTCCCGCGCTGGATCCTGGAGCGCCCATGACCACCCCGGCCGGGGCCGGCGCCCTGCGCACGGACGTCGACAAGGACACGGGTGTCGCGGTCCTGACCCTGGACCGCCCGGAGCGCCACAACGCGATCGACGTACGGACGGCGGACGAACTGGCCGCGACCTGGCGCCGCTTCCGGTTCGACGACACCGTACGGGCGGTCGTCGTGACCGGCGCGGGCGAGAAGGCGTTCTGCACCGGCATCGACCGGGCCACGGACGTCCCGCAGCCCGCCTCCCCGTACACGATCGACGACCCGCTCCTCACCATCGGCCCGAAGGCCAACGACCTGTGGAAGCCGGTGATCGCGGCCGTCAACGGCATGGCGTGCGGCGGCGCCTTCTACCTCATCGGGGAGTGCGAGTTCGTCGTGGCGGACGAGCACGCCGCGTTCTTCGATCCGCACACCACGTACGGGATGGTCAGCGCGTACGAGACGATCCACATGGCGCAGCGCATGCCGTTCGGCGAGGTCGCGAGGATGGCGCTGATGGGCACGGCCGAGCGGGTCTCCGCCCGGCGCGCGTACGAGACGGGCCTGGTCTCCGAGCTGACGCCGTCGGGCGGCGCACTGTCCGCGGCCGTCCACGCCGCCGAGACCATCGCCTCGTACCCCACGGAGGCGGTGCAGGGCACCGTACGGGCCGTCTGGTCGGCGAAGGAGGCGGCCCGCACGCAGGCTCTCGCGCACGCGCCCCACCTGATCGCCCTCGGCAATCTGCCGTCGGACCGGCAGGCGGAGCTGTTCGAGCACCGCAGGAGCGGCGGCTTCCGCACGCGGTGAGCCCGGCGGAGGGAGCCGGGGCGGGAGGACTGGGGACTACGCCTTGGGCGACGTCCCCGTCCCCCGCTCCGCGTCCAGCGCGTACACGCACCGGTCCTTGCTGCACGCGTACACCACGCCGTCCCGCACCACGGGCGCTCCCGTGATCTCGCCGCCGGTGGCGAGCTTCCAGCGGAGGCGGCCGTCGTCCGCCTTCAGGGTGTACAGCAGGTGGTCCGTGGAGCCGAAGTGGATGCGCCGGTCGGCGACGACGGGCGTGCCGACGACCTCGCCGCCCGCCTGGAACCGCCACTTCGGCGTGCCCGTGACCGCGTCGAGGGTGTAGAGCCCCTTGCCGCTGCCCACGTGGACGTGGCCGTCGGCGACGAGGACCGGCTCGATGGAGGAGCGGGACTCCGTGGCGATGCGCCAGCGGTCGCGGCCGTCCGTCGCGTCGAGGGCGTACACCGTGCCGAGGTAGTCGGCGAGGTACACGCCGCCGCCCGTCACGGCGGGCCCGGGTGCGAAGGCGGGCGGGCAGAGGAAGGCGGCGGGCGCCTCGAAGTGCCAGCGGACGTGGCCCCCGGCGACGTCGATCGCGAGGACGCGGCTGCCCGCGGCCACGTACACGTATCCGTCCTGCGCCTGGGTGAGCCGCACGGGCACGCCCCCGCAGGAGGCCGCGTCGCCCACGGGGTACGACCAGCGTTCCTCGCCGGTGCGTGCCTCCAGGGCCCGCAGCCTGGCGTCCTTCCAGACGTACACCGTGCCGTCGCAGACGCGGGGCCCGGCCTCCGGCGTCTCGAAGTCGGTTTGCGCGCCGGTGATCTCCCAGAGCTTCTCGCCGTTGACGGCCTCCCAGGCCTGGACGCCACCGCCCCGGGTGCCGGTGACGACGGTGCCGCGGTCGGCCTGGAGCGAGTACACCCAGGCGTCGGTCGGCAGTCGCCACAGGTCGGAGCCGTCGGCCCCGTCCAGGGCGTAGAGGGTGGGCCCGTCGGAGGCGTGGACGCGGCCGTCGGCGACCGCCATGGACCAGGCGACGTCGCGCGTCTTGAAGCTGCGGCGTCCTGTGCCGACGTCCAGGGCGTGGACCTCGAAGGACGTGACGTAGACCAGGTTGCCCGCGACGGCGGGGGTGCCCCACACGTCGTTGGACATGCGGAAGCGCCAGGGCCGCCACGTGGCGCCCGCGTCGGGGGCCGGGGCGGGCGCGGGGACCGCGGGGGCGGCCGGGTCGACGCCGTTGGCCGCGGCGCGGTGGGCGGACGAGCGGGACCAGGAACCGGCGAGCCCGGGGTCGGCGGGCACGGCGGCGGAGCGTGCGCCGGCCACTCGCGGCCCGGGGCCGATCGGCACCTTCGCCCCGGCCAGCCGCACGGGCCCCGCGTCGGGCGTGACCGCGAAGGGCTGGGACGGCTGGTGCGGGGGCTGCGGCGGGGGCGGCGGCGCGGTGGCGGGTACGGCGGACACCTGCGCCGCGGCGGGGGCGGCGCCCCGGCCACCGCTGCGGCCCGCGCCGGCGGGGACGCGGGCGGGCGGGCGGCCGCCCCTGCGGGCCTCGATGAGCGCGACGGCCCGCTCCGGCAGCCAGGCGGACGCCGTGCCGCTGTCGTCGTTGTCGCCGCTCTCGGAGGCGAAGAGGTGCGGGGCGAGCTGGGACTGGAGGTCGCCGGGGGTGGGGCGGAGCGCGGCCTCCATCTGCATGCAGGACTCGATGAGGGGGCGCAGCTCGGCGGGCAGCCCTTCGAGGTCGGGGCCCTCCCTGAGCAGCATGAAGACGGTCTCGACGGGGTTGGCGCCGTGGAATGGCGCGTGCCCGGTGGCGGCGAAGACGAGGGTGGAGCCGAGCGAGAAGACGTCGCTCGCGCCGGTCACGCTGCGCGAGTCCTTCGCCTGCTCGGGCGACATGTACGCGGGCGTGCCCACGGCGACGTTCGTCATGGTCAGCCGGGTGTTGGAGACGCCGGACGCGATACCGAAGTCGATGACGCGCGGCCCGTCCTCGACGACGAGGACGTTGGACGGCTTGAGGTCACGGTGGACCAGGCCCGCGCCGTGGATGGACTCCAGGGCCTCGGCCACGCCTGCCGCCAGCCAGCGCACCGCCTGGGTGGGCAGCGGCCCGTGTTCATTCACTATTTCTTCGAGGGAGGGCGCGGGGACGTACGCCGTGGCGAGCCAGGGCACGGCGGCCCGCGGATCGGCGTCCACCACGGCTGCCGTATAGAAACCGGACACGGCGCGGGCCGCCTCGACCTCGCGCGTGAAGCGGACGCGGAACAGCTGGTCCTCGGCGAGCTCGGTCCGCACCGTCTTGATCGCCACGCGCCGTCCCGACGCGGAACGCGCGAGATAGACCAGGCCCATGCCACCGGCGCCCAGCCTGCCGAGGACCTCGAACGGGCCGATCCGCCTCGGATCGTGCTGCGTCAGCTGATCCACCACTTGCCCTGCCACCTCCCCGTACGCGGCCGCCGAAGAAGACAGCCCCGTGCAGCGTCTCACCACCGAGCCGCTACGGCGGCACGCACCCTGATTCTTCCTGTCCGAGGCGACGGTTGCGAACCCGGGGCGGGATCGGGGTGTCTACGGACAAAACCCCGCCTCCGGGCCTCCGGGACGGCCGCTCAGCCCTGAAGGACCGCGAACGTCGCCCCTTGATTGTCCGTGAACACCGCGATCCGACCGTACGGGGTGTCGGCCGGAGGGGTGCGCACGCGCCCGCCGAGGCGGGTCACCGCGGCGGCGCTGGCGTCGGCGTCGGCCACGTTGAAGTAGACGAGGAAGTGCGCGGGCATCCGCGCGGGAACGTACCGGTCGGCGACGGGGACGGCCGGGGAGAGCCCGGCCAGGAGGCTGCGTCCGCCGACCGCGGTGTCGGGGCCCGGCTCGGTGCCCGCGGGCGACCAGATGCGGAAGTCCTCGCCGTCGAGGTCCAGGTCGAGGCCGCCGTATCCGAAGACGCGCTCGTAGAACGGGTCGACCAGGTCCTTGTCCCGGGAGTACACCTCGGTCCAGCAGTACGAACCGGGCTTCCCCTGCTTCCCGAAGCCCTGGTGCGTCCCGGCCTGCCAGAGCCCGAAGACGGCGCCCTCGGGGTCCGCGGCGAGGCCCATGGACCCGAAGGGCCCCACCTGCATGACGTCCGTGATCATCGAGCCGCCCGCGCCCTTGATCCGCTCGGCGAGCGCGGCGGCGTCGGGGCTGGCCAGGTACACCGTCCATACGGTGGGCATGCGGCCGTCGGCCTTGGGGGCGAGCGCGGCGACGGGGAGGCCGTCGCCGTACGCCTGGGTGTAGTGCCCGTACTCCGGCCCGGAACCCGTGCCGAAAGTCCACCCGAAGAGCTCACCGTAGAACCGCTTGCCGCCCTCCACGTCGGGCAGCATGGCGTCGGCCCAGCAGGGCACGCCCTCCGCGTATCCGCCCCCTGTGTTCCGCTCCGCGTAGTCCATGCAAGTCAAGCTAACGGCCCGCCCCGGTCCCCGCAGCGCAGAAAATCGAACGCTTGGCTTATTTTCATGGGGCGCGCACGGGGGTGTCCGGCGGGGCTCGGCCGACCGCTCCATCCGCCCCACTCACGCGCCTCAACCCCATTTGCACTCGGCCGAATCGCGCTCCGATCACCCCTCGGTAAGCTGACGGCATGACAGGACAGGTACGTACCGTCGACGGCCGCGTGGCCGGTCGGCGCGGTCAGGCGACGCGTCAGAAGCTGCTCGACTGCCTCAGCGAGATGCTCAGCTCCTCGCCCTACCGGGACGTCAAAGTCATCGACGTCGCCCGGAAGGCGGGGACTTCACCCGCGACCTTCTACCAGTACTTCCCCGATGTCGAGGGCGCCGTCCTGGAGATCGCGGAGCAAATGGCCGCGGAGGGCGCCGAGTTGACCCAGCTCCTCGACGGGCGCTCGTGGGTCGGCAAGGCGGGGTGGCAGACATCCCAGGACCTGGTGGAGGGCTTCCTCGACTTCTGGCGCAAGAACGACGCGATCCTCCGCGTCGTCGACCTGGGCGCCGCCGAGGGCGACAAGCGCTTCTACAAGATCAGGATGAAGATCCTCAACTCGGTCAACAACTCCCTTACGGACACCGTCAAGGAGCTCCAGGCCAAGGGCAAGGTCGACAAGGACATCAGCCCCACGGCGATGGCGGGCTCCCTGGTCGCGATGCTCGCGGCGGTCGCCTCCCACCAGCGGGGCTTCCAGACGTGGGGCGTGAAGCAGACCGAACTGAAGCCGAATCTGGCGATGTTGGTACATCTGGGCGTAACGGGCAAGAAGCCGACGAAGTAGCCCAAGGGGCTCCTTTCCGAGCCCCTTCCCGGTCCTGTCAGCCCGACGGCGGATCACTTCGGTGATCCGCCGTTGTGGTCGGGACCCGCGCTCAACCCCGGCGTTCCAGCCGGAACAGCCGTATCTCCCGCTCCACCCGGGACTGATACGCGGCGTACGGCGGCCAGAACCTCAGCGCCGCCTCCCAGACCTCGGCCCGCTCCTCCCCCGCCAGGAGCCGCGCCCGCACGGGCACGTCGATGGCCCGCCAGCTCACCTCGGCATCGGGGTTGGCCAGCAGATTGGCGGTCCACGCGGGATGCCCCGGGCGTCCGAAATTGGACCCGACCAGCACCCAGCTCTGCCCGCCCTCCTCCGGCATGCAGGCCAGCGGCGTGCGCCTCGCGAGGCCGCTTTTCGCGCCGCGCGCGGTCAGGATGACGCCGGGCAGCATCCGCGCGCTGGGCAGCACCTTGCCCCGGGTGAGACGGTGCACGGCCCTGTCCATGGCGGGAATGAAGTGCGGCGCGACCTTGGCGAAGGCGCGGGTGGACGACACCTTCTGCACGAGCCGCAGCCCCGGCGGCATCAGACGACCTCCTCGACCGCGGCGGCCTCGGTGGCCTCGGCAGGCTCACCGGACGCACCGGACGCACAGGACTCACCGGACGCACCGGTCTCGGCGGGCCCGAAAAGCCCGGCCCGCTCCGCCGCCCGCGCCCGCAGCCGGTGCACAGGACCGAAGAGGAGGTCGTCGCCGGACGCCCGCTTGAAGTACAGGTGCGCCTCGTGCTCCCAGGTGAACCCGATGCCGCCGTGCAGCTGCACCGCTTCGGACGCGGCGGTCCGCAGCGCGTCGAGCCCCTGCGCGAGCGCGAGCCCGCCGGCCCGCTCGGCGCCCTGGCCGCCGAACCCGGCGGCCTCGGCGCCCGCGGCCCACGCCGCGTAGTAGGCGGCGGACCGCGCCGCCTGCACCTGCACGTACACGTCGGCGAGCCGGTGCTTGACCGCCTGGAAGGACCCGATCGCGCGCCCGAACTGCTCGCGCTGCCGCACGTACTCGACGGTGCGCTCCAGAGCGCGCTCGGCCGCCCCGACGGCCTCGGCGGCGACGACGGTGGCCGCGACGTCCCCGACGGCGGCGAGCGCGGCGGGCACGTCGGCGTCATCGCTCCCCAGCAACTCGGCCTCCACGTCGCGCAGTTCGACGCGGGCCTGCGTGCGGGTCTCGTCGAGGGAGGTCTGCCGGGCCCGCACCATGCCGGGCGCCCCCTCGCGCACGAGGAAGAGGAGCGTACGGGAGCGGGCGAAGCCGCCCGCGTGCGCGGCGACCACGAGCAGCCCCGCGCTGTGCCCGTCGATGACCTGCTCGGCCTGCCCGTACAACCGCCACGTTCCGTCGGCGGTCCGCGCCTGCACACCGCCCGCGCGGCCGCCGCCCGCCCAGTCGCCGCGATTGTCGCCGGTGAGCCCGAGGGCCGTGGCGAGGCCGGCGCCGGGGACGGCGAGGGCGGCGGTCAGCTCTCCGGCGGCGATGCGGGGCAGGTGGGCGGCGCGCTGCCCGGCGGTGCCGAGGGCGAGGATGAGCGGGGCGGCGAGTACGGCGGTGGCGAGGAGCGGGGTCGGCGCGAGGGCGCGCCCCAGTTCCTCGACGCCGAGGGCGAGCTCCGCGGCCGTGCAGCCCACGCCGCCGCACGCCTCGGGCAGCGCGAGGCCGGGCAGCCCGAGCTGTTCGGCGAGGGCGGTCCACAGGGCGGTGTCGTGGCCGTCCGGCGTGCGCACGGCCGCTTTGACCTCGTCGGGCCCGCACCGCTTGGAGATCACTTCGCGAAGGGTGCGGCGGATCTCGCCCTGCTCCGCGCTGAAGGCGGCATCCATCGGCAGGCTCCTCCCCGGGGGCCCGGGCACGGCGGCCCGGGTTCCAGATCTGACGGGCCGTCATGTTAAGGCGGTGGCGCCGATATGCACAGAGTGTGGACGGTGACCGGACCCCTCTCGCCGGGACGGGTATCTGATGTACCGTCAGATTCATGTCATCTGCCACCCGCTCCGGCTCCACCCGCAAGGTCGCCGTCGTCGGTGTCGCCCTCTCGGACTGCGGGCGGGTCGACGAGGCCACGCCGTACGCACTGCACGCCCAGGCGGCCCGTCGCGCGCTCGCCGACTCCGGCCTCGCCCGCGACGTCATCGACGGCATCGCGTCGGCGGGTCTCGGCACGCTGGCCCCGGTGGAGGTCGCCGAGTACCTCGGCCTGCGTCCCCGCTGGGTGGACTCGACCTCGGTGGGCGGCGCCACCTGGGAGGTCATGGCGGCGCACGCGGCGGACGCGATAGCGGCGGGCCACGCGAACGCCGTGCTCCTCGTCTACGGCTCGACGGCACGCGCCGACATCAAGGCGCGGCGCCGCACCTCGAACCTCTCCTTCGGCGCGCGCGGCCCGCTCCAGTTCGAGGTCCCGTACGGGCACTCCCTGATCGCCAAGTACGCGATGGCCGCGCGCCGCCACATGCACGAGTACGGCACGACGCTCGAACAGCTCGCCTCCGTCGCCGTCCAGGCACGGACGAACGCGGCGACCAACCCGGACGCGATGTTCCGCGACCCGATCACGGTCGACGAGGTCCTGGACGGCCCGATGATCGCCGACCCCTTCACGAAGCTGCACTGCTGCATACGTTCCGACGGCGGGTGCGCGGTGCTGCTCGTCGCGGAGGATTACGTGGCGGACTGCGCGTCCGAGCCGGTCTGGGTGCTCGGCGCGGGCGAGCACGTCTCGCACACGACGATGTCCGAGTGGGACGACTTCACGGTCTCCCCCGCGGCGGTCAGCGGCCGCCTCGCCTTCGAGCGGGCCGGGGTCACGCCGGGCGAGATCGATGTGGCCGAGATCTACGACGCCTTCACGTACATGACCCTGGTGACGCTGGAAGACCTCGGCTTCTGCGAGAAGGGCGAGGGGGGTCCCTTCGTGGAGAAGGGCCGCCTGCTCCGGGACGGCGGCCTGCCGACGAACACGGACGGCGGCGGCCTCTCGGCACAGCACCCCGGCATGCGGGGCCTGTTCCTCCTGGTGGAGGCGGTACGACAGCTCAGGGGGCAGGCGGGAGCGGGCCAGGTCCGCCGAGCTGACGGAACCCTGCCGGAACTGGCGGTGGCGTCGGGGACGGGCGGCTGGTTCTGCTCGTCAGGGACGGTCGTACTCGGGCGCTGAGCGCAGGAAGGTCTCCCACGCGGTCGGCGTGACCGTGAAGGTGGGGCCGCCCTCGTGGGCGGTCTTGGAGTCGCGGATGTGGATGGCGTGGGGGCAGGTGGCTACCTCTACGCACGCGCCGCCTTCGTTGTCGCTGTAACTCGACTTGCGCCAGGTGTAGGCGACTTCGATGCACGTGCCGCCTTCGTTACTGCTGTAGCTGCTCTTGAACCACGCCAGCTCGGCGTTCATAGCTGTCCCACCATTCTCTCGATCAGTTCCGCAGACGCCCGCGGCGTAAGTGCCTGTGCCCGCAAGGCGCCGAAGCGGTCGATGAGTTGATTGACCTCCAGTGGATTCGAGATCAACCTACCGCTGATCTGACCGTCGTCGTAGGCGAAGTTACGGCCTTCAGCTGTGCTTAGCAGGTTGGTTGTCCCGTGTAGCCCCGCGTGTTCACGCGTATTCGTCGGCATGATCTGCACCTTCAGGTGGTGCATTGCACGAACACACTCCAGCACATGAAGCAGCTGCAACCTCAGCACCTCTCGACCGCCGACAGGACGCTTGAGGACAGACTCCTCGATCACATAACCGATCATCGCCGGCGGCGTACGGGTCAGCAGCGCCTGCCGTTCCAGTCGGCCCATCACGTCCTTCTCGATCCGGTCCCCAGTCAGCTGCGGCACGCGCTCCTCGTACAGCGCGCGGATGTAGTCCTCCGTCTGCAACAAGCCCGGGAAGACCATGGTCTCGTACGCGCTGACGCTCGCCGCCGACTTCTCCAGCCGCACCCACCCCACAAACGTGGGCGGATACTTCTCCTCCTCCATCAGTGGGATGCAGGACTTCAGCGCGCCCCGCGCGTCCAGCACCGAGTCCGCGTCGTCCAAGTAGTTGGACGTCGGAATCCGCTCGGCCCGCTCGTACGCGCCCGCCAGGGACTCCGACACCAGGAGCCGCCCGGCGACATCCTTGCGGGACATCCCCGACCGCTCCCGGAAGTTCCTCAGCAGGCCTCCGACCAGCCGCCTCGCCGGGGACGGCACGGCCGTGTCCGTCCGCTCGGTCGTCGCCTTCTCACCCATCACCACAACGCCACCGCCCTCTCCACGCCCTGCCGATGTGTCCCCTGCGCCTCTGGTCACGCTACGCAGTCACCCCGAACCTCGTAGTCATGACGACAGAACGCACCCCTGATTGGGTACCCGCCTCCGGCCTCCAACTTCGTCTCACCGGCGTACACTTCGACGCCATCCGGGTCAGAGGCGTACGCGGGGAGGCCGTCCTGCACCACCTCGCCACACTCACGGAGGGCGACCCCGGCCCCGTCATCCGCGAGGTGTCGGGGGGCCGCTGGAACTACTTCCTGCTGGCGCCGGGGACGAGCAAGGACTTCGACTGGCCGCCGGGGGCCACGTGTCTCGGGCCCGCCGCACGGGACCAGTACGTCGGCGTCCCGGCGCCGCACGGCAACACCTTTCCCCTGAGCTGGCGGTGCGGACCGCCACAGGAGGGAGTGTTCGTGGACGGCGAGCTGCTGCACGGCGTACTGATGGCGCAGCTGGTCGGAGAACCGGAGTGAACGAAGTCGTCAGCGGCCCGCGCCACAATCGACGCATGACTTCACCCGCGCCCCAGCAGGAAACCTTCCGTACGCTGCTCCGGTCGCAGAAGGTCTGGGACACCGAGCTCCCCGCCTTCGACGCGGCACGCGACCCCGCACGCGCCCCGGCCGAGCCGCTGCCCCTCTTCCACGCGTGGTTCGCGGAGGCGGTGGCCGCCGGGCAGCCCGAGCCGCACACGATGCAGCTGGCGACGGTCGCCGAGGACGGCGGTCCTGACGTACGGACGGTGATGCTGCACGACGCGGACGGGCATGGCTGGCACTTCGCCACGCACGCGAGCAGCGTGAAGGGCCGCCAGCTCGCGGCCCGCCCGGAGGCCGCCCTGCACTTCTACTGGGCGGCGCAGGGCCGCCAGATCCGGGTCAGGGGCGCGGTCACCATTGCACCGCACGCCGAGAGCCTCGCCGACCTGCACGCCCGGTCGACCGGCGCGCTGGCGGCGGCGCTGGTCGGACGACAGAGCGACGTGCTCGGGTCGTACGAGGAGTTGGAGGCGTCGTCCGCGGCCGCCTGGGAGCGCGCGCGGGCGGAGCCGGACGCGGACGCGCCGACGTGGACGCTGTACGTCCTCGACCCCGTGGAGGTTGAGTTCTTCCAGGGGGACGCGCGCCGCCGCCACGTACGGCTCCGGTACCGGAGGGGCGAGGAAGGCGACGGCTGGGTCAGGGAGTTGCTGTGGCCGTGAAGTCCCGCCGGGTGAAGTCCCACTGGGCGAAGTCCCCGACCGGCCGGTAGCCGAGGCGCTGGTAGAGGCGGTTGCTCGTCGGGTTGGCCAGGTCCGTGAAGAGCAGGACCTCCACCGCGCCCGCGTCGAGGGCGGCCCGGGTGACCGCGACGGTGGCGGCGCCGCCGTAGCCGCGGCCCCGGAGGTCGGCGGGGGTGTAGACGGGGGCGACGCGGACCTGGCCCGCGACGCGCCGCGTGGCGCCGGCCATGGCGACCGGTGTGCCGTCGGGGGTTTCCCAGACGGTGGCGCCTCCGTAGACGATGCGGGAGTCTGCCCACGCGTGCGGCGCCATGCCGGGGCGTTCGCCGAGCGCCTCGCAGAACTCCTCGTACCAGCGCGCCAGCAGGTCGCGGTCCGCCTCCGTGGCCACGCGGTCGCGACCGGGCGGGGCGGGTTCGGGCGGGGTGAGGGTGTCGAGCCGGTACAGGCGCTGGCGCATGCCGAGGGCGGCCGAGGCCCCGGTGTGCTGCCGCCAGGACCGGGCGAACGCTTCCGCCGTGGCCCGCTCGGCGGCGACGCCGGGCAGGTCCGGGCCGAAGTCGGCGAGGAGCAGGGCGAGGGAGTCGGCGGCCTCGGGGCCGACAGCGCTGACGGACACTCGGTGCGGAGGGGTCCACAAGAAGGCGCCGCGGACGGTGCCGTCGGCATCGGCGTACGTACCGAAGAGGGGCGCCCCCTCCCCGTACGCCTGGAGCCCCCGCTCCCGCAGCGTCTCCGTGACGCTGAGCAGCACGGTGTTCAGGGCGGGCGCGGAGTGCAGGAACTCCCCGGCGCGGACGAGGAACCCGTCGAGGTCGGTGGTCGGCCACCAGGCGGCACGCGACGGGTCCGGGGGTGTCAGGGGAGGCTTGGGCACAGGCGCCTGCGGGGCGGGCGCGGTCACAGGAGTCGCCAAGGGAGTCGTCAACGAAGTCTCTGAGGAGGACATGGGCCATGCTCCCGCACCCCTCCCGCCGCCGCCTCCGAATTACGCCCCGGCATCACGTCTTCGAATGGCCCGTCTTTCCGTCGGTCAAAGGGCGCACGGCCGGAACACGGGGACCGCCACCCCCTCCACTCCCTCCGCCGCCTCCACCGCGTTCCGGAAGGTCACGCACAGCGGCATCCCGATCCGCAACGCCCCCTCCTCACACTCGACGACCTCCGTCATCATCCGGGGCCCCTCGGCGAGGTCGACGACGGCGGCGACGTAGGGGACGCGACTGCCGAACGGCGGGAGGTCGTTGCGGTGGACGACCGACCACGTGTAGAGCGTGGCGCTGCCGCTCGCCTCCTCCCAGGAGACGTCCTCGCTCCAGCAGCGCGGGCAGAACTCGCGCGGGTAGTGGTGGGCGGCCCCGCACGCCCCGCAGCGGCGCACCAGCAACCGCCCCTCGGCGGCCGCGTCCCAGTAGGGCCGGGTGAAGGCGTCGACCTCGGGAAGGTCGAAGCGCGGCTCGACGCGCGTACTCGGCTGCTCCGTGCTCGACCTTTGCGTACTCATGAGAGGCGTCCGATCGCGGAAGGGAAGCGGATGGGAAAGAGGAAGAGGAGAGGGAGGGGAAGAGAACCGGCCAAAGCCGTGCCCGGCGCCCCGTGGTCGCCACCGACATGATCCTGACGGTACGTCAGTTCAACGTACGGGCCACCAGGTCCGCAAGAGCGCTGAGCCGCCCCGCACACACATCCCGCACACCCGTGATCAATTCGCAATCGCTTTCGGACTTGACCGTCACCCATCAAGTAATCACGCGGTTACTCTCCAGTCATGGCCGACTCGACCCCTCCGCTTACGCTCGCGCACGACCGCCCCGTGTACGTCATCGGCGGCGGCCCCGGCGGTCTCGCCACCGCGGCGGCCCTGCGCGCACGCGGTGTCCGCGCGGTCGTCCTGGAGAAGGCCGACCACGTCGGCGCCTCCTGGCGCGGCCACTACGACCGCCTCCACCTGCACACCACACGCCGCCTCTCCGCCCTGCCCGGGCTCTCCATCCCGCGGGCGTTCGGCCGCTGGGTGTCGCGCGACGACGTGGTCCGCTACCTGGAGAAGTACGCCGAGCACCACCAGCTCGACGTCGTCACCGGCGTCGAGGTGACCGGCCTGGAACGCACCGACGACGGCACCGGCTGGCTGCTGCGCGCCACCGGCGGACGGGAGCTCACGGGCAGCGCGGTGGTCGTCGCCACCGGCTACAACCACACGCCCCACCTCCCGGACTGGCCCGGCCGCGACACCTACACCGGCGAGCTCCTGCACGCCTCCGACTACCGCAACCCCCGCCCGTACACCGGCAAGGACGTCCTGGTCGTCGGCGTCGGCAACACCGGCGCCGAGATCGCCGTCGACCTCGCCGAGGGCGGCGCCGCCCGGGTCCGCCTCGCGGTGCGCACCGCCCCGCACATCGTGCGCCGCTCCACGCTGGGCTGGCCCGCCCAGCGCACCGGCATCCTGTGCCGCAGGCTGCCGGCCGCCCTGGTGGACCGCCTCGCGCGGCCCATCGCACGCGTCGGCGTACCCGACCTCACGGCACGCGGGCTGCCCCGACCCGACACCGGCCTGTACTCCCGCGCCAAGCAGGGCGCGATCCCGGTGCAGGACGTCGGCCTGATCGACGCCGTGCGCAAGGGGCGGGTCGAGCCGGTCGCGGCCGTCGAGTCGTTCGAGGACGGCAAGGTCGCCCTGGCCGACGGCACGAGGATCGCCCCCGACGTCGTCATCGCGGCGACCGGCTACCGGCGCGCCCTCGAAGGGCTCGTCGGCGACCTCGGCCTCCTCGACCCCCGCGGCCGCCCGACGCACCACGGCCGCCGCACCCCGAAGCACTCCCCCGGCCTGTACTTCACCGGCTTCACCAACCCCATCAGCGGCATGCTCCGCGAACTCGCGCGAGACGCCGAAAAGATAGCCAAGGCGATAGCCCGCTAGCGCGGGAAAGGCCGCCCGAGAGCGCGCGCCTTCAGAGGCGCGGGGAAGGCCGCCCGAAGGGCGCGCCTTCAGGGGCGCGGGGAACTGCGCGCCCAGCCCGAACCGGCCCGCACCCGAAGAGAAGTCCCCGAGCCCCCACCCACCCCTCCCCCCCTCCCCCCCAACGGGGCCCGCGGCCAATTCGCCACCTTGGCACCGCACGGATTCTGCGCTTCCGTGTACGGGACGCACGAGCACACCCACCCGCCCCGCCGCCGCAGCCCGTACAGCCTTTACGCGCAGCACCATTCCTGACGAAGCGTCAGTTCAGTAATCTGACTATGCGTCAGGTAAAGCGTCAGGTAAGTGCTGTCACACAGGAGCGGGCGGACCGATGCTTGGATCGACTCACGGCACCTTCACCACCGACCCCCGCCGCGCCCATGTTGTGGCCTGCGGCGAACTCCCTCCCAACGCCGTCCACGGCAGGGCCGTCACGGCGGACGACCTCGACGTCAGCGGCCGGCCGCTGTACGCGGGCGTACCCGACCTCGACCGCTTCTTCCGCCCCGCCTCCGTCGCCGTCGTCGGCGCGTCGGACGCCGAGGGGCGCCCCAACACCGGCATCACCCGGCAGCTCATCGCCTGGGCCGAACGCGTCGGCGCGCGCCTGCACCCCGTGCACCCCACCCGTCAGTCGGTCTTCGGCATCCCCTGCTTCCCTTCCGTCGCCGACCTGCCCGAACAGGTCGACCTGGCCGTCCTGCTGGTCGGCGACCCCCTGCCCGTCATCGAGCAACTCGCCGAGGAGAAGGTACGGTTCGCCGTCGCCTTCGCCTCCGGGTTCGCCGAGACCGGCGAGGAGGGCGCGGCCGCCCAGGAACGGCTCACGGCCGCCGTCCAGCGCTCGGGCCTCAGGCTGCTCGGCCCCAACACCAATCTGAACGCCTTCGAGAAGTTCCGCGAGGACCTCGAAGGACCCGCCATCGCGCTCATCACCCAATCCGGCCACCAGGGCCGCCCCGTCTTCACCCTCCAGGAGCTCGGCATACGCCTCTCCCACTGGGCACCCACCGGCAACGAGGCCGACCTGGAGACCGCCGACTTCATCTCCTACTTCGCCGAGCGCCCCGAGGTCGGCGCCATCGCCTGCTACGTCGAGGGCCTCAAGGACGGCCGCGCCTTCCTGCTCGCCGCCGACCGGGCGGCCCGCCGCGGGGTGCCCGTCGTCGCCGTGAAGGTCGGCCGCACCGAGACCGGCGCCCGCATGGCCGCCTCACACACCGGCAAGCTGACCGGCGCCGACACCGTGGTGGACGCGGCGATGCGGCAGTTCGGCGTGATCCGCGTCGACGGGCTCGACGAGCTCCAGGACACCTCCGCCCTCCTCGCGCGGGCCCGCAGGCCGAAGGCCGACGGCGTCGTCGTGTATTCGATCTCGGGCGGCACGGGCGCGCACTTCTCGGACCTGGCGACCGAGGCCGGCCTGTCCCTGCCCACGCTCTCCGCCGACCGGCAGGCGGAGCTCCACCAGTGGATACCCGAGTACCTGAACGTGGCCAACCCCGTCGACAACGGCGGGCACCCCGTCGGCGACTGGCGCGGGCGGAAGATCATCGACGCGATCCTGGACGAGCCGGAGGTGGGGGTGCTGATCTGCCCGATCACCGGCCCCTTCCCGCCGATGAGCGACAAGCTCGCGCAGGACCTGGCGGACGCGGCGGAGCAGACGGACAAGCTGGTGTGCGTGGTGTGGGGCTCGCCGGTCGGCACCGAGGAGGCCTACCGCACGACGCTCCTCGGCTCCTCGCGCGTCGCGACCTTCCGCACCTTCGCCAACTGCATCACGGCGGTGCGCGCCTATCTGGACCACCACCGCTTCACCGCTCACTACCGCTCGCCGTTCGACGAGGCGCCGCGCACCCCTTCCCCGTCCTTCCGCAAGGCCCAGGCCCTGATGCGGCCGGGCCAGCAGCTCAGCGAGCACGCGGCGAAGCAGCTGCTGCGTGCGTACGGGATCAGGGTGCCGCGCGAGCAGCTGGTGACCAGCGCGGCGGCGGCCGTCAGGGCGGCCGGGCTCGTCGGCTACCCGGTCGTCATGAAGGCCTCGGGGGCGCAGCTCGCGCACAAGACCGAGCTGGGCCTGGTGAAGATCGGCCTGACCTCGGCGAGCCAGGTGCGGGACGCCTACCGGGAACTCACGGACATCGCCCGCTACGAAGGCGTCGCGCTCGACGGCATTCTGGTCTGCCAGATGATCGAGCGGGGCGTCGAGATGGTCGTCGGCGTCACGCAGGACCCGCTGTTCGGGCCGACGGTGACGGTGGGGCTCGGCGGCGTACTCGTCGAGGTGCTGCGGGACGCGGCCGTGCGGGTGCCGCCCTTCGGGGAGGACCAGGCGAAGGCGATGCTGTCGGAGCTGCGCGGCCGGGCGCTGCTCGACGGGGTCAGGGGCGCGGCGCCCGCCGACATCGACGCGCTCGTCGAAGTCGTGCTGCGGGTGCAGCGGATGGCGCTTGAACTCGGGGACGACATCGCGGAGTTGGACATCAATCCGCTGATGGTGCTGCCGCGGGGGCAGGGGGCCGTCGCACTCGACGCGCTCGCCGTCTGCCAGTAGCCCACCCCCGGCGATCAGGGCCCGGACCCGGCCCCCGGACCACCACGCGCGGTTCCGGTCGGGCCGGGGCCGCACGCGCCCGCACGCCCGGCGCCGCGCATGCTCCACGTACGCACGCACGCGATCCCGCACCCGCACCCGATCACGCGCCCGCGCCCACACCCGCACCCGCACCCGCGCCCACACCCACCCGAAACGGAGCCACTCCCCCATGACCGCCTCCCCCGCCCCCGAAACCGAACCGAACACCCACGCACCCGGCCGTGCCCCCGACCCCGACCCCGCCGTCGACCCCCTCACCACATTGATACGGCACACCACTGACAACGGGGTCTCGTGGATCACGCTCAACCGTCCCGAAGCCATGAACGCCCTCACCTGGGAGCAGCGCGAACGCGTCATCGCGCTGCTCGGCGAAGCCTCCGCCGACCCCGACGTCCGGGCCGTCGTGATCACCGCTGTCGGCAAGGGCTTCTGCGCGGGCGCGGACCTGCGCGGCGCCCCCGCCACGGCCGGGCAGGAGCGCGTGGCGGGTGATGTCGCGCGCACCATCAAGCGGGGCGCCCAGCGGCTCGTATCGGCGGTCCTCGACTGCGAGAAGCCGGTGATCGCCGCGGTGAACGGCACCGCGGCGGGCATCGGCGCCCACCTCGCGTTCGCCTGCGACCTCGTCATCGCCGCCGAACACGCCAGGTTCATCGAGGTGTTCGTACGCCGCGGGCTCGTGCCGGACGGCGGCGGCGCGTATCTGCTGCCGCGGCTCATCGGCCCGCAGCGGGCCAAGGAGCTGATGTTCTTCGGCGACGCGGTGCCGGCCGCCGACGCGGAGAGGATGGGGCTCGTCAACCGCGTTGTACCGGTGGAGGAGTTGGAGAAAGCGGCACGGGAGTGGGCGGAACGCCTCGCGGTCGGCCCGACCCGCGCCATCGCCCTGACGAAACAGCTGGTCAACGCGTCCCTGGAGGCGGACCGCGCGACGGCCTTCGCGGCCGAGGCCGCGGCGCAGGAGATCAACATGACGACGGCGGACGCGAGGGAGGGCGTGGCGAGCTTCGTCGAACGCCGCACACCCACGTACCGAGGCCACTGACGCCGCGCGCACACGGTAACGCCGATGCCCCTCCAGGGGCGCGGGGAACTGCGCGCCCAGCCCCAACGGATCCGCACCCGGAAGCCGCCCCGCTGGGCAGAAGCCGCGGCCACGGGGTTCACATCTGACGCCCCGTCAGGTTCAATGGACGGCGTGATGGGACACGCAGGAATGGCGGCCACCGCTGTTCGATACCTCAGGTCGGTCGGGGCCCGCACCACGACGGCGCCCGTCGACGCCCTACCGCGCCCTCAGCTGCGCGCGGTCGGCGACGACGAGCGGGCGCCGCTCGACAGAAGCGAGTTCCGGCGCGTGCTCGGCAACTTCGCGACGGGCGTCACCGTGATCACGTCCCCGTCCGACGAGGACGGCGGACCCGCGGGCTTCGCCTGCCAGTCCTTCGCCTCGCTCTCCCTGGACCCGCCCCTGGTCTCGTTCATGGTGGCGCGTACGTCGAC
Source organism: Streptomyces venezuelae (assembly GCF_008642315.1). Taxonomy (NCBI): domain Bacteria; kingdom Bacillati; phylum Actinomycetota; class Actinomycetes; order Kitasatosporales; family Streptomycetaceae; genus Streptomyces; species Streptomyces venezuelae. The sequence goes on along the minus strand of NZ_CP029192.1, from coordinate 5,084,539 downwards.
GACGTGGCCGCGCATCGCGCGCGCCGGTGTCTTCTGCGTCAACATCCTGGGCGCCGACCAGGGCGACCTGTGCCGGGGCTTCGCGGTGAGCGGCGCGGACAAGTTCGCCGGAGTGGCGTACGACGCGGCGCCGGTGTCCGGATCGCCGCGCCTCGCCGGGGCGCCCGCCTGGGTCGACTGCACGGTCCAGGCCGTGCACGCCGGAGGCGACCACCTCATCGTCATCGGCCGCGTGGACGCCCTCGGCGCGACCGAGGACGACGCCGACCCGCTCCTGTTCCACCGGGGAACGTTCGGCCGCTTCACCCGCTGACGGCGGCCGCCACCGGTACCGTCCGGGCCCGCCGGATCACCAGCACCATCAGCGCCGCCGCCGCGCACAGCGCCCCCGAGGCGTACCAGATCACGTCGTACGAGCCGAAGACGTCCCGCGCCACGCCGCCGAGGAACGCGACGAGACCCGCGCCCACCTGGTGCGAGGCGAGCACCCAGCCGAAGACGATCGCGCTGTCCTCGCCGTACTGCTCGCGGCAGAGCGCCAGCGTGGGCGGGACGGTGGCCACCCAGTCCAGGCCGTAGAAGACGATGAAGAAGATCATCGGCGGCCGGACGTCCGGCGCGAGCAGCATCGGCAGGAAGAGCAGCGAGACGCCGCGCAGCGCGTAATAGACGGCGAGCAGGCGCCGCGAGTCGAAGCGGTCCGTGAACCAGCCGGACGCGACCGTCCCGACGATGTCGAAGATCCCGATGACGGCGAGCAGGGAGGCCGCGGCCCGCACCCCCATGCCGTGGTCGTGCGCGGCGGGCACGAAGTGGGTCTGGATGAGCCCGTTCGTCGAGGCGCCGCAGATCGCGAAGGACCCGGCGAGCAGCCAGAACGGGCCGGTGCGAACAGCCTTGAGCAGCACGGTGATCGCACGCCGTGCCGCGCCCGGGACGGGCGGCGGCTTCGGCACGAACTCCGGCGAGCCGTACGGCTTCAGGCCGACGTCCGCCGGGTGGTCCCGCAGCAGCAGCCAGACGAACGGGACGACCGCGAGGGCGGCGAGCGCGACCGTCACGGCGGCCGGCCGCCACTTGTACGTCTCCACGATCCAGGAGAGCAGCGGCAGGAAGACCAACTGTCCTGATGCGGATGCCGCGGTGAGGATGCCGCTGACGAGCCCGCGCCGCTCGGTGAACCACCGGTTGGTGACGGTGGCCGCGAAGGCGAGCGCCATCGAGCCCGACCCGAGCCCGACGAGCAGCCCCCAGCACAGCAGCAGTTGCCACGCGGAGTTCATCCACACGGTCAGACCCGAGCCGAAAGCGATCACGACCAGCGCGACCGCGACGACCTTGCGGATGCCGAATCGGTCCATGAGCGCGGCGGCGAACGGCGCGGTGAGGCCGTACAGCGCGAGATTGACGGAGACCGCGAGGCCGACGGTGCCGCGCGACCAGCCGAAGTCCTCCTTCAGCGGGTCGAAGAGCAGCCCGGGGAGCGAACGGAACGCGGCGGCGCCGATGATCGTCACGAACGTGACGGCGGCGACGAACCATGCGCGGTGGATACGGGGAGTACGGCGCCTGGCCGCGTCCGGCGGCGTGGAGCCGCCGTCCCCGGCAGCGGGCGCGGGCGTCTCGGTTGTCTGGGTCACGTCATAAGGATCGAAAATCGTCCGCGCTCGAACGAGTGGCCCGAGGGACAGTGTTCGCTAGGATCGGGCCATGGCCGATTCAGCCGCCGACGCAGCCACCTCACCCGTCCCCGAGGGGCGCCACCGCGTCGTCGTCCTCGCCCTGGACGGCGTGATCCCCTTCGAACTGGGCATTCCGCAACGGATCTTCAAGGGGGCGCGCACTCCGGAGGGGCGACGGTTGTACGAGGTGGTGACCTGCTCGGTCCGTCCGCCGGGCCCCGTCCGCACGGACGCCGACTTCGCGATCGTCGTCGAGCACGGGCCCGAGGCGCTGGCCACCGCGGACACGGTCGTGATCCCGGCGTCGTACGAGCTGGGCCCCGTGTACGAGGAGGGCCGCCTCAGCGACGAACTCACCGCCGCCCTGGCTCACATCAGGCCGGGGACGCGCCTGATGGCCATCTGCACGGGTGGATACGTACTGGCCGCCGCGGGCCTCCTGGACGGCCGGCCCGCCACCACGCACTGGTCGTCCGCCGACCACTTCCAGCGGCTCTTCCCCCGGGTCGAGGTCGACGCCGACGTGCTGTTCATCGACGACGGCGACGTCCTCACGTCGGCGGGCGTGGCCGCGGGCATCGACCTGTGTCTCCATGTCGTACGTCGTGACCACGGCACCGCCGTCGCCAACGAGGTGGCCCGCCGTACCGTCGTACCGCCGCACAGGGACGGCGGTCAGGCCCAGTACATCCACCGCCCGCTGCCCGAACCGCAGGTGGCCACCACGCGCGCGGCACGTGCCTGGGCGCTGGGGCGGCTCGACCGGCCGTTGCAGCTGCGCGACATGGCCGCACAGGAGTCGATGTCGGTCCGCACGTTCACGCGGCGGTTCCGCGAGGAGGTGGGCGTCAGTCCCGGACAGTGGCTGACGCAGCAGCGCGTGGAGCGGGCACGGCACCTCCTCGAATCGACGGATCTCTCCGTCGACCAGGTCGCGGCGGACGCGGGCTTCGGGACGGCGCAGTCGATGCGGCAGCACCTTCAGGCCGCGCTAGGGGTCACACCGACGGCCTACCGCCGAACGTTCCGCAACGTCCCCACGCCCTGAGTCCGCCCCCGCGTCCCCCGCCGCCCCGGGCTTCACCTCCCCCGCCACCCCCACCAGCGTGAGGACGAGACCGAGCCCCACGCCCGCCAGGATCGCCGTGGACGGCGACACGACGCTCAGCAGGCCGCCGGCCAGGGACCCACTGGCCGCGTAGCCGGCGCCGACGGCCGCGTACATCACCGAGTAGCCCGCGGCGAGCGCGCTGGGCGGCAGCGCCTCGCGCAGCGACAGGTTCCGGGTCAGCATCACGCCCGCCTGCAGCACGCCGGCGGCTGCGAGCGCGACCAACAGCCAGGCCACGCCGGGCAGCACGGCGACGAGGGCGAGACATCCGGAGACGCCGAACATCAGCACCATGCTCTGTGTACGCAGCCGCCCCGGCCAGCGACGCAGCCCGTACACGAACGATCCCACCGCCGAGCCGGCCGCGAGCGCCACCAGCAGCGGGCCCGCCCAGCCGACGTCGATGCCGCGCTGCTCCAGCAGTGCGGGCAGCACGAGTTCGGCGAGCGCCAGCATCGACAGGCTCGCCGCGCCCGTCACGAACAGCGGCCAGGCCCGCGCGAGGATCCGCGTCATGGACTCACCGCCGCGGTCGTCGGCGTCCGCCTGCCACCCGGCGGGCAGCATCCAGAGCCCCGCGACGGAGCCGGTCATCAGCAGGCCCGCCAGGAGCAGCGGCAGCGCCGGGGAGACCCCCAGGGCGAGCCCCGTGACGGCGGCGGGGGCGACCGCCCAGATGGCGAACGTCAGCATCGACTCGACGGCCAGTGCCTGGGCGACGGCCGTCTCCGGCACGATGCTCGTCAACAGGGTGCGGAGGGCGCCCGGGGCGGCGGCGGGGGCGGCACCGGCGACGAAAGCGCAGGCGCCGAGTGCGATGGGGTGGGCGCCGTGCAGCACCCCGAGCCCCGCGAAGGCGAGACCACCGACCCCCAGCCCCACGGCCAGCGCGCCCCGCGCCCGCTCCGCCCGGATCCGCATGCCCAGAACCGGGGCACCGATGATCTCCCCCACGACGTACGCGGCGGCGAGCGCGGCACCGAGCACGTACCCACCGGGCCGTTCCCGTACGAGAAACACCAGCGCGAGCGGCGCCGCCGCGACGGGCATCCGCGCCCCCACGGCGACAACGCCCCACCGCACCACGTCCCATGACCTGACCGCCGAATACCCCACCCCTCGAACCTACCGACCCGCCCACCCGGGGTTCCCCTGCTTTTCCGCGTGGAGGGAGCGAAGGGGCGGGTCCCGGGGTCCCCCGCTTTTCCGCGCGGAGGGGGCGGAGGGACCCGCGAGACCCAGCTCTCAGAACGTGAGGACCCCCCGCGCCACCCTCCCCGCCTTCGCGTCCCCCACCGCCACCTCGAAGTCCTCCACCGGGTACGTCGCCGTCACCAGTTCGTCCAAGAGCAGGCGACCGTTCCTGTACAGCTCCGCGTACAGCGCGAAATCCCGCTGCGGGCGCGAACTCCCGTACCGGCAGCCCAGAATCGACTTGTCCAGGAACATCGACGCGACCACGAACGACGCCTCCGCCGTCGCCCCCGGCATCCCCAACAGCACGGCCTGGCCATGCCGGTCCAGGAGATCCACCGCCTCCCGCACCAGCTCGACCCGCCCCACGCACTCGAACGCGTGGTCCACCCCGTGGGGCAACACCTCCCGCGCCCCCTCCGTCGACGCGAAGAAGTGCGTCGCACCGAAGCGCCGTGCCACCGCCTCCTTCTCCGGATTGGCGTCGACCGCGACGATCACCCCCGCCCCCGCGATCCGCGCCCCCTGCAACACGTTGAGCCCGATCCCGCCCGTACCGATCACCACCACCGAGTCGCCCCGGTCGACCTTCGCCCGGTTCAGCGCCGCGCCCACCCCCGTCACGACGGCGCACCCGATCAGCGCCGCGGAGGTCAGCGGAATGTCGTCCGGGATCTTGACCGCCTGCACGCCCTTCACGATCGTTCGTTCCGCGAAGGACGAGTTCGCCGCGAACTGGTAGACCGGTTTGCCGCCGCGCGTGAACGGCTGGTCGGGCGTCCCGATGGCCTTCCGGCACATCGTCGGCCGGCCCCGATGGCACTCCCCGCACGTGCCGCAGTTGGCGATCGTGGACAGCGCCACGTGGTCCCCGGGCGCCACGTGCACCACCCCGGCCCCCACCGCCTCGACGACACCCGCGCCCTCGTGCCCGAGCACCACCGGCGGCGGAAACGGAATGGTCCCGTCGATCACCGACAGGTCGCTGTGGCACAGCCCGGCCGCCGCCACCGCGACCAGCACCTCCCCGGGCCCCGGAGCACGTATCTCCAGATCGTCGACGACCTCGACCCGCGCCCCGTCGAAGACAACGCCCCTCATCCCGCACCCCTCACCGAGGCCCCCTGGCCTCTCTCGGCAGACCGAGCACGCGCTCGGCGATGATGTTCCGCTGCACTTCGTCCGAGCCGCCGTACACGGTGTCGGCACGGCTGAACAGGAACAGCCGTTGCAGAGGGTCGAGTTCATAAGGAGCATCCACACACCAGTCGCGCGGCCCGACCGCCGCCGACGCCCCCCGTACGGCCATCGCCAGCTCCCCGAGCCGCTGATGCCACCGCCCCCAGAGCAACTTGGCCACACTGGGCGAGCCGACCCCGACGACGCCCGCCGCCCCCACACCGGCACCCGCACCCGCACCCGCACTGCCCAACGTCCGCAACGCGTTCCACCGCATCACCCGCAGCTCCCCCCACTGCCGCACCAGCCGATCCCGCACCACCGGGTCGTCCACCGCCCCGCCGGCCACGGCCTCCCGTACGACCGCCGCCAGCTCCTCCGCGAACCCGATCTGCTGCACCAGCGTGGACACGCCCCGCTCGAAGCCGAGGAGCCCCATGGCGACCCGCCACCCGTTGCCGACGCCGCCCACCACATGGGCCGCACGCGCGCGTGCACCGTCGAAGAAGACCTCGTTGAACTCGCTCGTCCCGGTCAGCTGCCGGATGGGCCGGACCTCGACACGCCCCGGCTGGTCCATGGGCACGAGCAGGAACGACAACCCCTCGTGGGGCCGCGTCCCGCCCCCCGTACGCGCCAGCACGAAGCACCAGTCCGCCTCGTGCGCCAGCGACGTCCAGATCTTCTGTCCGGTCACCAGGAAGTCGCCCGCGTCGTCCCGCTCCGCCCGCGTCCGCACCCCCGCGAGATCGGACCCGGCCCCGGGCTCGCTGTACCCCTGGCACCACAGCGTCTCACCCCGCGCGATCGGCGGCAGGAACTCGTCCCGCTGCTCCCGGCTCCCGTACGCGAGGAGCGTCGGGGCGAGCAGGTTCTCGCCGATGTGCCCGTACCGCCCGGGCGCCCGCACGCGCGCGTACTCCTCGGCCCAGACCACCTGCTGGGTCAAGGTGGCCCGCCGGTTCCCATACGCACCCACACACCCACCGGCACTGGCACTGGCACCGGCACCGGCAGGCGCTCCGGCTCCGGCACCAGCACCGGAGCCCGCCCCCGCATCCCAGCCGAGCCCGATCCACCCCCCGCGCCCCAACTCCCGTTCCCAGGCCCGCCGCTGCGCACCGCCCTCGTGCTCGCTGCCGGGCCCGCCCCGCCCCACCGCGGCGGCGAACTCCCCGGTGAGGTGCTCCGCGAGCCACGCCCGCGCCTCCGCCCGGAACGCCTCGTCCTCGGCCCCGAACCCGAACTCCATCAGCCCACCACCCTCCCACCACCCCAGCCGAGCCCAGTCCGGCCCGACCCAGCCCACCTCCACCTCACGCGTTGGGCCGCTCCCTCCCCGCCGCCGCCTTGGCCATCGCCTCCAGCTGTGTCAGCAACGGCATCGGATCGGTGCCGACCGTTCCGGGCAGGAAGTCCGCGATCTTCTCGGGGGTCCAGGCCCCTTCCGCGTACCCCGCACGCAGTTCGCGCGGCTGTGCCCAGACCGCGATCTTGGGGCCGGCGATCGTGTAGACCTGGCCGGTGATCTTCTCGTCGCGTGCACGGTCGCTCAGCAGGTACGTGACGAGCGCGGCGACGTCCTCGGGCTCGCCGATCTCCTTGAGCTCCATCGGCACGTTCGCCGACATCCGCGTACGGGCGACGGGCGCCACCGCGTTCGCGGTCACCCCGTACTTGTGCAGCCCCAGCGCCGCGCTCCGCACCAGCGAGATGATCCCGCCCTTCGCCGCGCTGTAGTTGGCCTGCGCGACCGAGCCCTGGTGGTTGCCGCTGGTGAAGCCGATCAGCGTGCCCGAGCCCTGCTTCCGCATCACCGCGGACACCGCGCGGAACACCGTGAACGTGCCCTTGAGGTGCGTGGCGACCACCGGGTCCCACTCCTCCTCGGACATGTTGAACAGCATCCGCTCGCGCAGGATCCCGGCGACGCACACCACGCCGTCCACCCGCCCGTACTCGGCGAGCGCCACGTCGACGATGCGCTGCCCGCCCGCCATGGTCGAGATGTCGTCCGCGACGGCGACCGCCTGGCCGCCCGCGGCCTGGATCTCCTTGACCACGGCGTCGGCCACCTCGCTGGCCGGCTCGCCGCCCTCCATGGAGACGCCGTAGTCGTTGACGACGACCTTCGCCCCCTCGGCCGCCGCGGCCAGGGCGACGGCCCTGCCGATGCCGCGCCCGGCGCCGGTCACGGCGACCACCTTGCCTGCCAAGAAGTTCCCCACGTCCGGCCCCTTCCCGCGGTTTCTGACGGACCGTTAGATTTTATGACCCGTCAGATGCCGGAAGACAACCCCCGTGGAGGACCCAGACCATGCCAGTCGAAGAAACGCCGCCCCCGGCCCTCCCTCCCGAGTTCCACGACATCGCCAAACGCGTCTCGAACTGGGGCCGTTGGGGCGCCGACGACGAGATCGGCACGCTCAACCTCATCACCGACGACGTCGTACGCGCCGCATCCGCGGAAGTCCGCACCGGCCGCCGCGTCCCGCTCGCGCTGCCGCTCAAGGAGGACGGCGTACAGACCGGCCTGATCCCCGGGCGCGTGAACCCGCTGCACACCATGGTGCAGATCAACCAGGAGCTCTTCGGACCCGGCACCGTCGCCACCAGCGACGACGCCGTGACGATGGGGCTGCAGACGGCGACCCACTGGGACGCCCTCACTCACGCCTCGCACTCGGGGAAGATCTACAACGGCCGCTCCGCGGACACCATCACGGCTCACGCGGGCGCGCGTTTCAGCGGCATCGACAAGGCCCGGCACGTCGTCTCGCGCGGCGTCCTCCTGGACGTGGCCCGCGCCAAAGGGCTCGACCGCCTGCCGGGGGACCACGCGGTCACGCCCGAAGACCTGGACGAGGCGGCGGAGTTCGGGCGTGTCACGGTCCGCGCGGGCGACATCGTGCTCGTGCGCACGGGGCAGATGCAGGTCTATCTCGCGGGCGACAAGCACGCGTACGGCCATCCGTCCCCCGGCCTCTCGGTCCGCACGCCCGAGTGGTTCCACGCGCGGGACGTCGCGGCGGTCGCGAACGACACCCTGACCTTCGAGATCTTCCCGCCGGAGATCGAGAACCTGTGGCTGCCCGTGCACGCGCTCCACCTCGTCGAGATGGGGATGATCCAGGGACAGAACTGGAATCTGGAGAACTTGTCCACAGCCTGTGCAGAAGTCTCCCGCCACGCCTTCTTGCTGTGCGCGATGCCGGAGCCGTTCACAGGCGGCACGGGCACTCCGGTGGCGCCGGTCGCCATCCTCTGACCCCGCGCGAGCGCGACCGGGGGGGAACCGGCCGCAATCGACCTCGACGGTCCTGCACGGAAGGCGGCGCGTCGGATGTCGCCCCCAGTACGCCACCACGCACGCCGCCGACCGGCTTTGAAAGGGCGACTCACGTTGCGCCAAGGACCTGCGGCACCGCGCCTGCTGCACCGCGCCTGCGAGCCCTCGACGTCCCCTCACGGCGAATCGCTGCCCACAAGCGTGATCATTCGGGCACGGTACGTCAACACCGTGTCGGGGATTAATGAACTACGCCCCTTTTGCCCCGCCAGCGCACGGGAGCGCGCACAGCAGCACAGGACGGCGCATGCGGGCTCTCAGGCCTCGCGCCGGACGAGCGGACAGCGTCACACCGCTTCGTAGGCGATGTCCACGTCCCCGAAAGCCACCCGGCTGCGGAGCGCCCTCTCGTGCGCCGCGCCGTCGCACGCGGTCACCCCGAGAGGCGTCGTCGCGTCGCAGGCCGTCGGCCCGTGCGCGAGGCCTCCATGCGCCAGGTCCCCGTACGCCAGATGGCGGGCCGGACCGTGCGCGGGGTCCTGCACCAGGCTGCCCGCCGAGCCGCGCACCGACGGAGCGCAGGCCGCCTCGTCGTGGGCCTGTCCGTAGCCCTGTCCCGCACAGGCCTGTCCGTCGTACGCCTGCCCGTCGTGGGTCGTGCCCTCGAACTCCACCGCCGCGACGCCCGGCTCGCACCGGTCGACCTCGCACCAGATGCTCTTGCCCGCACCCTCGGGCTGCCAGCCCCAGCGGTCGGCGAGGCCGTCGACCAGCTCCAGGCCGCGGCCGTTGGTGTCGTCGCCGTCCGCGTGCCGCTGGGCGGGCGGACGGGCGCTCCTGTCGGCCACCTCGACCCTGACCGTCCCGGGGGCGTCGGCGAGGACGCGCGGGAGCAGCATGCGCAGCACAGCCGGACAGCCGGTGTGCACAACGGCGTTGGTGACGAGTTCCGAGATCAGCAGGATCAGCGTCTCGGCGACCGGCTCATCGGCCTCTATCCCGGAGCCCGCGAGCCTGGACCGCGCCCATCGTCTGGCCCGCCCCACCTCCGCGGGATCGGCCCCGACCTCCAGCTGAACTTGAAGCACCTGCACCGCTCACACCATCCGAACCGGCGGACACATCGCCTCGCGACTCCACAGGGTCACCGAACGTGATCCCCTTGGGAGACAGCATGATTGACGTTCAGTCACCCCAACAAGCGCTTCGGGCATATTCCAGCGCGAAGGAGTACGCGTACTGCATACTGTGCGACGCGCACCGTGGGGGGTCGAACAGGCGGCGGCCGAGCCCCGCCCTGCGCCGCGAGCGGTGCGCATCGCCGGATCCGGCGCCACCACATGGGCAACTCCGGCATGGTTCGGCCTCAGGACCACTCGCATCTCACACAAGGTACCCGAGCCGGACACCGACTCCGTGCCGTGACGAGTCACGCGTAGGACACAACCCGATATCGACGCTGAGTAGTCCCCGTCCGGGCGGCACCAGAGGGACGAAACAACGGGCAAAGCGCACGATATCGGACAGACCAATTTTTCAGGGAGCCTCGATGAGCGCCTCGGCGAGCTCCTCCTCGGCGGCCCGCGCCGACCTCCCGAGCTCCGCCCGCACCCAGGCCCGCTTGAGGTGCAGATGGACGTCCGACTCCCAGGTGAACCCCATGCCGCCGTGCACCTGAAGACAGTCCCGCGCATTGCGCACGGCCGCGTCGTCGGCCAGCAGCTTGGCGGCGGACGCGTCCAGGCGGTCCCCGGTGACGGCCGCCGCGTACACCGCGGCGCGGGCGAGCTCGGCGCGTACGAGCATCTGCGCGCAGAGGTGCTTCACCGCCTGGAACGCGCCGATCGGCTGCCCGAACTGCTTGCGTCGCCGTGCGTATTGGACGGCCGTCTCGCAGGTGCGTACGGCGCTGCCGAGCTGTTCCGCCGCATAGAGAAGCGCCCCGCGGTCGAGGCCGCCCGCGTCCGGAACGCGGTGCAGCGGTGTCAGCGGGTCGACGGACCGCAGGGGGACGGCGCCGGCCGCCTCGCCCTGGACCACGTCCGCCTCGTCCAGCCACGGCACCAGCGCGCCGTCGACCGCGGTGACCACGGCCTCCCCCGTCGCGGCGCCGGGCACCACCCCCGCCGCAAGGAACGTCGCGACTGCGGGCCCGGGCAGCAGCACCCGCCCCGCCTCCTCGAAGACCAACACGGCCTCCGGGAGCCCCAGTCCGACCCCGCCCTCCGCCTCGGGCAGCGCGAGGGAGAAGAAGCCCGCCTCCCCCAGCTCGCGCCAGAGCGCGCGGTCGAGCCGGTCCGTGGCATCCCGCAGCGAGAACCGGCCCTCCAGGAGCTGTCGCATGCCGGCCCGCAAGGCCCGCTGGTCGTCGTCGAGTTGGAAGTCCACGCGAACCCTCACCGGCCCTTCGGGAGGCCGAGGATGCGCTCGGCCACGATGTTCTGCTGGATCTGCGAGGTCCCCGCGGCGATCGTGTACGAGAGCGAGGAGAGGCGGTCGAGGGTCCACTCGTGGGCGAGGTCGAGCGAGCCCGCGCCGAGCACCTCGGCGGCGGCGTCGTACAGCTCCTGGCGCGCGTGCGAGTAGCGCAGCTTGAAGACCGAGCCGCCCACCCCGGGGACGCCGCCGGTGCGCTGCGCCTCGCTCACGTTCCACTGCGTGAGCCGCCACAGCGCCGAGAACTCGGCGCTCAGCCGGCCGAGCCTGCGCCGCAGCGCCGGGTCGCCCCAGCGGCCGTTCCCGCGGGCCTCGCGGGCCAGCTCGCCGAGGACGCGCCGGCAGGCCACCACCTCCCCCACGAAGGCGGTGCCCCGCTCGTACGACAGGGTCACCATCGTCACGCGCCAGCCGTCGTTCTCCTCGCCGACCCGGTTCGCCACGGGGACGCGCACGTCGTCGAGGAACATCTCGGCGAACTCCGTGGACCCCGCGAGCGTGCGCAGCGGCCGCACGGTGATGCCGGGGGCGTCCATCGGCATCGCGAGCCAGGTGATGCCCCGGTGCTTCGGCACGGCCTCGCTGACGAGTGCCGTCCGCACCAGGAGCTCGCACCAGTCGGCGACCTCCGCGTGGGAGGTCCAGATCTTGGAGCCGCTCACCACGTAGTGGTCGCCGTCCCGCCACGCGCGCGTGCGCAGCGACGCGAGGTCGGATCCCGCGTCGGGCTCGCTGAAGCCCTGGCACCACACCTCGTCGCCGCGCAGGACGGGCGGCAGCCACCGGTCGCGCTGTTCCGGCGTGCCTTCGGAGGCGATGGTGGGGCCCGCGTGGAGCAGGCCCACGAAATTGGCCCCTACGTAGGGGGCGCCCGCCTTTTCCGTCTCCTCCAGGAAGATGAGGCGCTGTGTCGGGGAGGCGTCCCAGTGGACCTCTCCGTAGCCCGCGTCGTACAGCAGGCGCTGCCACGCGGTGTCGTAGGCGCGGCGTCCCGGCCAGTCCTGGGGCGAGGGCTTGGCGGGGAGCTCGGGCAGCACGAGCGAGAGCCAGTCGCGCAGCCCGGCCCGGAAGGCTTCCTCCTCGTCGGTGTACGTGAGGTCCATGCGGTGCGTCCCTCCGGCCTCGGTCGTCACACGGCATGGGGTGTCCGACCCGTATCTGATGACCCGTCAGACGGCAGGCTAGCCCCGCGCATCTGGACCGACAAGGCGCCGGGGCTTACGCTCTCGGCACGATCTGACGAGGCGTCAGGTCGAGGTGTGCGCCCGGGAGGGGATCGCATGAGGACCTCGGTGAACGAGACCGCGTACGCACTGGGAGAGTCCAACACCCTCTGGGAGCTCATCGCGCGCCGCGCCGACCTCACCCCCGAGGGGCCCGTCCTCGTGGAGGCGGCCGCCGAGCCCTCCGCCGACCGGACGCTCACCTTCGGTGAGCTGCGGGACCGCTCCGAGCGCGTCGCCGCCGGACTGTACGAGAGGGGCGTACGGCCCGGCACGGTCGTCGCCTGGCAGCTGCCCACCCGCATCGAGACCGCCCTGCTCTCCTTCGCGCTCGCCCGCCTGGGCGCCGTCCAGTCGCCCCTGATCCCCTTCCTGCGGGACCGCGAGGTCGGCTACGCACTCCGGGAGTCCGAGGCGGAGTTCTTCGCCGTGCCGGGCGTCTGGCGCGGTTTCGACCACACGGAGATGGCCCGCCGACTCACCACGGAGGGCGAGAGGGAGATCGAGGTCTTCGAGGCGTACGCGTCGCTGCCCGAGGCCGACCCGGCCGTGCTCCCCCCGCCGCCCTCCGACGGCACGGCGGTGCGCTGGATCTACTGGACCTCGGGCACCACATCCGACCCCAAGGGCGTTCTGCACACCGACCGTTCACTGATCGCGGGCGGCTCGTGCCTGGCCCACGCCCTGCGTCTCGACGCGTCGGACGTCGGCTCGATGGCGTTCCCCTTCGCCCACATCGCGGGCCCCGACTACACCGTGATGCTGCTGCTCTACGGCTTCCCCGCCGTCATGTTCGAGCACTTCGCGCTGCCCGCGTCGCTCGACGGCTACCGGCGCCACGGCGTGACCGTGGCGGGCGGCTCGACGGCGTTCTACTCGATGTTCCTCACCGAACAGCGCCAACTGCCCGAAGGGCAGAAGGTCATCCCGACGCTGCGCCTGCTCGCGGGCGGCGGCGCGCCCAAGCCGCCGGAGGTCTACCACGCGGTGGTACGCGAGATCGGGTGTCAGCTCACGCACGGGTACGGCATGACAGAGGTGCCGATGATCACCATGGGCGCCCCCGACGACACGGCGGAGAACCTCGCGACGACGGAAGGGCTGCCCCCCGAGGGCATGGAGATCCGCATCACGGACGCGGACGGCAACGAGCTGCCGCCCGACACGGACGGCGAGGTGCGGCTGCGCGGGGAGGCCGTCTGCCGGGGCTACCTGGACCCGGCACAGAGCGCGGACGTCTTCGACGCCGACGGGTTCCTGATCACCGGGGACCTCGGCCACCTCAGGAAGACCGGCCATCTCGTCCTCACCGGGCGGGCGAAGGACATCATCATCCGCAAGGGGGAGAACATCTCCGCCAAGGAGATCGAGGATCTGCTCCACCAGCACCCGGCCGTCGGTGAGGCGGCCGTCATCGGCCTGCCCGACCCCGAACGCGGGGAACGCGTCTGCGCGGTCGTCGAACAGCGCGCGGGCACCGGCACGTTGACCCTGGAGGCGGTCACCTCGTACCTGCGCGGGGAAGGCCTCTCCACCTACAAGCTGCCGGAGCAACTGGAGCTGGTCGAGGCGCTTCCCCGCAACGAGACCCTGCGCAAGGTCCTCAAGTACAAGCTGCGGGAGCGCTTCTCCGCTACTCGGGAACGGTGAAGTACTGCGCGAAGGCCGTGACGACCTCCTGCTCCGAGACGCGGCCGTCGCCGTCCGCGTCCAGGGCGTCGGCCACCGCGGTCGCGACGTCCTCGGGCACGCCCAGCGCCTTCAGCGCGCGCCCGGCCTCGGCCGGGGCCACCGTGCCGTCCGTGCCGGCGCCCGCGACGCCGATCGCGGCGTGCAGGAACGGCCGCGCGATCTCCGCGAACCGCTCCGGGTTGTCGCGCAGCCGCTTCACCGCGCCGCCCACGAACTCGTCGCGGGTGATCCGCTGGTCGCCGTCACGGTCCGCGATCCCCGCCATGCCCTGCCAGAACGCCTCGGCCCCGATGTAGAGGGCCTGCCCCTTCTCGGACCGCGCCGTGGCGTCGAACTCCGCGCACAGGGCGGCTGCCGCCGTGCTGAAGTCCTCACGGGAGATGTAGCCGTTGCCGTCCTGGTCGAAGGTGGCGAACCGGGCCGCGATCCTACGCTCGTACTCGGCACTGTCCATGATCTTCGGGCCGCCTCACTTCCGCGGTTGGGTACGTGTTCAGGGGCTGTTTCCCCAGCTGCGAGCGTACGTGCTGACGGCCGCCCGGAGGCGGGAAAGCGGTGCTTGTGTCAAGACCGCCGGAAATCCGGGACAAGAGTGTTCCACGGGTGTGATGTGCTGCACTGTGCTGCGTGGAAGCGGTGGCGGCAAGTGTCATAGCGGTGCTGGGAACTCTCCTGGGTGCGGGGCTCACCCACTCCTTTCAGCGGAGGGCGATCGAGCGGACGGAACGGTTCACCCGCGGGGAGAAACTGCGACAGGAGCGCATAGACGCGTACTGCGCGTATGCCGGGGCACTGGTCAACTACCGGCGGATCCTGGTCGACCGCTGGTTCAGCAGGGCGGAGAACCGGCACGAGGAGATCGAGGAGTTGCGCTTCCGTTCGTACGAGATGAGGTCCGACGCGCAGGAGGCGCTGTTCCGCGTGCAGCTGCTCACCAACGACGAGGAACTGGTGCGGCTCGCCTGGGAGACCCTCGACCACGTGGCGGACGTGCACCGGGCGGACGACAGGGACGCGCTGGCCGAGCGGCGCCGCGTCTCGCGCGACGCCATCAACTCCTTCGTGGCCGCGGCGAAGCGGCACGTGGGCTAGGGCCTACGCGGAGAGCGGGGTGGCGCCGTCGTCCAGGGCCGCCGGCACGTCGGGGAAGACCTCGAAGAGGCGGCGTACGCCGAGCGCCGCGAGGACGCGGTTCACGTGCGAGCCGTCCTCGGCGCCCTTGGCGGGCAGTATCAGCCGCAGCCTGCCCTGGAAGGACCGGATGAGACGGCGCGTGGCGATCAGCACGCCGACGCCGCTGGAGTCGCAGAACAGCACTTCGGAGAGGTCGAGCACGATGCGGCGGCGGCCGTCGGCGACAGCGTCGTGCACGCGCTGACGCAGCACGGGCGAGGTCAGCAGGTCCATCTCGCCGGAGACGCACAGCACGGCCCAGCCCTCCTGCTCGCCCACGGTCACCTTGAGCGTCACGCGCCACGCCTCTCGCTCGCCGTTGCCTGCTCCGCGCCTGCGGAGTGATTGCGGTGTGATCCGGAAGCAGTCCTTACGTTTCGTTCTGCTTCAGCTGCCCCACCTGCCTCCCATGAAACACCAGCGGGCCGCCGTCAATATCATCCGGCCTCCGGCGGAGTGCGCGCTTTGCCGCAAACAGGAGTGCGCTGTCAGCGGCGCCGACTACATTCGAAGAGGGCAGGAACCCGAAGTACCGTTCGAGTAGGCAGCAGAAGCAGCACGAGGCAAGCGCACGAGGGGGCCGCATGCCGAAGGACGCGCCGCGGCGCTGGGACCGCCGCATGCAGCAGCGGCTCGCGCACGGGGAGGCCGCCGCGCTGGGCGAGCTGTACGACAGGTTCGCCTCGCTGGTGCATGGCCTGGCCCACCGCGTCCTCGGCGACGAGAGCGCCGCCGACCGCATCACCCGCGAGGTCTTCGGCCACGTCTGGGAGAACCCCGACGCGTACGACCCGCGGCAGGGCCCGCTCCGCTCCTGGATCGCCACGCTCACCCACCAACGGGCCGTGCACCGGCTCCGCCAGACCGAGTCCGCGGCGCTCGCCCGCGGCGGCGAGGGCACCAAGGAGGACCTGGAGCGCAAGGTCCGCCGCGCCTCCGCGGCCGCCCGCGCGGACTACATCGTCACGGCCATGCCCACCCCGCTGCGCGCCGCCCTGGAGCTGGCCTACTTCCAACGCCGCGACTACCGCCAGACGGCCGCCGACCTCGGCGTCACCGAGGACGAGGCCCGCCGCAGACTCCGCCTCGGCCTGCAGCTCCTCTCCACGGCCAACGACACCGGCGCCCCGCCCGCCCCCCGCATCCACGACACCTCGCCCGGCCCCGGAGCCGCGCTGTGACCGGCACCGACCGCCCCGGACCGCACGAAGAGCCCGACCGCCGGGACCGCGCGGACCACACGGACGGCCGCGCGCCGCGCATACCGCTGCCGCGCGCCTCCGTCGAGGACACCGGACAGACCCTGCCCGACCCGCCGCCGGCACCCGAGCCGCTCGTCCTGGAGCACCGCGTCCTGAAATCCCTGCTCGGCGCCTGGGCACTCGCCGCCTGCTCCGCGGAGGAGGCCACCGCCGTCGAGGAACACCTGGGCGACTGCGGCCCGTGCGCGGAGGAAGCGCTCCGGCTGCGCGACGCCGTCGGCCTGCTCCACCCCGAGGAGAGCCTCGACCTCGACCCCGGCCTGCGCACCCGCGTCCTGGAGAGCTGCCTCGGCAGACGTCCGCCGCGCATCCCGGTGCCGGAGTGGGCCGTTCCGTACGACGCGGAGACCGCGCGCCTCGACGCCCTGCTGCAGGACATCGGCGACGCGGAATGGCACGCGCCGGTGCGGCTCCGCTGGTTCGACGACGAAGGGCCCGTCAGCAGGAAGACGACCGTCGCCGGGGTCATCTCGCACCTCCTGGCGGTCGACGGCATGGTCGGGCTCGCCCTCGGCCTCGACGACCCGCTCGGCCCGGAGGTCAGGGTCCCCCGGGACCCCTCCCACCGCACGGAGGCGTACTGGCGGGCGTCGCACTTCCCGCCCACCCGCGCGGTCCGCACCCCGTGGCGCGAGCAGACGCACGAACTGATCCGCACCGTCTCGTTCGCGGGCGGGGGCTCCGGCCGCCTCCCCGTGCCGTACGGAACGGTGCCCGTCCCCGGCGGCACAGGACCCGAACAGGAGCAGGCCATCGAGCTGCCGCTGCGGGACTCGATGGTGGACCGCGCCTTCGAGTGCTGGATCCACGCGGGCGACATCGCCGACGCGGTCGACTATCCGTACGCGCCGCCCGCGCCCCGGCACCTCCACCGCATGATCGACCTCGCCGCCCGGCTGCTCCCCGGCACGCTCGCCGAGCGCCGCCGCTCCGGACTCGCCACCCCGCCGCGCCGCCTGGTCGCGGCGGGCGCGCCGGGCCGCAGCCTGCGTCTGGAGATCGAGGGGCTCGGCGGCGGCGAGTGGCTCATCCCGCTCGACTCCCCCGCGGCCACCGGCTCGCGGGAGCACGAGGTGGCGCATGTGGCGCTGGACGGCGTCGAGTTCTGCCGCCTCGCCGCGGGCCACGTGTCGCCGGAGGAGGCGGCCGCGGGACAGGACGGCGACCGCGAGGCGATCCGGGACGTGCTGTTCGCGGCGGCGTCGCTGAGCCGGATGTAGCGGAGTCCGGGGTTCCCCCGGACTCCGCTCAAAGACAGGCTCTCAGGCGAAGACGACCGTGCGGCGGCCGTTCAGGAGGATGCGGCGCTCCGCGTGCCACTTCACGGCCCGCGCCAGCGCCTGGCACTCCACGTCACGGCCGATCGCGACCAGCTGGTCCGGGGTGACGCCGTGACCGACCCGCTCGACCTCCTGCTCGATGATCGGGCCCTCGTCGAGGTCGGCCGTCACGTAGTGCGCGGTCGCGCCGATCAGCTTCACGCCGCGGGCGTGCGCCTGGTGGTACGGCTTCGCGCCCTTGAAGCTCGGCAGGAACGAGTGGTGGATGTTGATGATCCGCCCGCTGAGCTCCTTGCACAGGTCGTCCGAGAGGACCTGCATGTAGCGGGCGAGGACGACGAGCTCCACGTCCAGGGAGCGCACGAGTTCGAGCAGCTGCGCCTCGGCCTCGGGCTTGTTCTCCTTCGTCACCGGAATGTGGTGGAAGGGGATGTCGTACGAGGCGACGAGCTCGGCGAAGTCCTTGTGGTTGGAGACGACCGCGGCGATCTCCACGGGCAGCGCGCCGATCCGGGAGCGGAACAGCAGGTCGTTCAGGCAGTGCCCGAACTTCGACACCAGCAGGACCACGCGCATCTTGTCCTCGGCGCGGTGGATCTGCCAGTCCATGTGGAAGGAGTCGCCGATCGCGGCGAAGCTCGCCCGCAGCTTCTCGACGGTCACCGGGGCCTCGGCCGAGAAGTGGACGCGCATGAAGAACAGTCCGGTGTCGTGGTCGCCGAACTGCTGGCTGTCCTCGATGTTGCAGCCCGTCATGAAGAGGTAGCTCGACACGGCGTGCACGATGCCCTGCTTGTCGGGGCACGAGAGGGTGAGGACGTACTGCTCAGCGGGGGCGGCGGGCGCGGCGGACTGCTCGTTCATGCGGCCAAGGTTCCCACAGCGGACACCGCCGACGGCAATCGTCCCGCCAGGCGGACCTGTCGGACCGACCCGTCGGGCGGACCGGTCCTCAGGCGGAGCGCGTCATGATCCGCAGCACTTCGAGCGTCTGCGGCGGTACGTCCGGGTCCTCGCCGTCACCGGCGGCCAGCCGCACGTGCGCGTCGCGGGCCGCGCGGACCGCCTCGGGCCACCCCGGGTGGTCCAGATAGACGGAGACCAGCGCGTCGGGCCCCACCTCGTGCATGATCCGAAGCACCCGCAGCACGGCCGTGTCGACGAGCGCCGCCTCCTGCGGGTCACGGAAGATCGTCCCGACGTATTTCTCCGCGGACCAGTTGTCCAGCCACGTGTCCTCGACCAGCCGGTACACGGCGTCGGTCACGTCCCCGTACTCCTCGCGCCCCGCGAGCCAGCACTCCCGCTGGAAGTCGGGGTCGGAGAGCATGTGCAGCGCCGAGCGCACGTTGCTGCGCCAGCGCCACCACGGCATGTCGTTGGTCGGCATGCCGCCCATGGTGCTGGAGCGACGGCCGCGACGGGAAGACTTCTCCGAATCTTGCACGGTCATGGATCGTACGTTCCCACTCGACGCACGCGAACCGGACCCCGCCCGTTCACTTTCATGTCACTGTCCGTTGAGTGCGAGTCACTCCGCGGTTGGCCGCGCAACGGAATCGTGCAGGGACATGACCGGCTGGCGACGCACCTTCCTCCCCCGCCCCTCCCGAACCGCAGCGCTCTCGGCGGCCGCCGTGGCGGCGTGTGCGTCGCTGATATCCGGTTGCGGGGTCATCCCTGGAACCACGGGGGGTTCCGGGGACGACCCCATCACCGTCATGACCTGGGCCCCCGAGAAGACCAAGGCCACCAACAAGCCCGGCGTCCCCGCCATGGCGCAGGCCTACGCCCGCTGGGTCAACGCCCACGGCGGCCTCGGCGGCCGCGAGCTCAAGGTCCTCACCTGCAACGACCACAACGACTCCGTCGGTGCCGCCGAGTGCGCGCAGCAGGCCGTCGACAACGACGTGGTGGCGGTCGTCGGCGCGTACAGCCAGCACGGCCGCTCCTTCCTCGGCCCCCTCGAAGTCGCGGGCATCCCCTACATCGGCGGCTACGGCGTCACCGACGACGAGTTCAGCAGCCCCCTCTCGTACCCCGTCAACGGCGGCGAACCGGCCCTCCTCGCGGGCAACGGCCGGCAGCTCGCCGCGCGCTGCGACCGGGTCTCCCTCGTACGGCCCGACACCCTCGCCGGGGACGAGCTCCCCAAGCTGCTCAACCAGGGCCTCGCCGACGGCCACCACAAGCCCGTCTCCGACATCCGCGCCCCCGAGGACGGCACCGACCTCACGCCGCAGGCCGAGCGGGCGCTGCGGGACGCGGGGGCGGACAACGGCTGTGTGACGGCGGCGCTCGGGGCGCGCACGGACACGTTCTACGACTCGTTCCGGCGCACCAGGGACGACTACCCGCCGGTCCGCATCTCCTCCGTGCTCGGCAGCGTCGACCAGTCCCTGATAGACCGCACCGGCGGCGCGAGCGGGCCCTACGAAGGGGCGTACGTCACCGGCTGGTACCCGGCGGCGGGCGACGCGCGGTGGGACCGGATGCGGGACGTGATCCGTGAGCAGGCGTTCGGCGACAACCGGGTCGACCCCTCGGACGCGGGCGTCCAGACGACGTGGATCGCGTACACCGTCCTGAAGCAGGCCGTCGAGTCGCTCGACGGCGGCGAGGTGTCGGCCCGCACGGTGCGCCGCGCCCTCGACGGCGGCCTCCGCGTCGAGACGGGCGGCCTCACACCGCCGCTGAGCTGGCGCTTCGAGGACCTCCTCGCGGCCAGCGAGTTCCCGCGCCTGATCAACTCGGGCGTCACGTTCCAGACGGTGCGCGACGGGCGGCTCGTCCCGGCGCGCGAGGGCTTCGTCAACGTGGAGAAGACGCTGGAACAGACGGCGTAGCCCGCCGCTTCTGCCGCTTCCGCGCTGCCCTCTACAGCTGGGTCTTGTTGCGCTCGGTGAGGCTGTACTTCCGGGCGATCGCGTTCCAGTGGTTCGCGGCCTGCTCCTTGGCGGTGGTCGCCGTGCCGCTCTCGCGGTTGCCCGCCGCGGCCTGCGGGGTGGCGCGGGCGTGGCCCTTCTTGCAGCCCCTCTTGCCCGCGACCTGGTCCGCCCAGGCGGCGTAGTGGTTGTCGGCCGCGGCGGAGGCCTTCCAGGCCTTGTTGAGCGAGGCCGTCAGCTGGTCGTTGGCGGGCAGCTTGTCGACCTTCAGGCCGGCGAGCCGGGTGACGAGGCCGTCGCGCTGCTTGGCGGCGGCGCGGAGGTCCTTCGCCGACTGGCCCAGGTTCTGGCACTTGCCGACGTTGCGTACGGCGGCGATGACCGAGTCACGGCTGTTGTTGCTGTCGGCGAGCAGCTTGTCCAGGGCGACGGCCTGGTCCTTGGCGGGGTCGGCGCTCGGCGACGGCCGCTCGTCGGGCTCGCCGGAGGCGGAGACGGGCCGGCCGTCGTCCTTCGCGTCGTCCTCGCCGCCGCCCGCGCTGAGGAGCGCGCCCGCGCCGATGCCGAGCACGGCGATGCCGACGCCGACGGCGGCGATCAGCGGCACCTTCGATCCGGTGCGGGTCCGCCGGCCCCCGCCGCCGTGACCGCCGCCCGCGGGCTCCGGGGCGGGTGCGGGTGCCGGGCCCTGGGCCTGGACGCGCGGCATCTGCTGGGTCGAGGCGGGACCCTCGGCCTCCGGCTCGGTACGGAAGAGACTGTCGAACTCGGCGGGCGGCTGCCGGTCGCCGGGGGCGCCGGGGCGGATGCCGTAGGGGGCGCCTGCGGGCTCGGGCGGCGCGGCGGGCCCTGGCGTCCCCGCGGGCCCCGCGGGGACGGGCGCGATGAACTGGGTGGGATCACTGTCGGACCCGGCCGCCGGCCCGCCGGCCCGCCCCAGGAACTGCGTGGCGTCGGCGGCGGGAGCCTCGGGCGGCAGGGCGCCGGGCCCCACGGGAGGTATGTACTGCGTGACCCCCTCGTCGGCGGCGACGGGAGGTATGTACTGCGTGGCATCACTGTCGGAACCGGCACCGGGCGCGGCGACGGGCGGCAGCGGAGCGCTCTGCCCGGCGGGTGGCAGCGCGGCGTGGGCACCCTGCGCCTGCTGCGGCGCGGCGTGTGCGCCGTGTCTGGGCTGCGACGAGGGAGGCTGCGGCTGCTCGGGGCGCGGCGCGGCGTGAGCCCCGTGCGCCTGCTGCGCCCCGTGCGCGCCCTGCCCCTGCGGGCCGGCATGCGCACCGTGGCCCGCACCTCCGGCTTGCCCCTGCCCGTAGGGGCCGGGTTGTCCTTGCGGGGCGCCGGGGCCGGTCTGGGGGTAGCCGTAGCCGGGCTGATCGGCGGGGGGCTGCGGACCAGCGGGGCCGGGTTGCCCCTGCGGGCCACCGGGGCCGGTCTGCGGGTAGCCGTAGCCGGGCTGGGCGGAGCCGGGCTGCTGGGCGCCGTAACCGGGCTGCTGGCCGGCCGGGCTCGGCTGGGGGTAGCCCTGTCCGGGCTGGGCGGCGCCGCGGCCGGGCTGCGAGGCGCCAGGGGCCGAATGCGGGTAGCCGTAGCCGGGCTCGGAGGTGTTGGGGTCGGGCTGCTGGGCGCCGGGGCCCGACTGCGAGTAGCCCTGACCGGCCTGCGAGGCACCGTAACCCGTCTGCGGGCCACCGGGGCCGGTCTGCGGGTAGCCGTAGCCGGGCTGGGCCGCGCCGGGGCCGGTTTGTGGGGCTCCGAAGCCGGGCTGCTGGGCGCCGTAACCGGGCTGCTGGCCGGCCGGGCTCGGCTGGGGGTAGCCCTGTCCGGGCTGGGCGGCGCCGGGGCCGGGGCCGGGCTGCGAGGCGTCAGGGCCCGACTGCGGGTAGCCGTAGCCGGGCTGCGGGCCGCCAGGGCCTGGCTGCTGGGCGTCGGCGGCCGGGGGCTGGGAGCCATAGCCGGGCTGCGGGGTGCCGTGACCTGGGCGGCCGCTGGGGGCGGGCTGCTGGGCGTCGTACCCGTACTGGCCGCCGGGGGCGGGCTGAGCGGTGCCGTAATCGGAGTGCCGGCCGCCAGGGGCGGTCTGCGGGTAGCCGTAGCCGGGCTGCTGGGTTCCCTGGCCCGGCTGGGGTATTCCCTGGCCGGGGGCGTGCGTGCCGTAGCCGGGCTGCTGGTGGCCGCCGTACGACGGGTCCGGCTGGGCGTGGTCGTTCTCCGGCGGGAGGGGCTGGGCAGAGGGTGTGGACCACTCCTGGCCCTGGCCCGAGGAGGGCGGACCCGCCGAGGCGGGGCCCCACGGCTCGCCCCACGGCGTGCCGCCCGCCGGGGCGGTGTGCCTGCCCGCGGTGCCGGGGAACAGCGGCTCGCTGCCGTCCGCGGGCAGCACCACGCCCTCGTGGGCGGGCCGCTGCTGCGGATCGGAAGAAGCAGCGCCCTGACCGCTCTGCTGCGTCACCGGGACTCCTACACCTGGGGGGACCTACGGAACCGTCGGGTCACGCTACCGGGTCGCCACATCCCTCTGCCACGCAGCTCAGAACGCCGCCCTCCGCACGGTGGCGGCAGTAACAAAACCTCCCTGTCAGACGCTGTTCTCGGGCGGGACGGGAGGATCTCAGGCCGCCTGGACGTCCAGGCGCGCCCCGAACTCCCGTACCACCGGCTCCTCGCGGTAGGGGTGGAGCCGCTCCTGGAAGTCCTCCAGGTACTCCGCGCCGCGGTTCGACCGCAGCGTGCCGAGGAGTTCGACGGCCTTCAGGCCCGTGTGGCAGGCCTGTTCCACCTCGCGCCGCTGCACCTGCGCCGTGGCCAGGAGGACCAGGCCGATCGCCCGGCGGCGCGCCCGCGTCTCCGGATGGCCGTCCAGGGATTCCTGGGCACTGCGCGCCGCCGCGTCGGCCTGGCCCAAGTCCCGGTGACAATGCGCCATTTCATCGGCCAGATACGCGTGGTCGAAGTGCCGGATCCAGACCGGGTCGTCGCCGGAGTCCTCGGATCCGGATGCCCGGTCCATCGCCTCCACCGCCCGCCCCGCCACGACCTGCGTGGCCCGTACGTCCCCGAGGAGCGCGTGTCCGCGGGCCTCGGCGGCGTAGAACATTGCCTCCGCGCGGGGCGTGACCCTCCCACGTGTCCCCTCCTGTGCGGCCCGCGCCAACTGCGCGATCTCGCGCGGGTTCCCGAGCTGCGCGGCGAGGTGACTCATCGACGCCGCGAGTACGTACCCTCCGTACCCCCTGTCGCCCGCGGCCTGGGCCAGCCGGAGCGCCTGGATGTAGTAGCGCTGGGCGAGGCCCGGCTGCCCCGTGTCGACGGCCATGTATCCGGCGAGTTCCGTCAACCGGGCGACCGCGGCGAAGAGTTCGCGCCCGACCGACTCCCGGTAGGAGCCCGCGAGCAGTCCGGAGACCACGGAGTTGAGGTAGTGCACGACGACCGGCCGCACATGACCGCTGCCGAACTGGTGGTCCAGCTGGGTCAGCGCCTCCGTCATCGCCTTGACCGCCGCCACGTCCGCCATGCCGACGCGCGGCCCCGCGGACCTGCCGACCTGCGAGTCCGGCGAGGAGATCAGCCAGTCGCGGCTCGGCTCGACGAGCGCGGACGCGGCCACGGACGATCCGGAGAGGAAGTCGCGGCGGCCGACGTCGCTGCGCCACAGCTCGCAGACCTGCTCGATGGCGCCAAGGACGGTCGGCGAGAACTGCAGGCCGACGCCGGAGGCGAGGTTCTTGCCGTTCGCCATGCCGATCTCGTCGATGGTGACGGTACGGCCCAGTTTGCGGCCGAGCGCCTCCGCGATGATGCCGGGCGCCCGGCCGCGCGGCTGCTGCCCGCGCAGCCAGCGGGCCACGGACGTCTTGTCGTAGCGCAGGTCGAGGCCGTGCTCCGCGCCACACATGTTGACCCTGCGGGCCAGACCGGCGTTGGAACAGCCGGCTTCCTGAATGAGCGCCTGCAGCCGTTCGTTGGGCTGTCGCGCGACGAGTGGCCTTGCGGCCATGGCGTACCCCCTGTGTGCACCGTGGACCATCGGAACGGGCGGCCGCCGTGGACCGCCTCAGGGTGATCAATGCCCTTGGGACAGAGCGAAGATGCGCCACAAAAGAAGCAAAAGAACCCATAAAGAACTACAAGTGCAAAACTGTACGGTCCGGGCTTCCTCCGGGCGTCCTCTTGTTGCCCGAGTCCTGGCTACCCGCACCCGGGAGCCAATCCCCATGCGCGCCCCCGCCCATGCACCCATGCGCCCCACTCGCAGGATCGATGCTCCTCCCCCGCCCTCGCGTGCGCCCGTAACCCGAGGTGGCACCAAGAGTTGAGAAGTTCGTGGAAGAGACCATCGGAGTCACGTCAGCCGCGCAGATCCCGAAGCAGCGCGGAGAAGCCTTGCTCGACACGGCCGTGCGGTACGCGGAGGAGCGTCACTGGGACGTGTTCCCGGGGACCTGGCTCGAGTCCGTCGAGGGCGTCGAGCAGTGCTCGTGCGGGGACACCGCGTGCGACGCGCCCGGCGCACACCCCGCCCGCGAGGACTGGGCGACCCAGGCCACCGGCAGCGCGACCGTGGCCCGACGGCTCTGGCAGAAGCAGCCCAAGGCGTCGATCCTGCTCCCCACCGGGCGCACGTTCGACGCGATCGACGTGCCCGAGACGGCCGGCTTCCTCGCGCTCGCCCGCATGGAGCGGATGGAGCTCACCCTCGGCCCCGTGACCTGCACCCCCGACCGCCGCATGCAGTTCTTCGTGCTGCCCGGCGCCACGGCCAAGGTCCCCGACCTGGTGCGCAAGCTGGGCTGGCCGCCGGCCGCCATCGACCTGATCGCCCTCGGCGAGGGGACGTACGTGGCCGGGCCCCCGACCCGCTTCGGTGCCATCGGCGCCGTCCAGTGGGCCTGCCGCCCCACCGCCGCCAACCGCTGGCTGCCGGACGCGGAGGAGATCATCTCCCCGCTGGCCTACGCGTGCGGCAGGGAAGCGCGCCGCTGACGACGGGCTCCGAGCCGCTGACCTCCCCCGTGCCCACCGCCGACGTATCGTGCGGACACGGCGGGACACCACGGACACGGCGGGCACGGCGGAGGGCGGCACGGTGACGGCAGCAGGGACGGAAGCGGAGCCGGGAGCGGCGGCGGTACGGATCCGGGGGCTCTGGAAGCGGTTCGGCGAGCAGGTCGCCGTCGCCGGGATCGATCTGTCCCTGCCCGCGGGCAAGTTCATCGGCCTGGTCGGCCCCAACGGCGCGGGGAAGACCACCACCCTCTCCATGGTCACCGGCCTCCTCCGGCCCGACCAGGGCACCGTCGAGGTCGTCGGCCACGACGTGTGGCGCGACCCCGTCGAGGTCAAGGCCCGCATCGGCGTGCTCCCCGAGGGCCTCCGCCTCTTCGAGCGGCTCTCGGGCCGCGAACTCCTCGCGTACACCGGGAGGCTGCGCGGGCTGCCCGGCGGCGAGGTCGACAAGCGGGCCACACAGCTCCTCGACGTACTCGACCTCGCGGGCGCCCAGCACAAACTCGTCGTCGACTACTCGACCGGCATGCGCAAGAAGATCGGCCTGGCCGCCGCGCTGCTCCACAACCCCGAAGTCCTCTTCCTCGACGAACCGTTCGAAGGCGTCGACCCCGTCTCCGCGCAGACGATCCGCGGCGTCCTGGAGCGGTACACCGCGTCCGGCGCCACCGTCGTCTTCTCCTCGCACGTCATGGAGCTCGTCGAGTCCCTCTGCGACTGGGTCGCCGTCATGGCGGCGGGCCGCATCCGCGCGCACGGCACCCTCGCCGAGGTGCGGGGCGCCGCGCCCTCGCTGCAACAGGCGTTCCTCGAACTCGTCGGCGCGCACGGCCGCACCACGGGAACCGACCTCGACTGGCTGGGCGGCGGCCCCCGATGACCACGGCCCGCTCCACGACCGCGCGCCCCGCCGCCCCCTCGGCGATCGCGCCCGTCCTCATCCGCCTGAAGCTGTCACTCCTGCGCAACGGCCTGCGCCAGTCCACGGGCCGTCGCGCCGCGTACATCGCGTCCGTCACCGTCGCGCTCCTCTTCGCCGCCCTCCAGCTCCTCGGGCTGATCGCGCTGCGCGGCAACACGCACGCCGCGACGGTCTGCGTCCTGCTCGTCGGGGTGCTCGCCCTCGGCTGGGCGGTCATGCCGCTGTTCTTCCCGAGCGGCGACGAGACCCTCGATCCGACGCGCCTGGTGATGCTGCCGCTGCGGCCACGACCGCTCGTACGGGCGCTGCTCGCCGCCTCGCTCGTGGGCATCGGCCCGCTGTTCACGCTCTGCCTCGCGGCGGGCGCGGCGGTGGCCCTGGCCCACGGCGCCGCGGCGGCGGTCACCGGTGTCGTCGCCGTCGTCCTCACCCTCCTCGTCTGCGTGGCGCTGGCCCGCGCGGTCGCCGCCGCCAACATCCGCCTGCTCACCAGCCGCAAGGGACGCGACCTCGCCGTCCTCAGCGGCCTGGTCATCGCGGTCGGCGCGCAGGTCGTCAACTTCGGCGCGCAGAAGCTCGGTTCCTCCGGCCTGTCCACGCTCGACCCGGCGGCGGACGTCGTGCGCTGGATCCCGCCGTGCGCGGCGCTCGGCGCGGTCGACTCGGTCAGCCGGGGTGCGTACGCGACGGCGGCGGCCCAACTGATCCTGACCGCCGGGGCCCTCCTCGCTCTCCTCACCCTCTGGCAGCGGAGCCTGACCCGGCTGATGACGGCACCGGACGGCTCCACGATCGCGGCCGCCGAGCCGGACAAGGGCACGTCCCGCACGTCGGGCGCCCTCGGCGGGCTGCTGCCCGCGGGGCGCACCGGCACGGTCATGGAACGCAGCCTCCGCTACGTCTGGCGCGACCCGAAGACCAAGGCGGCCTGGGTCACGTCCCTCGCCATCGGCCTGATCGTGCCGCTCTTCAACGCCCTCCAGGGCACCGGATCCGTCTACTTCGCCTGCTTCGCGGCGGGCATGCTCGGCGTCCTCATGTACAACCAGTTCGGGCAGGACACCTCGGCGTTCTGGATGGTGGCGATGACGATCTCGTCGCCCCGCGACGCGTACGTGGAGCTGCGCGGGCGGGCCCTCGCGCTCCTCCTGATCACCCTCCCGTACGCCGCTCTCGTCACCGTCCTGACGACCGCGCTGCTCGGCGACTGGCCGGCCCTGCCGGAGGTCATCGGCCTCTCCTTCGCCCTGCTCGGCGCGATGCTGGCCACGGGCGCGTGGTCATCGGCCCGCTTCCCGTACTCCATCCCGCAGGAGGGCTACAAGAACGTCGCCCCCGGTCAGGCGGGCCTCGCCTGGATCTCCATCGTCGGCGGCATGGTCGCGGCGGCCCTGCTGTGCGCGCCGGTCCTGGCCCTCACGATCTGGCTGCACGCCTCGGGCGCGACGTCGTGGACCTGGCTGCTGCTGCCGCTCGGCGCGGTCTACGGAGGAGCGGTCACCGAGGCGGGGCTGCGGCTCGCGGCGCCGCGGCTCGCGAGGCGGCTGCCGGAGATCCTCACGGCGGTCAGCAGGGGCTGACGTGCGCGTCCCGCGCACGGCAGGGAACGCAGACGACCCGCGAGCCTGGGTCCCAGCCGCCTGAGGCGGAGGGAGCCGGCCGGACGTACCGGCGGCTCGCGGGTCGGGTGACTGCTCGGGTTTGGGCCGGCTGCACGCTCGTCACTCGTGCTGGTCCGGCACCGCACTGGGTGTGGTGGCAGGCCGCTAGCCCGCAGCCACCTCTCGCGTCCGCAATGAAATCACTGCCGGATCACCTCCTTTCTTCGAGTGATAAACACCTTAGGAAGCGGCGTCGGGCGGCTCAACCGATTTTTCGGGTACGCGGGCGCACAACGATTTCTCTCCAACTTCCGGGAAGTTCCTGTGGGCTGCGTCACGTTCCAGTTGAATGATCTGACATGCGGTACGGGCAGATCGCGCAGGCCTGTAGGGGGTGCCACGTGAGTGCTTCGCGGCAGAGCGGAACCACTGACGAACTTGGTCCTGAGGAACCCGAGCCCGGGAGCGCCGAGCTGCTCGCGGCGCTCCTCGACGGGATGGACGCCGCGCTCTGCGCCTTCGACGCCGACGGCGTGGTGACGCACTGGAACCGCGAGGCCGAGCGGATCCTCGGGTGGACGGCGGCGGAGGCCGTCGGGCGGCACGGGTTCACCGGGTGGGCCGTACGGCCCGCCGACGCCGGGGACGTCGAGGAGCGGCTGCTGTCCGCGATGGACGCGCCGGGGCGGCAGGTGCACGAGTTCGCCCTCGTCACCAAGGACGGCGGGCGGGTGCTCGTGCGGATGCAGTCGGCGTCCGTGCGGGGCGGGGACGGGAAGTCCTCGGGGGTGTACTGCGCCTTCAGCGAGGTCCACGCGCAGATCGACCTGGAGCGGTCCATCGCGCTGAGCGAGGCGCTGTTCGAGACGGCGTCGTGGGGCGTGGTCCTCGTCGACGCGGACCTCAGGCCCGCCGTCGTCAACGAACACGCGGCCCGCGCCTTCGGGGTGGGCCGCAGCGCCGTCCTCGGGCGGCCGCTCGCCGACCTCCTCGGACAGGGCGTCGAGGAGCTGGAGAGCGCCCTGACGCACGTCCTCGCCGAGGGGACACCGCCCGCGCCCGCGGAGATGTGGGTGACGGTGCGGGCGCCCGTGGGCGGGGAGGACGACGGGGACGCGCGCCGGTGCTGGCGCAGCGGCTTCCTCCGGCTCGCCTCGCCGCTCGCGGAGGAGCCCGTGCCCCTGGGCGTCGGCTGGCTGTTCCTCGACATCACGGAGGCCAAGCAGACGGAGCAGCTCGCGGCGCAACTGCGGTTCCGCTCGCAGCAGTTGCACCGGGCGGCGCGCGCCACCGCGGAGTGCGAGGACCCGACGGAGGCGGCGACGGTCCAGCTGGACTTCGCGCTCGCCGGGTTCGCCGACCATGCGCTGGTGGATCTCCTGGCGGGCGAGAATCCGGTACGTCTGGTCCGTGCGGCGGCGACACCGGCGGGACCGCCGGGGCCCTGCCGTCCCGTGGCCACGGCGGGCATCCCCGTCCGCTACCCCGAAGGGCATCCCGCGCCGCAGTGCGTGGAGCGGGTGGGGTCCGTGCGGGCCAGCGCGGGGGTGGGGGTGCCGGCCGAGCGGGCGCGGGAGTGGGCGGCGGCCCGGCAGTGGCCCGAGGACTCCGTCCACGCGCTCTGTGTCGTCCTGCGGAGCAGGGGCCGTACGTTGGGCGTCGTGACGTTTCTCCGTGGGACGGGGCGGGGGGTGTTCGATCACTCGGACGCGGCGTACGCGGAGAGCGTCGCGGCGCGCGTCGCCGTCTTCCTCGACCTGTCCCAGGTCCTCTCCTCTTAGGGCGGGGCGCCCCTCCTACCCCGCCGCTCCGCGGCGGATCACTCCCACCCACCCTCCCGTTCACCCCGCAACGCCCTGCGGGAGTAGGGGCGCCGAACCCGCCGCTCCGCGGCGGATGGTCCCCACCCGCCCACCCGTTTGCCCCGCGACGTCCAGCGGGAGTAGGGGCGGGTGGGCGGGTGGGCGGGTGGGCGGGTGGGCGGGTGGCAAACCCCAGCACCCACCGAGGGGGGGTGGCAAACCCCCAGCACCCACCGAGGGGGGGGTGGCAAACCCCCAGCACCCACCGAGGGGGGTGGGAAACCCCAGCACCCACCGAGGGAGTGGGTGGGAAGCCCCAGCGCCCGACAGGGGCGACCCTCAGCGCCCGGTGGGGGCCCGGACCCCACCGGGCCGCAGTCGCGCACGAAACGGGAGGGGACGTGGGGGTATGTGCGCACGGAGCACCGAGCCAGCCATAGCGGCCGGAAACGTCGGGCGCGGCGCAGGGATGGCGAGTACGGACATACCCCCGCGGCCCCGCACCCAAGACGAGCAACAGGCGCCCCGACCCTCACCGCCCCGCACCCACAAACGGACCGCGGACCCCCCGGCCCCCACCGCCCCCACCCACAGACGGACCGCAGACCCCCCGGCCCCCACCGCCCCCACCCACAGACGGGCGGAGCGTAGGCGGACCGCCGCGTCACACCGCGTGCAGCGCCAGCGTCGGGGACAAGCGGGATGCCCGGACCGCCGGGTACAGGCCCGCCACCGTACCGATCGCCAGCGTCGCCGCGAAGCCGCCCGCCATGGCCCAGGGCGGGACCACCCACGGAAGGCCGCCCGAGAGCGCGTACGCCGCCGTCGCCGCCGCCCCCAGCGCCACCCCCGCCGCACCGCCCAGCCCCGACAGCATCAGGGACTCCGTGACGAACTGGACGCGGATCTGGCCCCGCGTCGCGCCCAGGGAGCGGCGCAGGCCTATCTCGTAGCGGCGTTCCAGGACCGAGATGATCATGGTGTTGGCGACGCCCACGCCGCCCACCAGCAGGGCGATGCCGCCCAGGCCCAGGAGGAGTGTCGAGAACGCTCCCTCCGTCGCCGCCTTCGCCTGCAGCGCCGCCGACGGGTCCGTGACCTGGACGTTGCGCGGGTTCTCCGGGTCGATGGACGCGGCGAGAAGCTTGCGGACGCTGTTGACCGTGGCGTCGGTGGAGCGTTCGTACACCGACGTCGGGTGGCCGTCGAAGTCGAGGAACTTCTTCGAGGCCTCCCATCCCGCCAGCGCCGACCGTTCGATGTCCGGCGCGAGCGGCAGCGGGTCGAGGATGCCGATCACGGTGAAGTAGCGGTCGTCCAGCCAGACCTGCTGGCCGGGCGCGACGATGCCCAGGCGCTTGGCCGCGACGTGGCCGAGGACCACCGACGGGTAGCGGCTGTTCGCCGCGTTGAACCAGCTGCCGTGCGCCATCCGGCCCCGCAACACCTTCAGCAGGCCTTCCGTGGAGGCACGGACCGAGATGCCGCCGGTCTCGTCCTTCGGGATCTTCTCGCTGCGCCGGACCGAGCGCTCCAGGTCGCCGGTCGCGCCCACGGACTCGACCCCGTCGACCCTGCCGACCCGCCCCGCCGCGTCGCGCGGCAGCGTCACCTTCTCGCCGGAGAACATCGCCTCCCCCGGCGACGCCACCAGCATGTTCGTGCCCAGCTCGTCCAGCTCGCGCATGAGTTGGGCTTTGC
The DNA here is from genome assembly GCF_008642315.1 of Streptomyces venezuelae. Taxonomy (NCBI): domain Bacteria; kingdom Bacillati; phylum Actinomycetota; class Actinomycetes; order Kitasatosporales; family Streptomycetaceae; genus Streptomyces; species Streptomyces venezuelae. Next base: position 5,053,097 of record NZ_CP029192.1, on the reverse strand, counting down.
TCGACGCCGAGATCCCGACCACCGCCACCATCGTCGCGATGCCTATCGCGATGCCGAGCGCCGACAGGACCACCCGCACCGGGCGGCTGCGCAGGCCCGCCGAGCCCACGTGCAGGATGTCCCGGGGGCCGAGCCGCGCCGCCCGCAGGGCGCGGCGCCCGCGCGCCCGCCCGCCGTTCCGTGCCGTCACGCCGCGACCTCCGCGCCCCGCGTGTCCGCGACGACCCGCCCGTCCCTGATCCGCACCTGCCGCGGCAGCCGTTCGGCGATCTCCGTGTCGTGGGTGATGACGGCGATGGTCGCGCCCTCCGCGTTGAGGTCGTGCAGCAGGGCCATGACGGCCTCGCCGGATTCGGAGTCGAGCGCGCCGGTGGGTTCGTCGGCGAGGAGCAGGTCGGGTTCGCCGACGACGGCGCGGGCGATGGCGACGCGCTGTTTCTGGCCGCCGGAGAGTTCGTGCGGGCGGTGCCGCATGCGGTCGGCGAGGCCGACGCGTTCCAGGGCGTACGCGGCCCTGCGGCGGCGTTCCGCGCGCGGGAGACCGGAGTAGAGCAGGCCCTCGGCGACGTTGTCGCGGGCGCTGATGCCGGGGACCAGGTGGAACGCCTGGAAGACGAAGCCTATGTGCCGGGCCCGGAGGGCGGAGAGGCTGCGGTCGGTGAGCGTCGCGATGTCATGGCCTGCGATGGCGACGGAGCCCGCCGTGGGCCGGTCCAGGGTGCCGACAATGTGCAGGAGCGTCGACTTGCCGGAGCCGGACGGGCCGACGATGGCGAGGAGTTCACCGGCGTCGACGGTCAGGTCGACACCGCGGAGGGCGGCGACCCCGCCCGGGTACTCCTTGGTGACGCCGGCCAGTTCCACGACGGCGGTGGACGGTGCGCCCGCGGGCGCGCAGGGCTCGGTGGACGGTGCGCCCGCAGGCGCGCAGGGCTCGTTCATGCCTTCGGCACCCCGACCTTCGCGCCCTCCCGCAGCCCTCCGCCGCTGACCTCGACCCTGCCCTGCCCGAACATGCCGAGCTCGACCTTGACGTCGCGGGTGCGGCCGCCCTCGACGACCTGGACGCCGAAGCCGCCGCCGGGCAGCGCGAGGAGCGCGTTGACGGGGACGGAGAGGACGTTCTTCCGGGTCTCGCCGGTGAGGTTCACGGTGACCGGCGACTGGTCGAAGCCGTCGACCTCGCCGGGGTCGTCGAAGGTGACGGTGACGGGGATCTTGGGGGTCTTGTCGCTGGGGTCGTCGCCCGGCTTGGCCGTCTTTCCGACGGAGGCGACCTTGCCGTCGACGGTGGTGCCGTCCGGGAGCGTCACGGTGACCTTCGTGCCCTTCTTCGCCGAGTCGCCCTCGGCCACGTCGAGCTGGACGCGTACGACGCGTTCGGAGCCGGTCGTCGAGAGGACCGGCCTGCCCGGGGCGACCTGGTCGCCGACGGACGAGCCCGCGGACTTCACGCGGACCGCGGAGGGCTGGAAGGAGATCTGGTCGGGGCCGACGCGGCCGGTCTGCTTGCGGTCGTGGGCCTTCTGCCACCGCTTGACGGCGGCGGCGGTGCCGTCCGTGTACGTGTCGTCGACCGCGAGTCCGCTGCCGTACCCCAGCGCGACCAGGTTCTCTTCGAGCTGGCGCACGTCGTTGCCCTTGTCGCCGCTCTTCAGCGTGCGGTACATGGGCTCGGTGCCGTACATGAGGCGGACGGGCGCGCCGTTGACCTCGTAGAGCCGCCCGTCGCGCCCGATGGTGGAGCCGGTGTCGGGGGCCCAGGTCAGCGTGCCCGTCGCACCGGCGTTGATCTTGCGTTCCTTGGCGTAGCCGAGGGTGCCGTCGACCTGTGTGCCGCTGCTGAGGTCGCCGCGCTCGACGGACGCGGTGGCCGGCGGCAGACCCGCCTCGCGGTGGTCGGCGTTCTCCTTGCCGCCCGCGTCGGCGAGCGCGCTGACGGCGATCCCGCCGCCGGTGACGGCGAGGAGGGCGACGACGGTGGCGACGACGGCGGTACGGCGCCTCACTTGACGATGCCCTTGCACGCCTCGGCGGCCTTCTCCATCTTCTTGGCCTCGGCGCCCTTCGGCATGGGCTGGGCCTGCATCGCGCCGCCGTCGAACTTCGGGTCGGGCATGTTGAACCCGTTCTTGCGCATGCACTGGGCGTACTTGAGCATCTTGTCCTTGTCGGCCTGCGAGGGGCCCTTGCCCGGCCGGCCGCCGCCCGCGCCGCACTTCTTCAGGGCGGCCTCCATCTTCTCCTTGCTCATGTCGCCGCCGATGGTGATGCCGCGGACGTCCTCGCCGGACTTGGGTTCGGGCACCTTGAGGCCCTGCTTGCGCAGGCACTCGCGCTCCTTGAACGCCTTGTCGGCGTCGGCGCCCTTGCCGCCGTCGGCGCTGTCCGACGACGAGCCGGACGCGGAGTCCGAGCCGGAGTCGTTGGAGCAGGCACCGGCGAACAGGGCGAGCGCGGCGAATCCCGACGCGAAGGCCACCGAGCGGACGCGGGTCGGACGGGTGGGGCGGGTCGGACGGGCGGTCCTCATGAGGCTTCCCCTTCACATGTGGCGTGACTGACGCGCACAGGCTGGCGGGGAGCCGGGTTTCGTTTCTCTCAACGGAGACGCTTACACCGGCGAAAGGTCACTCTCGGGTACACAGGGCGGCATGCGCGTACTGCTGGTGGAGGACGAGGATTTCCTGGCCGAGATGATCGCCGACGGGCTGCGCCGCGACGCGCTCGCCGTCGACGTGGCCGCCGATGGCCTCACCGCGCTGCGGAAACTGCAGCTCGGCGAGTACGACGTGCTGATCCTCGACCGCGACCTGCCGGGCGTGCACGGCGACGAGGTGTGCCGCAGGGTCGTCGAGCAGCGGCTCCTGACCCGGGTCCTGATGCTGACGGCGGCGGGCACGGTGCGTGACCGGGTGGCGGGTCTGGGGCTCGGCGCGGACGACTATCTGACCAAGCCGTTCGCGTACGACGAACTGCTCGCCCGCGTGCTCGCCCTCGGCCGCCGGGCCCGGCCCGCGCTGCCGCCGGTGATCGAACGGGCCGGTCTCGTCCTGGACACCGCGCGCCGCCAGGCCAGCAGGGACGGCAAGCACCTTGCGCTGTCCCGCAAGGAGTTCGCGGTGCTTGAGGCGCTGCTGCGGGCGGACGGCGCGGTGGTCAGCGGCGAGGACCTCATCGAGCAGGTATGGGAGGAGGACACCAGCTACCGCACCAACGCGGTCCGCGTCACCCTCTCCAAGCTCCGCGCGAAGCTGGGCGAGCCGCCGGTGGTGGAGACGGTGCCGGGGGCCGGGTACCGGATCGCGGGGCCGTCCCGGTGAGCGGGCGCGCGCCGCGTCCGCCCGGGTCGCGGATGGACAGCGAGCGGGCCAGGCTGACCGCCCTCTACGGAGGGCTGCTCGTGCTGGCGGGCGCGCTCCTGACCGGGCTCGTGTACCTGCTGGTGCAGCAGGGGCTGTACACGTCGATCAGCTCGGCCGTGACCACGGCGGTGCCGCGCGACCCGATGCCGCCGTGGCGGCACGCCTCCCCGTTCCCGGTGGCGTCTGCCGTGCCCGCGCAGCGCCTCCAGGGCACGACGATGGACATCGACAAGCGCGGCCTGGCCGTGACGAAGATCAGCGACCTCGCGGGCGAGGCGGCGCTCAGCCGCCTCCTGACGGTCTCGGTGATCGTCTTCACCGTGTACGCCGTCCTGTCGATCGCCCTCGCCTGGTGGATGGCGGGCCGGGTGCTGCGCCCCGTCGCGGTGATCACCAACATCGCGCGGCGGCTCTCCGGCGCCAATCTGCACGAGCGGATCGCGCTGGACGCGCCCCCGGGCGAGCTGAAGCACCTCGCGGACACCTTCGACGAGATGCTGGACCGCATAGAGCGTCTGGTCGGCGCCCAGCAGCGGTTCGCGGCCAACGCGGCGCACGAGCTGCGCACGCCGCTGGCCGTGCAGCGGGCGGCCGCGGAGATCGGTCTCGCCGGTGCCCCGGACCCGGAACGCGTCGCGAGGATCCGTACGAAACTCATCTCCGTCGCCGACGACAGCGAGCACCTCGTCGAGGGGCTGCTGCTGCTCGCCGACTCCGAGCAGGGGCTCGAGCGCAGCGAGCCGGTCGCGGTGGACGTCCTGGCGCACGCCGTCGCGGACGGTCTCGCCGACGAGGCGGAAGGGCGGGGCGTGGCGGTGTCCGTGCGGGCGGAGCCGCTGACGGTGACGGGCGACGGCGTGCTCCTGGACCGGCTGGTCCACAACCTGGTGGCGAACGCGGTGCGCTACAACGTTCCCGAGGGCCTGGTGAGCGTCGTCGTCGGCCGCGACGGGACGCTGGAGGTCACCAACACGGGCCCGGAGGTGCCGCCGGACACCGTCCCGCACCTCTTCGAGCCCTTCCGGCGGCTGCACGAGCGGACGCACGCGCGGGGTGAGGGAGCGGGCCTCGGCCTGTCGATCGTGTCGGCGATCGCGCGGGCGCACGAGGCGGAGGTGACGGCGGAGGCGAACGGTGCGGGCGGCGGCCTGACGGTACGGGTGGTCTTCGACCCTGCCCGGGCCTCCGCCCCGGACCCGGCCCCGTGAGGCACTCAGTGCCGGTAGAAGATGCGGTCCCCGTACTCCTGGAAGACCCGGCCGTTCCAGTCGTGTCCGCCGTCCACGTTCCCGGAGCGCAGCACGGGCGGCTGGATGCCGCGCTCGGCGAGCTTCTCGATCGCCGCGGCCGTCATGGCCTGCATCAGCGCGTTGGTGACGACGCTCGACGCGGGCCCGAACGGGGCGTCGACCCCGTCGAGGGAGAGCTCCGCGTCGCCGACACTCACCTTGGAGTCGATGATCACGTCGCAGTGGTCCTTCAGGAAGGTGCCGGAGACGTGCCGGGAGCGGGTCTCCGTCGCGTACGCCACCGATGTCACGCCGATGACCTTCAGGCCGAGGGCGCGGGCGTTCATGGCCATCTCGACGGGCAGCGAGTTCCGCCCGGAGAGCGAGATGATCACGAGGACGTCGCCGGGGCGGGCCGGCGAGGAGTCGAGGACCGCGCCCGCGAGCCCGGGGACCCGTTCCAGGGCGGAGCCCAGCGTGGCAGGCATCACGTCCACGCCGACCACTCCGGGCACGGCGAGGAGGTTGATGAGGCCGAGGCCGCCCGCGCGGTAGACGACGTCCTGGGCGGCCAGCGAGGAGTGCCCGGCGCCGAAGGCGAAGAGCCGGCCGCCGGACTCGACGGCGTCGGCGAGCAGGGTGCCCGCGGCGGCCACGCTGCCGGACTCCTCGTCGCGCACCTTCTGGAGCAGCCCGATGGCGGCGTCGAAATACCGGCCCGCCGTCTTGCTCTCGCCGCTCACACTGCTCTCGCTGCTCCCGCTCTTCGAGCTCATTCGCATCACGTTGCGGTCTGGACCAGTGCCCTGTCAACACCGCCACAGGCCGGTACTGGGCGGGAATTCCACCGGCGCGGCACGGTTGTCAGTGGTATGCGTCAGAATTGAGGGCAGGGCCAGCGCACGAGCGAATTCTGAGGGGCACCCATGTCGGGGCTGATTGACACCACTGAGATGTATTTGCGCACCATCCTCGAGCTGGAGGAGGAAGGTGTGGTCCCCATGCGCGCCCGGATCGCGGAGCGGCTGGACCAGAGCGGACCGACCGTGAGCCAGACCGTGGCGCGCATGGAGCGTGACGGCCTGGTGGCCGTCGCGAGCGACCGCCACCTGGAGCTCACCGAGGAGGGCCGCCGGCTCGCCACGCGCGTGATGCGCAAGCACCGCCTGGCGGAGTGCCTGCTCGTCGACGTGATCGGGCTCGAATGGGAGCAGGTGCACGCCGAGGCCTGCCGCTGGGAGCATGTGATGAGCGAGGCCGTGGAGCGCCGCGTCCTGGAGCTCCTGCGCCACCCCACCGAGTCTCCGTACGGCAACCCGATCCCGGGCCTTGAGGAGCTGGGCGAGAAGGACGGCGCGGACCCGTTCCTGGACGAGGGCATGGTCTCCCTGTCGGAGCTCGACCCGGGCGCCGAGGGCAAGACGGTCGTGGTGCGCCGCATCGGCGAGCCGATCCAGACGGACGCCCAGCTGATGTACACGCTGCGGCGGGCCGGCGTGCAGCCGGGTTCCGTGGTGAGCGTGACGGAGTCCGCGGGCGGTGTCCTGGTGGGGAGCAGCGGCGAGGCCGCCGAGCTCACCGCGGAGACCGCGTCGCACGTGTTCGTCGCCAAGCGCTGAGGAGCCGGTCAGCTGAGGAGCCGGTCAACTGCCGTTGCCCCAGGGGTAGTTGACAAGGCTCCGTGAGCCGCGCCAGATCTTGCGGAATCGAAGATTCAGTGTGCGGAATCGCAGCGGCCGAGCGTTTCGCGTGCCAGGCTGTCGCGAGAGGCATATGACCTGAGGGCTCGGAAGGGGCTGGAGGATGTGCCCGTCTGGTGAGCGCGAACAAGGCGAGGGCCCCGGCGCTCGAGAGCGCCGGGGCCTGTCCTCCCCTGTGCTGACCCGGAGCCCCGAGCTCCCAGGGTCATTCCCCACGGGCCGGTTTCCCCGAGCGGCCCGCCTCCCGTTGAAGATCTCCCCTCGGCCACGACGGTCAATCCTTGAGTGTGGTCACCCGAACGAGGGGTGTTATCGACGAACCGGCCGCTTTCGAAAGCAGGTTCGATAGCGTGCGGGGGTGTGAAGCAGTACCAGGCGTGAAACCCGGGCGGAACCAAGGGGGGTGCCAGGAATCATGGTGCGGCGCATCGACGTGACGGGCGCGGGTGGCGTACGCCTCGCCGCATGGGAGTACGCCGACCCTCCCAAACTCAGGGAGGCCGACGCGGCACCCGGAGGGGTGCTGTTACTGCACGGTCTGATGGGCCGCGCCTCCCACTGGACGGGCACGGCCCGCTGGCTCGCCGAGCGGCACCGCGCGGTCGCCCTCGACCAGCGGGGCCACGGCAGGAGCGAGAAGCCCACCGACGGCCCCTACACCCGCGATGCCTACGTGGACGACGCGGAAGCCGCCCTCGTCCAGCTCGACCTCGCGCCCGCCGTCCTCATCGGCCACTCCATGGGCGCCCTGACCGCCTGGCAGCTCGCCGCGCGCCGCCCGGACCTCGTCCGGGGCCTCATCATCTGCGACATGCGGGCCTCCGCGCTCGGGGCCGCCTCCCAGCGGGAGTGGGAGGACTGGTTCAAGTCCTGGCCCGTCCCGTTCGCGACGCTCGCCGACGTGCGCAAGTGGTTCGGCGAGGACGACCCCTGGGTGGAGCGGCCCAACCCCGCGCGCGGGGAGTTCTTCGCCGAGGTGATGTCGGAGGGCTCCGACGGCTGGCGGCCCGTCTTCGACCGCGCCCAGATGCTCAGCTCCCGCGAGACGTGGGTGCACGACGCGCACTGGGAGGAGCTGATCCAGGTCCGCTGCCCGGCGCTCGTCGTGCGCGGCCAGGACGGCGAGCTCGGCCGGGCGGAGTCCCAGGAGATGGTGCGCGTGCTGCCCCGCGGGGAGTACGCGGAGGTGGCCGACGCGGGACACCTCGTGCACTACGACCAGCCGGAGGCGTGGCGGGCCGCCGTCGAACCGTTTCTGGACGGGGTCCTATCGCGGTGAGTCGTTGCCCTGTGCGTGGGGCGCCGTCTGATCGTGGCCTTCGGCCCACCCGTCCTCAATCGCCGGACGGGCTGTCATGGGCTCAGGCGTTCCACCCGCCAGGACCGGTCGCCCTCGTCCCACACGTATCGCAGGCGGTCGTGCAGGCGGTCCGCTCTGCCCTGCCAGAACTCCACCGCCCGGGGGCGGACGCGGTAGCCGCCCCAGTGCGGGGGCACCGGGACCTGTTCGCCCTCGGGGTAGCGCGACGCGAGGTCGGCGTAGGCACGGTCGAGTTCGATGCGTGAGGCGAGCACCGAGGACTGGGCGCTGGCCCAGGCGCCGAGCTGGGAGCCGTGCGGGCGGGTGCGGAAGTAGGCCACCGTCTCCTCGCGGGCGACGCGCTCCGCCGCGCCCGAGACGATCACCTGACGGGCCACCGCGTGCCACGGGAAGAGCAGCGAGACGTACGGGTTCGCGTCGAGCTCGCGGGCCTTGCGGGACTCGTAGTTGGTGAAGAAGACGAAGCCCCGCTCGTCGAAGCCCTTGAGCAGGACCGTGCGGGAGCTGGACCGGCCCGCCGCGTCGGCCGTGGAGACGACCATGGCGTTCGGCTCGTGCACGGCGTCCCCGTCGCGCGCCGCCTCCTTGAACCAGAGCGCGAACTGGTCCATGGGCGCGGCGGGCAGCTCGGTCTCGGAGAGCCCGCCGGTGGCGTACTGCTCCCGCATGTCGGCCGGTTCCGGGACGGGGGCACTGGACTCGGTCACGCGGTCATCTGTCACGCGGTCATCTTGCCGTATTTGCCGTGGCCGCCGGGTTGCCCGAAGGGGCACACCGGTTCACGGAGAGGTGACATGTGGCACTGAGTGCCGCATTCCATCGCCAAAGGTGGCACCAACAGATATCGTCCTGCTGCCGCATCGGTTGGGTGACCACCAGCCTCACGGGGCATACCGGGAAGACCGTTCCGGACCGCGAGTCGCCGGATTCGCCGCACATCGGCGGACACGACCGTGGAACCGGGCCGGAACCGCCCACTTTTGACACATGGTCATGAGCTGATCGCAACCCATCTCTCGCCACCATCATGTCGAACTCATCACGAGGAGCCGCCTGATGTCCGACTTCGTACCTGGCCTTGAAGGAGTCGTCGCGTTCGAGACGGAGATCGCCGAACCGGACAAGGAAGGCGGCGCGCTCCGCTACCGGGGCGTCGACATCGAGGACCTGGTCGGCCACGTCTCCTTCGGGAACGTGTGGGGCCTGCTCGTCGACGGCGCGTTCAACCCCGGGCTGCCGCCCGCCGAACCCTTCCCGATCCCCGTGCACTCCGGTGACATCCGCGTCGACGTGCAGTCCGCGCTCGCCATGCTCGCGCCCGTCTGGGGCCTGCGGCCGCTGCTCGACATCAGCGAGGAGCGCGCCCGCGAGGACCTGGCGCGGGCCGCCGTCATGGCGCTCTCGTACGTGGCCCAGTCGGCCCGCGGGCAGGGCCTGCCGATGGTCCCGCAGCGGGAGATCGACAAGGCGGAGACGGTCGTCGAGCGGTTCATGAAGCGGTGGCGCGGCGAGCCGGACCCCAAGCACGTCCAGGCCGTCGACGCGTACTGGACGTCGGCCGCCGAACACGGCATGAACGCGTCCACGTTCACCGCCCGCGTCATCGCCTCCACCGGCGCGGACGTGGCGGCGGCACTCAGCGGGGCGGTCGGCGCGATGTCCGGGCCGCTGCACGGCGGCGCGCCCTCCCGGGTCCTCGGCATGATCGAGGAGATCGAGCGCACGGGGGACGCGGTGGCGTACGTGAAGCAGGCGCTGGACAAGGGCGAGCGGCTGATGGGCTTCGGGCACCGGGTGTACCGGGCCGAGGACCCGCGGGCGCGGGTGCTGCGGCGCACGGCGCGGGAGTTGGGGGCGCCGCGGTTCGAGGTCGCCGAGGCGCTGGAGAAGGCGGCCCTCGACGAGTTGCACGCCCGCAGGCCCGACCGTGTCCTCGCCACGAACGTGGAGTTCTGGGCGGCGATCGTGCTGGACTTCGCGGAGGTGCCGGCGCACATGTTCACGTCGATGTTCACGTGTGCGCGGACCGCGGGGTGGTCGGCGCACATTCTTGAGCAGAAGCGGACGGGGCGGCTTGTTCGGCCCTCCGCGCGGTACATCGGGCCCGGGTCGCGGAACCCGCGCGAGATCGACGGTTACGGGGACATCGCGGGCTGAGGTCGGGCCTCCGGCGGTTTTCTCCCCGACCCCGCCCCTTCCCGGAACTGGGGCTCCGCCCCAGACCCCGCTCCTCAAACGCCGGAGGGGCTGGACATCAGCCCGTCCGGCGTTTGAGGACGAGCCCGGAGGGCGATGTGCGGGGGTCCAGGGGGCGGAGCCCCTTGGTTTCGGGAAGGGGCGGGGTCGGGGAAGGCTCAGGCCCGCAGCGACGACTCCACCAGCACCGTCCACTGCGCCACCACCCGCTCCCGCCGCGCCCCGTCGTCCGTCAGGAGGTTCGCGAGGCCCAGGCCGCGCGCCATGTCCAGGAGTCCCTGGATGGTCTCGCGGACGCCGGGGCGGGACTCGTCCGCGTCGAGGAGTTCCACCGCGATGCGGTGCGTCTCGCGGCCCACGCGGGACTCCAGTTCCGTCACCCGCGAACCCAGCGCGGGCTCGTTCGACGCGGCCACCCACAGGTGGAGTGCCGCGCGGAACAGCGGGCCGGTGTAGAGGTCGACGAGGGCCGCGACCACGGAGGCCCTGTCCTGCGCGGGCAGGGCGCGCAGCGCCGTGGAGCGCTGCTCGGCGACGTACTCCACGGCCGCCGTGAACAGGTCCTCCCGCGTCGGGAAGTGGTGCTGCGCCGCCCCCCGCGAGACGCCCGCCCGCTCGGCGACCACCGAGACCGTGGAGCCCGCCCAGCCGTGTTCGGCGAGGCAGGACACCGCGGCCTCCAGGAGTTTCTGCCGGGTCGCGCGGCTGCGGTCCTGCTTGGGTGCCCGGTCGGCGGCGGTCACAGCACCCATGGGCGCTCCCGTCGTTCGAGGAACGCCGTCATTCCCTCGCGCGCCTCGGCGGAGCCGAAGAGCCGCGCGGACAGGGCCGTGAGGGCGTCCGTTTGGTCGTCGAATGCGTCGAGCACCTTAGCCGTGAGCAGCTTCTTCGTCTCGGCCAGGGCTCCCGGCGCCGCCCGGCGGAGGCCTTCCAGCAGGGGTTCGACCGTGGCGTCCACGTCCGGGCCCGCGACCGTGACCAGGCCGATGCGGGCCGCTTCCGCCGCGTCGAAGCGTTCGCCGGTGAGGTAGTAGCGGGCGGCCGCGCTCGGGTCGAGGCGGGGGAGGAGCGGGAGGGAGATGACGGCCGGGGCCACTCCTATGTGCACCTCCGTGAACGCGAAGGACGACGCCGGTCCCGCCGCCGCCAGGTCGCACGCGCCGAGCAGTCCGAGCCCGCCCGCACGCACGTGGCCGTCGACCCGTGCGATCACCGGCTTGGGCAGCGCCACCAGCTGCCGGAGCAACGCGACGAACACCGCCGGGTCCGGCGGTGCCTTCAGGTCGGCGCCGGAGCAGAACGTCGCCCCCGTGTGGGTGAGGAGGACGGCGCGTGTCTCGCCGTCCTCGCCGAGGTCTGCCAGTGCCTCGGCGAGGGCCTTCACCAGGTCCGCCGAGAGCGCGTTCCGGCGCTCGGGCGCGTCCAAGGTGACGGTCGTGATGCCGCGGGCCGGGGAAGAGACGGTGAGACTCACGGGTCAGGGCTCCTTGCTGTGACTTCAGTAGGACTTCGGCAGGCCCAGCGTCTGGTGCGAGACGTAGTTCAGGATCATTTCCCGGCTCACCGGGGCGATCCGTGCCACGCGGGACGCGACGATCAACGACGCGAGCCCGAACTCCTTGGTCAGGCCGTTGCCGCCCAACGTGTGCACGGACTGGTCGACGGCCTTCACGCACGCGTCGGCGGCGGCGAGCTTCGCCATGTTGGCCGCCTCGCCCGCGCCGACGTCGTCGCCCTCGTCGTAGAGCCTGGCGGCCTTCTGCATCATCAGACGGGCCAGTTCGATCTCCACGTGGGACTGGGCGAGGGGGTGCGCGATCGCTTGGTGGGCGCCGATCGGGGACTTCCAGACGCTGCGTTCCTTCGCGTACTCGACGGCGCGGGACAGCGCGTACCGCCCCATGCCGAGCGCGAAGGCGGCCGTCATGATGCGTTCGGGGTTGAGGCCCGCGAAGAGCTGGAGCAGGCCCGCGTCCTCTCCCCCACTGCCGAAAGCGTGGGAGGGGCCCCCACCGACGAGCGCGTCCGCCGGGAGCCGTACGTCGTCGAGGGTCAGTTCGAACTGCTTCTCCGCTGCCTGGAGTTCCATGTCGATCTGTCGCCGCTCGAAGCCGGGGGCGTCGCGCGGGACGATGAACAGGCACGGTTTGAGGTTGCCGGTCCGCGCGTCGGACGTACGGCCCACGATGAGCGTCGCGTCGGCGATGTCGACTCCGGAGATGAAGACCTTGCGGCCGTTGAGCAGCCAGTCGCCGGAGTCCGGGTCGCGGCGTGCGGTGGTGGTGATGCGGTGCGAGTTGGAGCCCGCGTCGGGCTCGGTGATCCCGAACGCCATGGTGCGGGTGCCGTCGGCGAGCCCCGGCAGCCAGGTGCGCTTCTGCTCCTCGGTGCCGAAGCGGGCGATGACCGTGCCGCAGATCGCGGGCGAGACGACCATCATGAGGAGCGGGCAGCCTGCCGCGCCCAACTCCTCGAGGACTATGGAGAGTTCCGCGATGCCGCCGCCCCCTCCGCCGTACTCCTCGGGCAGGTTCACGCCCAGGTAGCCGAGCTTGGCGGCGTCCGCCCACAGTTCGTCGGGGTGACCTCCGCTGCCTGCGACCTTGGCCAGGTAGTCGCGGCCGTACCGGCGCCCGAGCGCGGCGACCGCGGCGCGCAGGGCCTGATGCTCATCGGTTTCGAGGACGGTGCTGCGAGCGGTGCTCATGACGACTCTCCCTCTTGTACGACCTCTTGTGAGACCTCTTGTGCGACCTCTTGCACGACGGCGAGCAGCGCGCCGACCTCGACCTGGCGGCCGGGCACGGCGTGCAGGGCGGTGAGCGTTCCGGAGGCGGGGGCGCAGATGCGGTGCTCCATCTTCATGGCCTCCAGCCAGACGAGCGGCTGCCCGGCGGTGACCTGCTGCCCCTCGGCGAGGCCGTCCGCGACGCGTACGACCGTGCCGGGCATGGGGGCGAGCAGGGAGCCGGGTGCGCGGCGGGTGGTGGGTTCGGGGAGCAGGGGCAGCGCGGTGAGCGCGGTGTCTCCGGCGGGTGTGCCGACGTGGACGCGGTCGCCGTAACGGCTGACCGTGAACTGCCGGCGTACGCCGTCGACTTCGAGGACGACGAGACCTGGGCTCACGTCCAGCACGGTGACGCCGTCGGCGGTCGGGCCCTGCCGGGTGTGGTGGTAGCGGACCTCGTGCTCCGTGCCGTCGGGCTCGGTGCGGTACCGCTTGAGGTGGGGCTGCGAGCGGAGGTTGCGCCAGCCGCCGAACCGGGACCGTCCGTGCGCGTCGACGAGCGCCGCGGCCAGCGGGGCGTGCGGGTCGGGGGCGGGGGCCGTGAGGGCTTCGGCGTGCCGGTCGTAGAAGCCGGTGTCCATGCGGGCCCCGGTGAACTCGGGGTGCCGCAGGGAGCGTACGAGCAGGTCGCGGTTGGTGACGGGGCCGTGGACGGCGGCGCGTGCCAGGGCGCCCGCCAGTTTGCGGACGGCCTCGGCGCGGGTCGGCGCGTACGCGACGGCCTTGGCGAGCATGGCGTCGTAGTGCACGCCGACGGTGTCGCCCGCCGCGTATCCGCTGTCGAGGCGGACGGCGCCGGGTACGTCGACGCGGTGCAGGGTGCCGGTCTGCGGGGCCCAGTCGGCGGCGGGGTCCTCGGCGTAGAGGCGGGCCTCGACGGCGTGCCCGTGGGCGGCCGGCGGGTCCTTCTCCAGGGCGTCGCCCTCGGCGATCCGGATCTGCAGGGCGACGAGGTCGAGCCCGAACACCGCCTCCGTCACGGGGTGTTCGACCTGGAGGCGGGTGTTCATCTCAAGGAAGTGCGCGCGCTCCCCCGCCACCAGGAACTCGACGGTGCCGGCGCCGCGGTAGTCGGTGACGCGCGCGGCGCGCACCGCCTGCTCGTGCAGTTCGTCGACGAGCCGCGGGGCGAGGCCCGGGGCCGGGGACTCCTCGATGACCTTCTGGTGTCTGCGCTGGAGGCTGCAGTCGCGGGTGCCGAGCGGCCACACGGTGCCGTGCGCGTCGGCCATGATCTGCACCTCGACGTGCCGGCCGCCCTCGACGTACGGCTCGACGAACACCTCCCCGTCCCCGAAGGCACTGGCGGCCTCGGACCGCGCGGCCGCCAACTCGTCGTCCAGCCGCGCCAGTTCGCGTACGACGCGCATGCCGCGCCCGCCGCCCCCGGCCGCCGCCTTCACCAGGACCGGCAGGTCGGCCTCGGTGACCTCGCCGAGCGGCTCGATGCCCATCAGCTCCTTGGCGCGCGTCTTCGACGCCATCGCCTCGATCGCCCCGGGCGGCGGCCCGATCCAGACGAGCCCGGCGTCCAGGACGGCGCGCGCGAAGCCCGCGTTCTCGGAGAGGAAGCCGTAGCCGGGGTGGATCGCGTCGGCGCCCGCGGCCTGCGCGGCCTTCACGACGAGGTCACCGCGCAGATACGTGTCGGCGGGCGCCGCACCCGGCAGCCGTACGGCGTGGTCCGCCTCCCGTACGTGCAGGGCGTCCGCGTCGGCGTCGGAGTACACGGCGACCGTGGCGATCCCGAGCTCGCGGCAGGTGCGGAAGACACGGCAGGCGATCTCGCCCCGGTTGGCCACCAGCAGAGTGGAAATCATGGGGGGTTCTCCTCACATCCGGAAGACGCCGAAGCCGCCGCGCGCGCCCTCGTAGGGGGCGGTGTGGATCGCGGAGAGGCAGAGGCCGAGGACGGTGCGGGTGTCGCGCGGGTCGATGACCCCGTCGTCGTAGAGCCGCCCGGACAGGAACATCGGCAGCGACTCGGCCTCGATCTGCTGCTCGACCATGGCGCGCAGACCGGCGTCCGCCTCATCGTCGTAGGGCTGTCCCTTCGCGGCGGCGGAGGCGCGGGCGACGATCGACAGGACGCCCGCGAGCTGCTGCGGGCCCATGACCGCGGACTTGGCGCTGGGCCAGGCGAAGAGGAAGCGGGGGTCGTAGGCACGGCCGCACATGCCGTAGTGCCCGGCGCCGTAGCTGGCGCCCATGAGCACGGACAGGTGCGGCACCCGCGAGTTGCTGACCGCGTTGATCATCATCGCGCCGTGCTTGATGATGCCGCCCTGCTCGTACTCCTTGCCGACCATGTAGCCGGTGGTGTTGTGCAGGAAGAGCAGCGGGATGTCGCGCTGGTTGGCCAGCTGGATGAACTGGGCGGCCTTCTGCGACTCCTCGCTGAACAGGACGCCCTGCGCGTTGGCGAGGACGCCGACGGGGTAGCCGTGCAGGGCGGCCCACCCGGTGACGAGCGAGCTCCCGTACAGCGGCTTGAACTCGTCGAAGTCGGAACCGTCGACGATGCGGGCGATGACCTCGCGCGGGTCGAAGGGCTTCTTCAGGTCGCCGGGGACGATGCCGAGGAGCTCGTCCTCGTCGTACTCGGGCGCCGCGACGGACACCGGGTCCGGATCGGCGTACGCCTTGCGCCAGTTGAGGCGCGAGACGACCCGGCGGGCCTGGCGCAGCGCGTCGCGTTCGTCCTCGGCCAGATAGTCGGCGAGGCCTGAGGTGCGGGCGTGCATCTCGGCGCCGCCGAGCGACTCGTCGTCGCTCTCCTCGCCGGTGGCCATCTTCACCAGGGGCGGGCCGCCGAGGAAGACCTTCGCGCGCTCCTTGACCATGATCACGTGGTCGCTCATGCCGGGTACGTAGGCTCCGCCCGCGGTGGAGTTGCCGAAGACGACGGCGATGGTGGGAATGCCGGCGGCCGAGGACTGCGTGAGGTGCTTGAAGAGCGCACCGCCCGGGATGAAGATCTCCTTCTGGGAGGGGAGATCCGCGCCCCCGGACTCCACGAGGTGAATGGACGGCAGCCGGTTGGCGTGCCCGATCTCGTGCGCCCGGAAGGCCTTCTTCAGCGTCCAGGGGTTGGAGGCGCCGCCCCGGACCGTCGGATCGTTCGCCGTGATCAGGCACTCCACGCCCTCGACGACACCGATGCCGGTGACCATGGAGGCGCCGACGGGGTAGTCGCTGCCCCAGGCGGCGAGCGGCGACAGCTCCAGGAACGGGGTGTCCGGGTCGAGGAGCAGCTCGATGCGCTCCCGGGCGAGGAGTTTGCCGCGCTCGCGGTGCCGGGCGACGTACTTCTCGCCGCCGCCCGCGAGCGCCTTGTTCTGTTCGGTGCCGAGCTCGGCGAGCCGGTCCAGCATGGCCTGGCGGTGCTCGGCGTACTCGGCGCTCGCGGGGTCGAGCGCGGAGGCGAGGACGGTCACAGCGATACCTCCCGCGTCGACAGCAGTGCCTCCGGCGTCACAGCAGTACCTCCGGTATGTCGAGATGGCGGGCGCGCAGCCACTCGCCGAGGCCCTTGGCCTGCGGGTCGAAGCGGGCCTGTGCGGCCACGCCCTCGCCGAGCAGGCCCTCGACGACGAAGTTCAGGGCGCGCAGGTTGGGCAGGTCGTGACGGACGACGCGCAGGCCGGCGGCCTCCGGGAGGAGCTGGCGCAGCCGCTCGACGGTGAGTTCGTGGGCGAGCCACCGCCAGGCGTCGTCGGACCGCACCCATACGCCGACGTTGGCGTCACCGCCCTTGTCGCCGCTGCGGGCTCCGGCGACGAGACCGAGGGGGGCGCGGCAGGTGGGTCCCGGCGGCAGGGGCGGGGGCAGGGGCGCGGGGTCCGGGTCCTCGAGTACGCGGGTGACGGCGCCGTGCGACACGGCTCTGCGCTGCCCGTCGGGCAGCACGGCCACCTGCTCGACGGTGTCGCGCTCGACGTACGCGGCCTCGAACACCCCGTACGGGGAGCCCTTGCCGGGCGGGGCCGTCACGTGGAAGCCGGGGTAGCCGGCCAGGGCGAGTTCGATCGCGGCGCCGCTGAGGGCGCGGCCGACGGTGTCCGCGTCGGCGTCCCGCACGACGAGCCGCAGCAGGGCGCTGGCGCACTCCTCGGTCGGGGCGTCCGGGCGGTCGGTGCGGGCCAGCTCCCACCGCACCTCGGCGGGGCGGGACTTGGCGCGGTCGAGGGCGTCCTCGATCTGGGCGCGGGCGAGCGCGGCCTTGGCCTCGATGTCGAGTCCGGTCAGCACGAAGACGACTTCGTTGCGGAAGCCGCCGAGGCGGTTGAGGCCCACTTTGAGCGTCGGGGGCGGCGCCTCGCCGCGCACGCCGTCGATGCGGACGCGGTCGGGTCCCACCTGGGTGAGGGCGACGGTGTCGAGGCGCGCGGTGACGTCGGGGCCCGCGTACCGGGCGCCCTGCGTCTCGTAGAGGAGCTGCGCGGTGACCGTGCCGACATCGACGAAGCCGCCGGTGCCGTCGTGCTTGGTGATGACGGAGGAGCCGTCCTCGTGGATCTCGGCGAGGGGATAGCCGGGGTGCCGCAGGACGTCCGCGCCGCGCTTCGCCTGCTGCTCGGCGAAGAAGGCGTAGTTGCCGCCGGTGGCCTGCGGTCCGCACTCCAGCACGTGCCCGGCGACGACGGCCCCTGCGAGCTCGTCGTACGCGTCCGGGGCCCATCCGAAGTGCGCGGCGGCGGGCCCGGTGACGAGGGCGGCGTCGGTGACGCGCCCGGTGAGGACGATGTCGGCGCCCGCGTCCAGACAGGCGGCGATGCCGGCGCCGCCGAGGTAGGCGTTGGCGGTGAGGGCGCGGGGGAAGCGGTCGCCGAGACCGTCGCCCTCGACGTGCGCGACCCGCACGTCGATCCCGAGCCGCCCGGCGAGCTCCCGCACGGCCCCGGCGAGCCCGGCAGGGTTGAGCCCGCCCGCGTTGGCGACGATGCGGACGCCGCGCTCCCGGGCGAGCCCGAGGCACTCCTCCAGCTGCCGCAGGAAGGTCTTGGCGTACCCGCGCGCGGGGTCCTTGAGCCGGTCACGGCCGAGGATGAGCATGGTGAGCTCGGCGAGATAGTCCCCGGTGAGCACGTCAAGCTCCCCACCGGTGAGCATCTCGCGCATGGCGCCGAACCGGTCCCCGTAGAAACCGGAGGCGTTGCCGATGCGGAGGGGGCGTGTTCGCCGGGTCACTCTCCACCTCCCGTAGAGCCAAGTCCGGCGGAAGGCGGCGCGGCGATGGCCGGAGGCACGCTCGCGGCCGACGGCGCGGCGAGCGCGGAACGGCCGGGGCTGTGCTGCTCGACACGGCCGGGGAGGGCGGGTTCGGTGGGGCCGGGGAGTGCAGGTTCGATGCGGCCGGGACGAGCAGCCCCGGTGCGGCCTGGAAGGGCGGGTTCGGGCAAAGGGCCGCAGGTCGTCGAGGTCATCGGTGGTCCCCCGCGCCGTCCGCCTTCGCCCGCCGCCCCGCACCCGGTGGCCCCGCGAAGGCCTGGGCGATGTTCAGCCAGCGGTCCGCGTCGGGGCCCTCCGCCCGTACCGCCAGGTCCGAGCGGTGGGCCCGCTGGGTGACCAGGAGGCAGAAGTCGAGGCCGGGTCCCGTCACGCGCTGGGCCGCGCCCTCGGGGCCGTACGCCCAGACCTCCCCCGTCACGGGCGACGTCAGCTCGACCCGGAACTCCTCGCCCGGAGCGCTCAGTCCACGTACGGCGAAGGCGAAGTCACGGGCCCGTACCCCGATCCGTGCCACGTGCCGCAGCCGGTCCGTCGGCGCCCGCGTCGCGCCGAGCGCGTCCGCCACGTCCTGGCCGTGCGCCCACGTCTCCATGAGCCGCGCGGTCACCATGGACGGGACGGCCATCGGCGGCCCGTACCAGGGCAGTCGCGTGCCGGCCGGCGCCTCGCTCAGAGCCCGCCACAGGTCGTCGCGGCCCGCCCGCCAGCGGGCGAGCAGCTCGGCGGGCGGCAGCGCCGCGCCCTCCGCCGCGCCCTCGTCCACGAACGAGCCGGGTGCCGCGGCCGCCTTCTCGACCTCGTCGGCGAACGCGTCCGGGTCGGTGGCGGCGAGCAGGGCCGCCCGGTCCGTCCAGGTGAGGTGCGCGATCTGGTGGGCGACGGTCCAGCCGGGCGCGGGCGTCGCGAGGGACCACTTCTCCTCGCTCAACTCCGCGACGAGAGCGTCGAGTTCCTCGCTCTCGCTGCGCAGGTCGTCGAGCACGGGCAGGGCATCGGACACGGAACGCTCCCCTCGCGGCACGGTGTGCCTGGGAGCATGGCAGCGCTCACAGAAACAAGCAAGCGTGCTTGCATTACTTTCCGGACGGCTCCGGGGCGGGCTCCGGGATGGGTTCCGGGGTGTGGGGCGAGGTGTCGTTCGAGGCGTGGGGCGAGGTGTCGTTCGAGGCGTGGGGCGAGGCCAGGTCCGGGGCGTGTTCCGTGTCGACGTCGACCGCCGCGGCCGGTCCCGCCACCGCCTCCGTCACCGGATCCCCACCCTCACGCGCCTCACGCGCCCCGCGATCCCCGCGCCGCCCCACCTGCGTCCGCACCGCACCCATGCTCGCCGCGATGACCAGCGCGATCGCCAGCGCCTCGACGAGGGACAGGGCCTGGCTCAGGACCAGGAACCCGGCGACCGATGCGATGGCCGGTTCCAGGCTCATCAGGATCGCGAAGGTGTGCGCGGGCAGCCGCCGCAGCGCGAGGAGTTCGAGGGTGTACGGCAGCACGGACGACATCACCGCGACCGCCGCGCCGAGCGCCAGCGTGCCCGGCTCGATCAGCTTCGGCCCGGACACGGCGATCCCGAGCGGCAGGAACAGCACCGCCGCGACGACCATCGCGAGGGCCAGGCCGTCGGCCTGCGGGAAGCGCCGCCCGGTGCGCGCGCTGAACAGGATGTACGTCGCCCACATCGCGCCGGCCCCGAGGGCGTAGGCCACACCGACCGGGTCGAGGCCGTCGAAGCCGCCCCCGCCGCCGAGCAGGAAGACACCGCACAGGGCGAGTCCGGCCCAGATCAGGTTCACCGCGCGGCGCGAGGCGAGGACGGAGAGCGCGAGCGGGCCGAGGACTTCGAGGGTGACGGCGGGGCCCATCGGGATACGGGCGACGGACTGGTAGAAGAGCCCGTTCATGCCGGCCATGGCCACGCCGAACGCGACGACCGTGCCCCAGTCGGCCCGCGCGTACCCCCGCACCTTCGGCCGGCAGACCGCGACGAGCACGAGCGCGGCGAAGAGGAGCCGCAGCGCCACGATGCCGACCGCGCCGACCCTCGGCATCACGCTGACGGCGACCGCGCCGCCGAACTGCACGGAGATGCCGCCCGCGAGGACGAGCCCGACGGGGCCGAGTGCGCCGATGCGGCCGCGGACGCCCGCAGTCCCCCCAGGGGTCGCGGCGGGTGGTGCCTGGTCGCTGCGGGAGACGTTCACGGGGAGCCTTTCCGGATGCGGTGCGGCGCGTCGCGGCGCGGTCGAGTGGTTTAGTTTCGTGGACTTCATCGTCCAAAGCAGTGCACTGAGACAGGATTGTGACGGCCCTACGCTGCTGTACGCAACCCACGTCCACATGTCGAAGCTACGGCGCCCCGCACGGCTTGTGAAATGCCGATTGCGCTCCCGTTATGCTCCGCGGGCATGACCAGTCCGACGCCCGATCCGGCCCGTCACCCGCACCGTCACACCGTCGAACTCCGCCACCTGCGCTGTTTCCTCGCCGTCGCCGAGGAGGGCAGCGTCACCCGCGCCGCCGCGCGCCTGCGCATCACCCAGCCCGCCGTGTCCCGCACGCTCTCCGCCCTGGAGGAGGCGCTGGGCTCGCAACTGGTGGACCGCTCCACGCATCACCTGCGGCTCACCCCCGCGGGCCGCGCCTTCCGCGACAAGGCGGCCGTCGCCGTCGCCGCGTTCGAGGACGCCCTCGACGCGGGGCGTTCGGCGCACCGCCCGCTGCGGCTCGGGCACGCGTGGTCGGCGGCGGGTCCGTACACCACGCCTCTCCTGCGCCGCTGGCGCGAGACGCACCCCGACGTCCCGCTGGAGCTGCTGCGCATCGACGACCGCACGGCGGGCCTCGCCCGCGGCGCGGTGGACGCCGCGCTGCTCCGGGGGCACGTCGACACTCCGGGCCTGGTCACGGAGTTGCTCCGCACGGAGGCGCGGGTGGCCGCCGTCCCCGCGGACAGCCCGTCGGCCGCCCGCGCCCGGCTCGACCTCGCCGACCTGACGGACCACACGATCGCCCTCAACACGGTGTCCGGCACCACCACGACGGACCTCTGGCCCGTCGGCGCGCGCCCCACCGCGACGATCACCGTCGCCAACACGGACGACTGGCTGGCGGCGATCGCCGCGTCCCGCGCGGTCGGCGTGACCACGACCGCGACGGCGGACCTGCACCCGCACCCCGGAGTCGTCTACGTCCCGCTGCCCGACGCCCCGCACGTCCCCGTCCTGCTGGCCCGCCGCGACGGCCCGCCGAGCCATCCGGCCCTGGAGGTCCTGTGCGACCTGGTCCGCGAGGTCACGGGCGGGGACGACGGCCGGGGCGGCCGGGGCGGGCTCTAGCGGACCCTCCCGTACAGGTTCGGGTTGTACCAGCTGAAGGAGGAGACCCGGACGTTCTTGCCGGGCCGCGGGGCCTCCAGGTACTGGCCGCCGCCCAGGTAGATCGCCACGTGGTGGACGCCGGACGCGCTGCCGTCGCCGCTCCAGAACACGAGGTCGCCGCGGCGCAGCTGGCCCCGCGAGATGGGCTGCGTGGCGCGGTACTGGGCGTCGGCGACGCGGGGCAGGGCGATGCCGGCCTGCCGGTACGCCGCCATGACCAGGCCCGAGCAGTCCCACCCGTGCGGGCCGTTGCCGCCCCATACGTAGGGGTCGCCGAGGTGGCGCATGGCGTACGTGATGGCGGCCTCGGTGCCGTGGCGGCGGGGCGTGCCGGGGTTGGTGGAGGGGCGGGGCGGGGTGACGGGTGCGGTGGTGCCCGAGCGGCCCGTGTAGCGCTCGTACTTGTACTGGTGGCTGGTCCAGTACCAGTGTCCGTTCTTCCGGTACCAGTAGACGCGGTCGGTGGCGTCCCAGCCCTGGCGGCCGCGGAAGACGGGTTCGGCGGCGGACGCGGACCTGCGCGTACCGGCGGACGCGCTCTTGGCGGCCGCGGCTCCCTTTCCCTTCCAGGCGGCGGCTCCCTTACCGCCGCGCGCCACGTACTTGTCGTAGTGCGAGGTCCAGCGCCACCAGCCGGTGGCGTCCTTGTACCAGTACTTGGAGCCGTCCCAGCCCGCGTGGCTCGGCGCGGGCTCCGCCGAGGCCGTTCCGGAGGCGGCGCCCACCAGGACGGCAGCGCCGACGGCGGCGACCACGGCGCCGCGTACGGTGCCGCAGTGCTGCTGTCCGGCACCGCTCGGGCCGGGGGCCGCCGCGCAGTGTCCGCAGGTGCAGTCGGCGGGGGTGGCTTCGGTGAATCGGGGAGTCTGCACGTGGTTCCCTTTCGTGCCGTTGCGGTCAGTGGGTGTCGACGGCGCTCCCCCGCGCCGTGTAGAAGGCCACGGTCAAGTCCTTGACCAGGGCCTTCCGTTCGTAGTCGTCGAGTGCGACGAGTCCCCGTTCGGTGAGTCTGCGGACGGTGTCGTCCACTGCGTCCAGGACCGACGTCAGCACGGTGTCCCGGTGTTTGGCGTCGATCGCGGCGATCTGGCGGCGCTGCATCGCGGCGGCCACTTCCGGGGCGTACTCCACGCGGGTGGGCCGGGCGGAGAACACCTCGATGCCGACGGCCCTGCACTCCGCGGCCAGCGCCCTGGTGAGCGCGTCGCCGACGGCTTCGGCGTCCCGCAGGGTCGTCGGCACGTCGCCGTCGGCGGGGTCGCGGAACGAGTCCGCGGGCAGCCGTGACGCCACGCGCGCGGTCACCGCCTCGACCTGTTCCGCGAGGTAGGCGGTGTGGTCGTCGACCGTGAGGAGCGCCCGTGCCGTGTCCTTGACCTGCCACACCACGAGGACGACCACCCGCAGCTCCACGCCCTGCGCGTCGACGGCCGGCATGGGATCGCTCCGCCAGTGCCGCAGCCGTACGTCGACACGTCGGCGCAGCACGAGGGGGCTGATCCAGACGAGTCCGGTGCGCCGCACGCTGCCGCGGTACCGCCCGAAGAGCGACAGGACCCATGCGCTGCCTGCCCTCCCCCGGGAGAGTCCGCCGAGCGCGCACAGCACGACGAACCCGCAGGCGCCGATGGCCGGCAACCGTGACGCGTCGAGTCCGTGACGCGCGCGAGGCGCGTCGGGCACGCGAAGGAACTCCGTGACCCGCCCGGGCACGAGTCCCCCTGCCCAGGCCAGCCACCCCGCGCCCACGAGTGCGAGCACGGCCACGAACACGGCCCACCAGCCGGAGCACGCGGACCCGCGCCGTTCGACGACCTCCCGGTCGACCCGAGGCGGCACCCCGGCCGGAGGCCGCACGCCGTTCGCCACGTCGGACACCGACCGCCCCATCCGGCCCCCAGGCTCCTTCGCCCCCTTGACCTGCTTGGCCACCTTCGGCAACTCGGCCGTGTCGCCCCGGAAGAGGAGGTCCATGGGTATGGAGTCACGCCGATTCCGCACGACGAGCCCAGGACGGGCCCCGCACTCACGGGCCCCGGCGGAACCGGCACTCCGCGCCGACACAGCGGCACCCCGCGGCTTGCGCGCGTCTCCGGACGGCGACGACGACGGCGGCGACGGCGACGGCGGCGACGGCGACGGCGACGGCGACGGCGACGGCGACGGCGACACAGCGTCCCCACCCGCCGCCGCAACCTCCACGGCCTCCGCAACGCTTCCCAGCGAGGTGGCGTCCACCGGCCCCACAACACCCCCCGGCGCCTCGACGACGCCCGCGCCCTCGGTCTCCCCCGGCCACACCACATCGGCCGAATCCGCGGCCTCCCGGCCCTCAGCGACCTCCGTCGGCCCCTCAGGACTCCGGAGCGCCTCGGCCCCGCCCGCCCTCATGGCCGTCCCCGGCCCCGCACTCTCGCCCGGCGCCCCGGCCCCCTCGGGCGCCACCACCTCCTCAGGCATCACACTGCCCGCGGGCGCCACAACCCCCTCAGCCGACGCGGCCTCCCCGGGCGCCGCGACCCCCTCAGTCGCCATGCGGTCCTTCGGTTCCTTCGGCACGGTGGCACACCTGACTTCTCGCGGGCGCAGCGGAGCTGACGCCTCGGCAGATGATCATGAACCATGTCGATCCTGCCGCAACCGGACACCGCGTCGGGCCCGCAAAGGTCATCTGTCTCCGGGACTTTGGTCCCGGGAGGCCGTGGTGGCCCGCGCCGCGATTGCTTCCGCCAGCACCTCCGCCAGGTGGCGTCCCCGTACCCCCGCGAGCTGTTCCAGCTGTGTCCGGCAGGAGAAGCCGTCCGCCAGGACCACCGCTTCCGTGCCCGCCGCCGTCACCGCGGGCAGCAGCTGCTCCTCGGCGCAGGCCTTGGACACGTCGTAGTGCCCGCGCTCGAAGCCGAAGTTCCCGGCGAGGCCGCAGCAGCCGCCGGTCAGCTCGCCCGTCAGGCCCGCCTTCGTCCGCAGGCGTCGTTCCGCCGCGTCGCCGAGGACCGCGTGCTGGTGGCAGTGGGTCTGGCCGACGGCCGCGCGGTCGATGCGCGGCGGCTGCCACCGCGGGGCCAGCTCCTCGACGGCCTGGGCGAACGTGCGGACGGACGCGGCGAGCCGACCCGCGCGCGGGTCGTCGCCGAGCAGTTCGGCCAGGTCCGTCCGGAGCGCCGCCGCGCAGCTCGGCTCCAGGACGACGACCGGCGTGCCCGCGTCCAGGAGCGGCTCCATGCGGTCCAGCGTGCCGCGCAGCACCGCGCGGGCCCGGTCGAGCTGGCCCGTCGACACGTAGGTCAGTCCGCAGCACACGCCACGCGGCGGCACCGCGACGGCGAGTCCGGCGTCCTCGAACACCGCCACCGCGGCCCGCCCCACCGAGGGCGAGAGGTGGTCGGTGAAGGTGTCGGGCCACAGGACGACATCGGGCCGCCCCGCCGATACGGCCGCCGTCGCGCGCGCCCGCCTCCCCCACCACCGCCGGAACGTCTGCGGCGCCACCTCCGGGACGTCCCTCTCCGCGGCGATCCCGCCGATCCGCTTGCCGAGCGCGGCCAGCGGGCGGACGCGCGCGAGGGCGTTGACGACCCCGGCCGTGCGGGTCGCCGCGACAACCCGCAGCCAGCGCGGCAGGCGGCCCATCGTGTAGTGGGCGGCGGGCCTGCGGCGACCTTCGTAGTGGTGGTGCAGGAACTCCGCCTTGTACGTGGCCATGTCGACGCCCACCGGGCAGTCCGACCGGCAGCCCTTGCAGGACAGACAGAGGTCGAGGGCGTCCTTGACCTCCGTCGAGCGCCATCCGTCGGTCACCACCTCACCGGCGAGCATCTCGTGCAGCAGCCGGGCGCGACCGCGCGTGGAGTGTTCCTCCTCGCCGGTGACGCGGAAGGAGGGGCACATCACGGCGGTCGGCGAACCCGGCGTCGACGTACGGCACTTGGCCACACCCACGCACCGCCTGACGGCCGCCGAGAAGTCGCCGCCGTCGTGCGGGTAGCCGAAGACGACGTCGACGGGTTCGCGCGGCAGGGGGGCGAAGCGGAGGTCGGCGTCGAGGGGCGCGGGCCGTACGAGCATGCCGGGGTTGAGCAGTCCCGCCGGGTCCCACACGTCCTTCACGCGCTCGAAGAGGGAGACGAGTCCGGGGCCGTACATCTTCGGCAGGAGCTCGGCCCGCGCCTGCCCGTCGCCGTGTTCGCCGGAGAGCGAGCCGCCGTGCGCGACGACGAGTTCCGCGAGGTCCTCGGAGAAGGTCCGGAAGCGGGCGACGCCCTCGCGGCTGAGGAGGTCGAAGTCGATGCGCACGTGGATGCAGCCGTCCCCGAAGTGCCCGTACGGGGTGCCGCGCAGGTCGTGGTCGGCGAGCAACGACCTGAAGTCCCGCAGGTACGCGCCGAGCCGGGCGGGCGGCACCGCACAGTCCTCCCAGCCGGGCCACGCCTCTCCCCCACCGTCGGGCATCCGGGTCGCCGTGCCGCTGGCGTCCTCCCGTACGCGCCACAGGGCCCGCTGGCCCGCCGGGTCGTCGACGACCGAGGCGTCCAGCGCGTCGGCGGCCCGCACGATCGTCTCGGCACGCGCCCGTGCCTCGGCGGGGCTCGCGCCACCGGTCTCCACGAAGAGCCAGGCGCCGCCCCTGGGCAGCCCGTTCCTCTGCGCGGGTTCGCGCACGAGGTCGGCGGCCATGCCCTCGACGGTGAGCGGGCCGTACGGGAGCAGTCCGGCCGCCGCTTCGGCGGCTGCGCTCTCGTCGGCGTATCCGAGCACGGTGAGCGCCCGCGCGCGGGGCGCCTCGACGAGGCGTACGTCGGCTTCGGTGAGGACGCCGAGCGTGCCCTCGGAGCCGCAGAAGGCGCGGGCGAGGTCCGTGCCGTTCTCGGGGAGCAGCGCGTCGAGGGCGTATCCGGAGATGCGGCGGGGCAGTTCGGGATAGCCGGTGCGCAGCAGCGCCAGGTCGCCGTCGACGAGGGGGCGCAGTCCTTCGGGGGCGCCGTCCCAGCCGCGGGCGAGGCGGCGGCGGGTGCCGGTGCCGTCGAGGACGGTGAGGGCCGCGACGTTGTCGGCGGTGGTGCCCCAGGCGACCGAGTGCGAGCCGCAGGAGTTGTTGCCGATCATGCCGCCGAGGGTGCAGCGGCTGTGCGTGGAGGGGTCGGGGCCGAAGGTCAGTCCGTGCCGGGCGGCGGCCGCACGCAGGTCGTCCAGGACGACGCCCGGCTGGACGACGGCGGTACGCGCCTCGGGGTCGAGGGAGACGATGCGGTTCATGTGCCGGGTGAAGTCGAGGACGACTCCGACTCCCGTGGCCTGCCCGGCGATCGAGGTCCCCGCGCCGCGCGCCACGACGGGGACGCCGCGCTCGCGGCAGGCGCCGAGGACCGCGGCCACGTCGTCGCCGTCGCGCGGGGCGACCACGGCGGCGGGGACGCGGCGGTAGTTGGAGGCGTCCATGGTGTGGAGGGCGCGTGCGGTGACGGAGGTATCCACGTCACCGCGGACGGCGGCCCGCAGATCTCTGCCGAGCCCACCGCGGAGGTCACCGTCGCTGCCACCACCGAGACCGCCGTCGCTGCCACCGCCGAGGTCACCGTCGTTGCCGCCGTCGAGATCGCTCATGCAGTCCAGGATGCCCCCGCACGAGCCCCTCCCGGCCACCCCGCCTCACCCGTTTTTTCACGATCCGGACGGGAAGATTCCCAACCCGGTCACTAACTCTCCTATAGTGATCTCGACTTGAGCAGAGTGTGTCGCTTCCGATCGAGGACCCCGATTGATGACCGCGCCAACCCCCCCAGCGCGCCCCGGGACGGAGCAACCTCCGCTGCGTCCGTCCGTGTTCGTCCTGCTGGCCACAGCCCTGGTCACAGCGGCGCTCACCGGAGCCGCCGTCGCCCTCGCGCCCGACTCCGCGCGGACCCCGCTGGCCTGGGGCGCGGGCGCCGCGTCCCTCGCGCTCAGCGCGACGGTGACGCTCGCCTTCCACTCCATACGCACCAACGCCCTGCTGCGCCGCCGTGTGGCCGCCGTCCAGGAGGACGCCGGCCGCCTCGTACGGGAACAGGCCGCCCGCACCGAGGAGTTCACCCGCGAGCGGACCGCCCTCACCGAGCACTTCGTCCGTGAGCGCAACGAACTGACCATGCGCGCCCGCACCGCCGAGTCCGAGCGCGCCGCCGCCCTCGCCGCCAGCGCCAACGCCGCGGGCCGCATGCAGGCCCTGGCCACCGGCATGCTCGCCGACCTGCGCGAGATGGAGGGCAGGCACGCGGACGAGGACGTCCTCACCGACCTGCTCCACCTCGACCACAGGACCGCGCAGGCCGGCCGCATCGCCGACTCGGTGGCCGTGCTCACCGGCGCCCGCTCGGGCCGCCGCTGGGCCCGCCCCATCGTCATGGAGTCGATCCTGCGCGGCGCGATGGGCCGCATCGGCGGCTACCAGCGCGTGCGCGTCCACTCGGCCAGCGAGGTCGCCGTCGCGGGCCACGCCGCCGAGGGCGTCATGCACGCCCTCGCCGAACTCCTCGACAACGCCGCCAACTTCTCGCCGCCCACCTCCGAGGTGCACGTCTACATCGAGGAGGTCGCGGCCGGCGTCATCATCTCCGTCGAGGACAGCGGCCTGGTGATGGGCCCCGTGCAGCAGCGCCGCGCCGAACAGGCGGTCTCCGGCGAGACCAAGGGACTCGGCGGCCTCTCCGGCACCCGGCTCGGACTCGCGGTCGTCGGCAGGCTGGCCCGAAAGCACGGCCTCACGGTGTCGTTCCGCCCCTCGGCCCGAGGCGGCACGGGCGTACTCCTCCTGATCCCCCAGGAACTCCTCTCCCGCCCCTCGGAGACGACCCCGGCCCCGACGACACCGACGGCCGCGTCACCCACGACGACAGCGGCACTCCCACCCGCAGCAACCGCCGCATCGCCCGCACCCGCGAGCGCGCCGGAGGGGACGCGGGGGGATGTGCGCACGGAGCACCGAGCAAACCCGGACGTCCAGGAACTTCCGGCGCGGCGCAGGGACGGCGAGTACGGACATCCCCCCGCGGCCCCGCACCCACGGACGGACCCGGGGCGCCCGGCGGAAGAGAGCGCCGGCACCGCCACCCCCGACACCCCTCTCCCCAAGCGTCCCCGAGGCCGCACCCTCGCCGCCGCGGAACGAGCCCGCGCCGACAGCGACACGGGAGAGACCCGGCGGCCCCGCGCCGCCACCGCCGCGGACACCGCGGCCCGCTTCAGCAGCTTCCGCCAGGCCGTCCGCACCACGCCCACGGAAGCGGACACGGACGCCACCGCAACACCCCCGCACCCGGAAGGCGAAACCCCCCGATGACCACCGGCTCCACCAACGGCACCACCACCGGCACGACCACCGGCGCCACCCCGGCCGCCGCCCCGGCCCCCGGCCCCGCTCCCGCCCCCGGCAGCACCACGGACGCCAAGCTCACCTGGCTGCTCGAAGGCCTCCTGGAGCGCACCCCCGGCGCGCGCCACGCCCTCGTGCTCTCCCGTGACGGCCTGAAGCTCTGCCGCACCCCCGAGCTCTCCGTCGACCAGGCCGACCAGCTCGCCGCGATAGCCGCCGGCATCCAGTCCCTGTCGCACGGCGCGTCCGCCGAGTTCGGTGACGGCAGCGGCGGCGTCCGCTCGGCGATGGCGGAGTTCTACGGCGGCATCCTCTTCATCGTCGAGGCCGGCGAGGGCGCGCACCTAGCCGTCATCGCCGCCGAGGACGCCGACGCGGGCCTCGTCGGCCACACCATGAGCGAGCTGGTGGAGCAGCTCGGTGAGCACCTGCGCGCCGCACCCCGCGCCGAGGGCGGCCCCCGCACGCTGCCCGCGTCATGAGCCGCCCCGGCCGGGACGACTCCCCCGACCGGCTGTACACCCTCACCGGGGGACGCAGCCGGTCGGCGCCCGACGCCCCCTTCGACCTGGTGACCCTCGTCGTCGCCGAGTCCGGCCCGGTGCCGGGCATGCAGTCCGAACACGCCGCGATCCTGCGCCTGTGCCACCTGCCGACCGCCACGGTGGAGATCGCCGCCGAACTCGGCCTGCCGGTGAGCATCACCCGCATCCTGCTGTCCGACCTGCTCGACGCGGGCCGGATCAGCGCCCGCCACCCGCGCGCGGCCGCCGACCACAGCCTTCCCGACCCCGACATCCTGGAGCAGGTGCTCGTTGGACTCCGCAACCTCTGAACGCAGCGCTACCGGGGCCGCCGCCGGGGCCGCCCGAACCGAACTGACCGCGACCGCCGACAA
Organism: Streptomyces venezuelae; assembly: GCF_008642315.1. Classification (NCBI taxonomy): domain Bacteria; kingdom Bacillati; phylum Actinomycetota; class Actinomycetes; order Kitasatosporales; family Streptomycetaceae; genus Streptomyces; species Streptomyces venezuelae. The sequence goes on along the minus strand of NZ_CP029192.1, from coordinate 5,023,643 downwards.
CGGTCTGAAGATCGTCGTGGTCGGCGGCTTCGGCGTCGGCAAGACGACGCTGGTCCGTTCCGTCAGCGAGATCCGTCCCCTCAACACCGAGGAGACGATGACGCAGGCCGGGCAGGGCATCGACGAGACGGGCGGCCTCGAAGGCCTCGGCGGCAAGACGTCCACGACCGTCGCCTTCGACTTCGGCCGCATCACGCTCGACGCGCACAACATCCTCTATCTGTTCGGCGCCCCCGGCCAGGAACGCTTCTGGTTCCTGTGGGACCGCCTCTTCTCCGGCACGCTCGGCGCGGTCGTCCTCGTCGACACCCGCCGCCTGGAGGACTCCTGGTACGCGATCGACCGCCTGGAGCACCACGGCACGCCGTTCATCGTGGCCCGCAACGACTTCGGCAACGCCGCGCACACCCCCGAGCAGCTGCGCGAGGCACTCGACCTGGACCCGGGCGTGCCGCTCGTCGACTGCGACGCCCGCTCGCGCGAGTCCAGCAAGAACGTGCTGATCACGCTCGTCGAACACCTCCAGTCGCTGTACGCAGACCAGCGCAACGCCCTTCAGGAGACCGCCCAGTGACCTGCCCCGTTACCGGCACCGGCGCCGCGCCCGTACCGCTGTCCGGACCGCGGTTCGCCACCGAGCCCACCCGGCTGTACCGGGAGATGCGCCGCGACCACGGCCCCGTCGCCCCCGTCCTGCTCGACGGCGACATACCGGCCTGGCTGGTCCTCGGCTACCGCGAACTGCACCAGGTCACCGGCGACCCGGTCCTCTACAGCCGCGACTCCGAGCTGTGGAACCAGTGGCCGAACATCCCCGCCGACTGGCCACTGCTCCCGATGATCGGCCACAAGCAGCCGTCGATCCTCTACACCGTCGGCGAGCGCCACACCCGGCGGGCCGCGATGATCGCGCACGCCCTCGAAGCGGTCGACCCCTTCGAACTCAAGGCGCACGCCGAACAGTTCGCGGACGAGCTCATCGACCGCTTCTGCGGCAAGGGGACCACGGACATCGTCGCCGAGTACGCGATGCTGCTCCCCGTCCGTGTCCTCGCCCGCATCTACGGATTCTCCGACGAGCAGGGCCCCGGCCTCGTCACCGCCATGAACGACATGATCGACGGCCGTGAGCGGGCCCTGGCTGGCGCCCAGCACCTCGCCGAGTCGATGGCGCGGCTCATCGCCGACAAGCACGTGCGGCCGGACGCGGACGTGGCCTCGTACATGCTGGAGACGCAGGCCGCCGACGAGGCGGCCGGTGCCGACGTCTTCACGGACGAGGAGATCGCCCAGGACCTGATGGTGATGATGGCCGCGGGCCACCAGCCGACCGCGGACTGGATCGGCAACTCGCTGCGCCTGATGCTGACCGACGACCGCTTCGCCGCGTCCCTGTTCGGCGGCCGGCACAGCGTCGCCGAGGCCATGAACGAGGTCCTGTGGGAGGACACCCCGACGCAGAACGTCGCCGGGCGCTGGGCCTCGCGCGACACCCAGCTCGGCGGCCGCCGCATCAACTCCGGCGACCTGCTCCTGCTCGGCCTCGCCGCCGCCAACGCCGACCCGCAGGTCCGCACCGACGGCTCCGCCCTGACCGGCGGCAACAGCGCCCACTTCTCCTTCGGCCACGGCGAGCACCGCTGCCCCTTCCCGGCGCAGGAGGTCGCCGAGGTCATCGCGCGGACCGGCATCGAGGTCCTCCTCGACCGGCTGCCCGACCTCGACCTCGCGGTGTCCGCCGACGCCCTGAGCCGCCGCCCGTCGCCCTGGCTGCGCGGCCTGACCGACCTCCCGGTGAGTTTCACCCCGACCCCGACCTCGGCCTTTGGAGACCCCAGATGACGCGTATCGCCCTGGATCCGTTCGTCACCGACCTCGACGGCGAGAGCGCACGGCTCCGCACGGCGGGCCCGCTCGCGGAGGCGGAGCTGCCGGGCGGCGTTCCGGTGTGGGCGGTCACGCACCACGCGGAGGCCCGGCAACTCCTCACCGACAAGCGCCTGGTGAAGGACATCGACGTCTGGGGCGCCTGGCAGCGCGGCGAGATCCCCGCCGACTGGCCGCTGATCGGGCTCGCCAACCCGGGCCGCTCCATGCTGACGGTCGACGGCGAGGAGCACCGCAGGATGCGCACGCTGGTGGCGCAGGCGCTGACGCCGCGGCGGGTGGAGCGGATGCGGGAGCGTATCGCTGAACTGACCGAGGGCCTGCTCGACAAGCTGCCCGAGGGCCCGGAACCCGTCGACCTGAAGGCGGAGTTCGCCTACCCCCTCCCCATGTACGTCATCAGCGACCTCATGGGCATCGACGAGGCGGACCACCCGCGCCTGAAAGTCCTCTTCGACAAGTTCTTCTCCACGCAGACGCCGCCGGAGGAGGTCGTGGCGACGCTCGGCGAGCTCGCCGAGATGATGGGCAAGGTCGTCGCGGCGCGCCGCGCGGAGCCGGGCGACGACCTGACCAGCGCGCTGATCCTGGCCTCCGAGGACGGCGACCACCTCACGGACGCGGAGATCCTCTCCACGCTCCAGCTGATGGTCGCGGCGGGCCACGAGACCACGATCTCCCTGATCGTGAACGCGGTCGTGAACCTCTCCGCCCACCCGGACCAGCTCGCCCTCGTCCGGTCCGGGCAGGTCGGCTGGGACGCGGTCATCGAGGAGACCCTGCGCTACTCGACCCCCACCTCGCACGTCCTGATCCGCTTCGCCGCGGAGGACGTCCCCGTCGGGGACAAGGTGATCCCCAAGGGTGACGCGCTGATCGTCTCGTACGGCGCGATAGGCCGCGACGAGCAGGCGCACGGTCCCACGGCGGACGCGTTCGACATCACGCGCACGTCGCCGACCCGCCACATCTCGTTCGGCCACGGCCCGCACGTGTGCCCCGGCGCGGCCCTCTCCCGCCTGGAGGCGGGCGTCGCCCTCCCGACCCTGTACGCCCGCTTCCCCGGCCTGACCCTGGCGGTCCCGCGCGAGAAACTCCGCAACAAGCCGGTGATCACCCAGAACGACCTGTACGACCTGCCGGTACGGCTGCGCGGCTGACGCCGCGAAGTTCCAGCCCCTCCGGCGGGCAATCCAGCCCCTCCGGCGTTTGAGGAGCGGGGCCCGGGGCGGAGCCCCGAGTCGTCCACGCCGGGTGGGGGCGGGATCTCACCCGGCGGACACCACCGAGACCCCGCGCCCTGAGCCGCTAGGCTCACCCCGTGGCTGAGATCCAGATTCCCGCTGACATGAAGCCCGCCGACGGCCGTTTCGGCGCGGGCCCCTCCAAGGTGCGTACGGAGGCGCTGGACGCCCTGGCCGCCACCGGCACCTCCCTCCTCGGTACCTCCCACCGGCAGGCCCCGGTCAAGAACCTGGTCGGCCGCGTGCGCGAGGGCATCAACAGCCTCTTCTCCCTCCCCGAGGGGTACGAGGTGATCCTCGGCAACGGCGGCTCCACCGCGTTCTGGGACGTGGCGACGCACGGCCTGATCGAGAACAAGTCGCAGCACCTCAACTTCGGCGAGTTCTCCTCGAAGTTCGCGAAGGCGTCGAAGCTCGCCCCGTGGCTCGCCGAGCCGACGGTGATCGCCAGCGAGCCGGGCACGCACCCGGACCCGAAGGCGGAGGCGGGCGTCGACGTCTACGCCTTCACGCACAACGAGACCTCGACCGGCGTCGCCGCCCCGATCAAGCGGGTCGAGGGCGCCGACGCCGGCTCCCTCGTCCTCGTGGACGCCACGTCCGGCGCGGGCGGCCTGCCGGTCGACATCGCCGAGACGGACGTCTACTACTTCGCCCCGCAGAAGTCCTTCGCCTCCGACGGCGGCCTGTGGCTGGCCGCGTTCTCCCCGGCGGCGATCGAGCGCGCCGAGCGGATCCACGCGTCGGGCCGCCACGTGCCGGAGTTCTTCTCGCTGCCGACGGCGATCGACAACTCCCGCAAGAACCAGACGTACAACACCCCGGCGCTCGCCACGCTCTTCCTGCTCGCCGAGCAGCTGGACTGGATGAACTCGCAGGGCGGCCTGGAGTTCACGACGGGCCGCACGGCCGCGTCGTCGCGCACGCTGTACGGCTGGGCCGAGGAGTCCAAGTACGCGACGCCGTTTGTCACGGACCCGGCGAAGCGGTCGCAGGTCATCGGCACGATCGACTTCTCCGACGAGATCGATGCGAGCGCGGTGGCGAAGGCTCTGCGCGCGAACGGGATCGTGGACACGGAGCCGTACCGGAAGCTCGGGCGCAACCAGTTGCGCGTGGCGATGTTCCCGGCGATCGATCCTGCGGATGTCGAGGCGCTGACCAAGTGCATCGACTTCGTCATCGAGCGGCTCTGATACGGCGCTGCGCGACCGGCCGCGGGTCCGATGCGGCTGGTCGCGCAGTTCCCCGCGCCCCTGAAGGGGCACCCCGGCAAGGGGGCGCCCCCGCACCTCAGCGGCTCAGCCGCCTGAACCTCCGTACCGCCAGCGGCAGGAACACCAGCGAGATCGCGATGGGCCACACCACCGCCATCAGCAGCGCGTGCTGTTCGATCCAGCTCGTGCCGCCCGCGCCGGGGTTGCCGAAGAGTTCGCGCGTGGCCGTGCCCGTCGACGAGACGGGGTTCCACGCGGCGACCGGGGCCAGCCAGTCCGGCATCAGGGACGGCGCCACGAAGACGCTGGAGATCATCGTGAGCGGGAACGCCACCGCGTAGAGGCCGCCCGCCGCCTCCGGGGTCGGGACCACCAGGCCCAGGTACACGCCCACCCAGATCAGGCTGAAGCGCAGGAACAGCAGCAGGCCGAAGGCGAGCAGCGTGTCGCCGACGCCCGCGCTGGAGCGCCAGCCGATGGCGAGAGCGGTCAGCGCGAGGATGGTCAGCTCGGCGCAGGCCACGATGAGGTCGGCGAGGCCGCGGCCCGACGCCACCGCCGAGGGAGCCATCGGCATGGAACGGAAACGGTCGATGACGCCCTTCGTCGAATCCGTCACCACGCCCATCGCCGTGTTCATGAAGCCGAACGCCATCGTCATCACGAACATGCCGGGCATCAGGAACTGCTTGTAGTCGCCGTCCTCGCCGCCGCCGGGCACCTTCATCGCCTCGCCGAAGACGAAGCCGTACAGCAGCACGCTGATGATGGGGAAGCCGAGCTGCCAGGCGATGGTGACGGGCTGGCGCAGGAAGTGCGTCAGATAGCGGCGGGTGACGTTCCAGCAGTCGGACAGGGCCCAGAAGAGACGCCCGTGCGTGACGGCCCGGACCGGTGTGAGGGTGGCGCTCATGCCGCGACCTCCTGCTTCGTCTTCTCCGCCGGTTCGGACGTCTGGCCCGTGAGCCGCAGGAACACGTCGTCGAGGCTGGGCCTGCGCAGGCCGATGTCCTCGACCGCGACGCCCTCGTCCCGCAGGGTCCGCGCCACCTCCGTCAGGGCGGCGACGCGGTCCGTCACCGCGCCCTGCACGCGGCGCTCCACGTCGACGGAGAGGGGTTCGCCGTCGCAGACGCGGGCGACGGCCTTGACGGCGGCGGGCAGGTCGGCGTGGTCGCGCACCACGACGTCGAGGTGGCTGCCGCCCACCGTGCCCTTCAGGCCGTCGGGGGTGTCGTCCGCGATGGCGCGGCCCCGGTCGATGACGGTGATGCGGGAGGCGAGCCGGTCGGCCTCCTCCAGGTACTGGGTGGTGAGCAGTACGGTCGTGCCGTCCGCCACCAACTCCCGCACCGTGTCCCACACTTCGAGGCGGCTGCGCGGGTCGAGGCCGGTGGTCGGCTCGTCCAGGAAGAGGACGGCGGGCGCGAGGATCATCGACGCGGCGAGGTCGAGCCTGCGCCGCATGCCGCCGCTGTACTGACCCGCGCCCTTCTCCGCCGCGTCCTCCAGGTGGAACTGTTCGAGGAGTTCCTGGGCGCGCCTCGCCGCGCGCTTCCCGCCCAGGTGGAAGAGGCGGCCGAACATCTCCAGGTTCTGCCGGCCGGTGAGGATCTCGTCGACCGCCGCGTACTGACCGGTGAGGCCGATGCGGCCGCGGACCAGCGCGGACTCGCGCGCCACGTCGGCGCCCGCGACCTCGGCGCGGCCGCCGTCGAGCCGGACGAGCGTGGAGAGGATGCGCACGGCGGTGGTCTTGCCCGCGCCGTTGGGTCCGAGGAGCCCGTGCACCGTGCCCTGCTCGACGTGCAGGTCGAAGCCGTCCAGCGCGCGCTTCTCCCCGTACCTCTTCTCAAGCCCCTCGGCCCGCACCGCGAAGCCGTTCCCGTTGATCGGGTCCTTCATCGACTGCCCCTTCCCACACCCTCTGGGTACGCCGTACCCAATTGAGAGTACACCGTACCCAGTTTTACGGGTACACCGTACCCAGTTCTGGTGTCTGCGATTAGGCTGAGCGTCATGACGAGCACGAACGGCGGCGACGACCGGCGCACCGGCAGCGACATCACCCGCAGCCTGGAGCTGCTCTGGGGCGAGGGCGGCCGTCCGGCCCGCGGCCCCAAGCCGGGGCTCACGCTGGACCGGATCGTCTCCGAGGCGGTGCGGCTCGCGGACGCCGAAGGGCTCGCGGCCGTCAGCATGCGGCGGCTGTCCACGGAGCTCGGCACCGGCACGATGTCCCTGTACCGGTACGTCCCCGGCAAGGGCGACCTCGTCGATCTGATGCTGGACCGCGTCAACACGCCGCCGGAGGAGGACGAGCCGTTCACCGGCGGGTGGCGCGAGGCCGTCGAGGCGTTCGCGCGCGAGACCCTCGTCCTCTACCGCCGCCATCCCTGGCTGCTCCACGCCAACCAGGCCCGCCCGGTCCTCGGCCCCGGCGCGGTCGGCGGCCTCGACCGCGTGCTGTCCCGCATCAAACCGATGGGTCTCACCGACCCGGAGCTGATCGGGGTGATCGTCATGACGGAGGGGTACGTCACCGGGGTCGCCCGCACCCAGGTGCACGAAATGGAGGCCGCGACCAGGAACGGCCTGTCCGAGCAGGACTTCTGGGAAGCGCAGGCCCCGACCCTCGGACGCATCATGAAGAGCGGCCACTATCCGACCCTCGCGGGCCTCGCCGACGACTCGTTCAGCCCGGACTTCGACCACTTCGAGTTCGGTCTGCAGCGCCTCCTGGACGGCCTGGACACCCTGGTGGCCCGGCGCGGCGCCGAGGGCTAGGGCAGCGGGCCCGGCCACCCGGCCACCCGGCTACCCGGCCACCCGGCTACCCGGCTACCTGCGGCGGGTGCCGCTCCGCTTCCCCAGGCGCTTCCAGCCGAACGCGGCCAGCAGTACGGCCCCGACGACGATCGCGCCCGTCTTGAAGCCGCCCTCGGCCCCGGAGTCCCCGCCCCCGTCACCGGACCCCGCACCGCCGGACGACCCGCCGGAGCGGTCCCCCGACCCGCCGCCCGGCGCCTCCACGGGCTTGACCTCGCTCCGCTCGCCCTCGGTGCCGTACATCAGCGTGGTCCCGTCGAGCGTGTACGTCACCGACTCGCCCTGCCGCTGCAACGGGACGCTCAGGCGGCCCTTGCGCTGCGGCTTCTCGCCGGCGCCCTGCCACGCGTACCAGATGCCGCCGAAGTACCCGCGCAGCGCCAGCTGTTCGCCGTCGGGCGAGAACGCGCCGTCGGTCACCCACAGGTCGATCTCGGAGATCCGCTTGAAGACGTTCGTGCCGGACGCGGACAGCCGCTCCGGGCCCTCGTACAGGCCGCCGCCGTCCTCGTTCTTGCTCACGATGTAGACCCGGCCGGTCTTCGGGTGCACCATCAGCGCCTCCGCGTCCCGCGCCCCGTCGGCGTACTTCACGTCGTACTGCGTGGCGCGGACCGTCTGGTCCTTCAGGGTCTTCGGCTCGGGGAGCTTGTAGACCCAGACGTTGGACCAGGTGCCGTTGAGGTTGTCGCCGATGTCGCCGACGTAGATGTTGCCGTCGCCGCCGACCGAGATCGCCTCGACGTCACGCGGCTTGCCCACGCCGGTCATGGTGATCGTGGCGACGGTCTTCCCCGTCCTGGAGTCGACCGCGTAGAGGAAGGCGCCCTTGTCCTGGTCGTTGTGCGTCCAGTAGATGCCGGGGTGGGCGCGGGACGCGGCGAGGCCGCTGGACTCGACGATGCGCGGGTCCTCGATCGTGAACCCGTCGTGGCCGTCGGCCGCGGCGGGCAGGGCGGCGGCCACGGTGAGGACCAGCGCGGCGCCGACACCGGCGAGGACGGCCGGCAGAGACGGGGCAGACGGAACAGACGGAGCAGACGGAACAGCCCGAAGCGAACGCATGGGCCAAGCGTGCCATCCGCCCCCGCCCGCCCTCCGCCCGGGCGGGCGGGCGGGCGGGCGGGCAGCGTGCGCAGCCTCACATCGCAGTGGGCCGCACTCATCCGGGATGATGAGCGGATGCTCAGGTTCATGTTCGTCGGCGACTCGATGACCATCGGAAGCGCCGGGGAACACACCTGGCGCCACCGGATGTGGCAGCACCTGCGCGGCACCCTCGGCCCCGAGGGCGTCGCCGTGGTCGGCCCGCGCACCGCGCTCTACGACAAGGCGGCGGGCGAGCCCCTCTCCCACGCGTACGCCGCCGCCTCCCCGGACTTCCCCCGCAACCACCTCGCGGGCTGGGGCGAGGGCTGGCTGCACATGGCCCCGCGGATCGCGGGCGCGCTCACCCGCGACCCCGCCGACGTCCTGCTCGTCTCCCTCGGCCTCATCGACCTCGGCTTCTACACGAACGCGGACCAGACCGCGGACAACGTCCGCGCCTTCGTCACGGCGGCCCGCTCGGCCAGCCCGCACGTCCGGATGGTCCTGCTCCCCGTCATCCCGAACATCCGCGCCGAGACGGACGCCCCCTTCGCCGCCGAGGTCGCCCGCTTCAACGAACTCCTCGCGAAGGCGGCCGCCGACCTGGACACGCCCCGCTCCCCGCTCCTCCTCGCCTCACGCCCGCCCGCGTACGACATCCACGTCGACACGTACGACGGCACGCACCCGAACGCGAGCGGCGAGCACAAACTGGCGGCGGCGTTCGCGGACGCGATGTCCCAGGCGTGGGGCATCGGCGGCCCCTACGACACCGAGCGGCTGCTCACGCCCGCCGGCTGATCACACCCACCGACCGATCACACCCACCGGCTGATCGCGAACTTCTCCCCCTCACGGCGCACTTCCACGGCGCCGGGCCCGGCGAAGTGCGCCGGAACCACCAGCTCGCCCTCGTCGGCGGCCCGCCCCAGCACCCGGACACGCGACGCGGCCGCCTCCTTCGGATCCTCGCAGAAGGCGCTGCTGCAGCACGGTTCGAGGATCTGCACCGGGACGTGGAGGAGATCGCCGACGAAGACCGCGCGGTCGGTGCCCGACTTCAGCCGCAGCACGGACGAGCCGGGGGTGTGGCCGGGCGCGGACTCCAGGGTGAGGTGGGAGTCGATGCGGTGGGTTCCCTCCCACAGCACGGCCTGCCCTGCCTCCACGACGGGGGCGATGCTGTCCGCGAAGCCGTACCTGTGGTCCACGCGGACGGCGTCGCCGCGTTCGGGGCCGTAGAAGGCGTGGTCGGCGGCCGGGACGAGGTAGGTGGCGTTGGGGAAGGTCGGCACCCAACTTCCGCCCGCGTTGTGTGTGTTCCACCCGATGTGGTCGCCGTGCAGATGCGTGTTGACGACGACGTCGACGTCTTCGGGGCGGACCCCCGCGGCGGCCAGCCGGCCCAGGTAGTCCGTGTCGAGCCCCTCGAAGGCGGGCACCCCGGGCCGCTCCCTGCCGTTGCCGATGCCCGTGTCGACGAGGACGGTCCCGCCCTCGCTCCTGAGCACCCACGTCTGCATGACCGCGAGGGCGTCGCCGCTGCCCGGGTCCCAGTGGTCGGGCGCGAGCCACTTCTCGTTGCCGCGCCACACCTCGTCCGGCACCTCGGGCGCGATGACCTCCGTCGGCAGCGGGAACCTTCCGACCTCGACGACCCGGCTGACCTCGACGTCACCCAACATGACCTTGTGTGCGCTGAGTTCGCTCATGCACTCAACCTAAGGAGGCGGGTACGAGCGCCTCAATGCCCGTCCGCCTCAACCGGATACGCGTACGTCTCACGCGCTAGGCTCCCGCCATGGACGTGGTCAGTGATGCGATCTCGGCGGCACGGGTCGGACAGCCGGTCTCCAACCGGATCAGGGCGGCCGGCTCGTGGTGCACCAGGATCCCCTCGTACGACGGTCTCGGCTTCCGCGTGCTCCTGGAGGGGAGTTGCTGGCTGCTGCCGGACGACGGCGGCGCCCCGTTCGCGCTCACGGCCGGTGACGTGGTGCTGCTGCCGCGCGGCTCGGGACACGTCCTCGCCGACGCGCCCGCCGACGGGCCCACGGCCGCGCGGGCCACGCCCTTCGACCACTGGGTGGAGCAGCACGCCCTGCCGGTGACGCACGACCGCGCACCCGGGGGCCCGCCCGGCCCCGCGGTCGAGATGCTCTGCGGCAAGTACCACCTGGACCGCGGCCAGGCGCACCCCCTGCTCGACGAGATCCCCGACATCGTCCACCTGCCCCGCAGGCCCGGCCACCACCCGGAGCTGCAGACCGCGATCGACCTGCTCGGCAGGGAGGCGGGCGCCTCACGCTGCGGCGGGGACGTGGCCGTGGCGGGCCTTCTCGACCTGCTCCTGGTCTACATGGTGCGCGCCTGGCTGACGGACTCCCAGGCCGACTCCCACTGCCTCGCCCGCTGGCCCGCCGCGCTCGGCGACCCGGTCGTCGCGCAGGCCCTGCGCTTCCTCCACGAGGCCCCCGAAGCGCCCTGGTCCAACGAGGAGTTGGCGTCCCGCACGGGTGTCTCCCGCGCCACGCTCGCCCGCCGCTTCACCACCCTCGTGGGCCGCGCCCCCATGGCGTACCTCACCTGGTGGCGCATGTCCCGCGCGGCCGCGCTCCTGCGCGACTCGACGGCCTCCCTGGACACGGTGGCCCGCCAGGTCGGTTACAGCTCCCCGTACGCCCTCTCCCACGCCTTCACGCGTACGTTCGGCACGACCCCCGGCCGCTACCGGGCCCGGAGCGCGGAGGGCCTCAGCCCGACTGGGCACTCCGCGCCCGTTCGGACATCAGCTGGGTGACGGACCGCAGGTCCTCGCTGTCGTAGCTCCGGCTCTCCGTGTCCTTGCCGCTGACGATGGTGATCACCGTGCCGGTGCGGACCATCGTGTAATTGGTGGTCTCGGTGACGTACCCCCCGCCGCGGCTCTCGGACAGGGAGAACGCGATGAGTTCGTCGCCGACCGCCGGCATCGTCATCCGCCGCGCGCCCTCCTCGGCCGCCTCCCGGCTCCGCGCGCGGAAGGCGGCGGAGGCCTTGTCCGTGCTCGGGTACGCGACCACACGGAACCGGGTGTCCATGCCGTAGCTCCCCTGGTACGCGGCCTCCCCCTCGTACGTCGAGCCGTCGTCCTGCGAGGAGGCCTCCGCGGAGGGCGCACTGGTCATCGTCCAGCCCGACGCGAGACTCGTCGTGTCGGGCAGGACGCCCAGGACCGCGTCGGCGTCGGCCAACGGCTCGGGCTTCCACTCGCCCTCACCCTGCCCGCCGCCACCCGCATCGCTCCCGGACCCGTCGCCGGACCCGTCGCCCGTGCCGCCGACCGCGGCGTCGCCCGCCTCCACGCCCGACGCGGCCACCCCGCCCCCGCCCGGCGAGTCGTCGCCGTCGAACGCCTTCGTGCCGCCGTAGACGGCGAGGACCACGAGAGCGGCGAGGACGGCCAGGCACGCGACGAGTGCCGTGCGTCCGGCCGGGGTGTTGTTGAAGGTCACGGGACCCAGCGACAGCGTGCTGCCCCGCACCTTCGCGCCGCCGTCGATGACGATGCTGCCCGTGTTCTGCCGCGGCGGCTCGGGCGGGGGCGGAGGCGGGTCGGACGGCGCCGACGGCGGCTCCGCCGGTGGTGGCGGCTCGGACGGTGGCGCGCCCGCGAGCGCCTGCGCCAGTGCCTGCGCGAGCCCGGCGGCGAACTCCGGGTCCGCGACGACCCGTTCCCGTACGGCCGCCGTCAGGGCGGCCAGGGCGTCCGGGTCCCGCGGCCGCTCGTCCACGACGGCGAGCGCGGCCCGCCCGGACGGATCGGCCCCGACGCGCCGCCGCACGAGGTCGGACACGCTCTGCCCCACCTCGGCCCCCACGGCCCCCGCCGCCCCGCCGGCGAACCCGGCCACCACGCGCACCGCTTCAGCAACGACATCCATGGGCTCATTGTGAGTCAAGTCGCTTGTATTGCAATGGAGTTGACCCACGTCGCGCGTTGCGCCGGTCAGGCCGCCCGCGTGAGGCGGTTGGCGAGCGTCGACATCGTGTACGCGCCGATGCCGAGGACGACTTCGAGCGCGTTGCGTTCGGTGTGGCCGTGGGCGAGGAACGCCTGGAGGTCGTCGTCCGGTACGCCGCCCGCCGTGGCGAGGACGGCGAGCGTGAACCGCCGGACGGCCTCCAGGCGCTCGTCACCCAGGGGCCGCTGCTCGCGCAGGGCGTTCACCAGCTCGGACCCCGCGCCCAGCTTGCGCAGCTTGCCGGTGTGCAGGGTCACGCAGATGTGGCAGTCGTTGCGCGTCGCCACCGTCATGACGACGACCTCGCGGGCGACGGGGTCGAGGGTCGTCCGGTCGAAGACGGCGGTCATCTCCAGGAAGCCGTTGAGGAGTTCGGGCGACTCGGCGAGCCGCGCGACGGCGTCCGGCACCTGCCCGAAGGCGGCGGCGGTGCGCTCCATCGCGGGGCGCGAGTCGGGCGGTGCGGTCTCCAGTGTGCGTGCGGTGAACATGCGTATCCCCCTGCGGGCCGACCCGGCCCCTAGAATAGACAACATGGTTGACGACAAGAAGAAAGTAAACCAGGTTGACGATCCTGGCAAGGGCTACGAGCTCCCCCTCCTCCTCTTCGCCGGCTTCCGCACCCTCATCGACCGCCTGCACGCCGAACTCGCCCGCCAGGGCCACCCCGACGTACGCCCCGCGCACGGCTTCGCCATGCAGGCCATCGGGCCGGACGGCGCCACGGCCAGCGAGGTCGGACGCCGCCTCGGCGTCTCCAAGCAGGCGGCCGGCAAGACGGTCGACCGCCTGATCGCCCTCGGCTACGCGGCCCGCACCGACGACCCCGCCGACGCCCGCCGCAAACTCGTCCGCCTCACCCCGCACGGCATCGACGCGCTCCGCCGCTCGGCGGCGCTCTTCGACGAGCTGCGGGCCCAGTGGGCGGCGACCCTGGGCGCGGACCGCCTGGCCGACCTGGAGTCGTCCCTCCGTGCGGTCGTACCGCCGGACGCGTTCCGCCTCGACGCGGCGGGCTGGCTGGGCGGCGCGTGACCTTGTCACCGTGCGTATCGTTGTACTGCGCGACTGCGTTCGACCGAGGGCGGCCGGGGAGGAGTGCCACGATGACCGTCGTAGATGTACTGACCGACAGGATCGAGATGGCCGACGACGACGAGTGGAGCTTGGACCGATGGTTCGAGCTCATCGAGCGATTGGTCCCCGAGGGAATCAAGGCGGAAGTCGTCGAGGGGGCCGTCCACATGGTGCCGCAACGGAATGTGCACTGGCAGCACATCCGGAGGGTGCTCTACGCCCTGGATGACAGGTTCAGCCGGGATGCACTGGTGATGACGGACGTGCGCATCGACTTCCCTGGCGACCAGAACGGCTTCTGCCCCGACCTCGCAAAGTTGAAGGACGGAGCGAAGCCGGACGAGAACGGCCGCTGGCGCTACCAGGACGTCGAGTTCATCGCCGAGGTCATCTCCCGCGGCACCGGCCTGAACGACTACGGCCCGAAGAAGACCACCTACGCCGAAGCCGAAGTCCCCGTGTACCTCATCGTCGACCCCTACCAGGGCCGCTGCCACGTCCACACCGACCCCAAGGACGGCGAGTACCGCACCGAGTCCAAGTCCGACTTCGGCAAGGAGATCGACCTGACCGGCACCGTCGTCGACCTCGTCCTCGCGACCGACACGTTCCCCCGCGACTGACCTCGCCCCGCCTGCCGCGACCCCCTTGCCTAGAGCGCACTCCACCCCGTTGGCTTGATCCCCATGAAGTACACGCAGCTGGGACGCACAGGGCTCAAGGTCAGCCGGCTCACGCTCGGGACCATGAACTTCGGGCCGCTCACCAACGAACCCGACAGCCACACGCTCATGGACGCCGCGCTCGACGCGGGCGTCAACTTCTTCGACACCGCCAACGTCTACGGCCAGAGCGCCGGCAAGGGCCGCACCGAGGAGATCCTCGGCACCTGGTTCACGCAGGGCGGCGGCCGCCGCGACAAGGTCGTACTGGCCACCAAGGTCTACGGGAGCATGGCCCCGCACGGGGAGGAGACCTGGCCGAACCAGGAACGGCTCTCCGCGCTCAGCATCCGCCGCGCCGTCGAGGACAGCCTCCGCCGGCTCCAGACCGACCACATCGATCTCTACCAGTTCCACCACATCGACCGGCAGACACCGTTCGAGGAGGTCTGGCAGGCCGTCGACGTCCTCGTCAGGCAGGGCAAGATCCTCTACGCGGGCTCCTCCAACTTCCCCGGCTACAAGATCGCCCAGGCCAACGAGACCGCCCGGCGCCTCGGCGGCTACGGCCTCGTCAGCGAGCAGTGCCTCTACAACCTCGCCGCCCGCGACGCCGAGATGGAGGTCATCCCGGCCGCCCAGGACTACGGCCTCGGCGTCATCCCGTGGTCGCCCCTGCACGGCGGCCTGCTCGGGGGCGTGCTGAAGAAGGAGGGCGAGGGGTCGCGCCGCACCGGCGGCCGCGCCGCCGCCGAGCTCGCGAAGCCGGAGGTCCGCGCGCGCGTCCAGGCGTACGAGGACCTGCTCGACAAGCACGGCCTGGAGCCCGGCGAGGTCGCGCTGGCCTGGCTGCTGACCCGGCCCGGCGTCACCGCGCCGATCGTCGGGCCCCGCACGGCCGAGCAGCTCGAATCCGCACTGCGCGCCGTCGACCTCGACCTGTCCGGCGAGGTCCTCGACGCGCTGGACGAGATCTTCCCCGGCCCCGGCCCCTCACCGGAGTCCTTCGCCTGGTGAACGGGGGCGGCCGGTGGCGGCCGCGTCGGCGGCTAGCCGAACGCGGCCGCCACCGCCACCACGACGAACATCAGCACGAGCACACCGGCCATGATCCGGTTTCTGGTTTTCGGGTCCACGCAGACGAGGTTAACCGGCGCCGCCGGACTCCCCCGCGTCGCCTCCCAGTACCCAGCGCCCGACGGCCTCGTACCGGGGGCGCTCCCCGGGCACCCCGCTCCTCGGCAGATTGCTGCGTAGGAGGGTCAGCTCCCGCACGGTCCACGCGGCGCCCCGGAAGTCGGCGAGCGCGTCGACGTACGGCCGCAGGTCGTCCTCGCCCCCGGCACGCGCCAGCGTCAGGTGGGGGCGGTAGTGCCGGTGCTCCTCCATCGTCACGCCCGCCTTGCGCGCCGCCGCGTCCGAGCGCGCGGCCAGCATCCGCAGCGCCGCCACGTCCCCCGCGGCGCCCGCCCACAGCGCCCGGCCCCCGAAGTGTCCGCCGCCGCGCAGGGCCAGGGAGAACGGCGGCGTGCGGTGCGCGGCACGCTCAAGCCGGGCGGTGAGGTCCGGCACGGTCGCCTCGTCGACCTCGGCCATGAAGGCGAGGGTGAAGTGCCAGCTGTCGCGGGCCGTCCAGCGCAGCCCGTCGGCACCGGGCAGTGCGCGCAACGCGTGCGCCGCGGCGGCGAGTTCGGTGGACGCGGAGTCCGGCGGGAGGACCGCGGCGAAGAGTCTCATGGGGTGACGCTAACCTCCCCGCATGAATGAGCCGATAGAGATCAGGCAGGGCGGGGCCGACGACATTCCCGCCGTCCTCGCGCTCTTCGACGGGGCCGTGGAGTGGCTCGTCTCGCAGGGGCGCACCGGCCAGTGGGGCACCAAGCCCTGGTCGGAGAATCCGAAGGCCGTCGCGCTCGTCGAGAAGTACCTGACGACGGGCGAACCGTGGATCGCGGAGATCGGCGGCGAGGTCGCGGGCACGGTGACGCTCACCGACGGGCCCGGCGGCGACGTCATCCCCGCGGCGGACGAACCCGAGCGGTACGTCCACCTGCTGGCCGCCGACCACCGCCGCCACGCGGGCCGCGGCGTGGGCCGCGTGCTCCTCGCGCACGCCGCGCGGGAGACCCGGAGACAGGGGGTGTCCCTGCTCCGGGTCGACTGCTACGCGGGCGACGACGGCAAGCTCGTCGCGTACTACGAGAGCAACGGCTTCGAACGGACGTCGTCGTTCACGGTCGACGACGCCTGGCCGGGCCAGATCCTGGCCCGGCGAGTCTGACCCCACGGGCCCACCGATCCCCGCACGACGGCCGCGGGCCCGTCGGACGGGCCCACGCCCGGTCTACAGGCCCGTGGTGGGCCGACGGCCTCACGATCCGACCGGCCGATCGGCCCGGCGGCACAGACCGGCCACCGTGACCCCGCTGCCCGCCGCCCGGCGTCACGCCGCCGTCGCGAGCTCGCGCTCCCTCGGTACGAACTGCACGTGCTGCCGGCCGCGGCGGAGGTCCACCTTCAGCCGCAGGTCGGCGGCGCGGGCCAGCATCAGGCCGACGCCGACCGCGGCGAGGGCGCAGACGAGACCGCCGACGGCCATGCTGATCCGCACGCCGTACGCGTCGGCGAGCCAGCCGAAGAGCGGGCCGCCGAGCGGCGTGCCGCCGGTGAAGACCATCATGAACAGCGACATGACACGGCCCCGCATCTCCGGGTCCGTGGCCATCTGGACCGAGGAGTTGGCGGTGACGTTCACCGTCAGGCCGAGGATGCCGATCGGCACGATCAGCGCGACGAACATCCACAGCTCGGGCGCGAACGCGGCCACGATCTGCAGCACACCGAAGGCGGTGGCCGCCCCGGCGAGGAGGCGCAGCCGCGACGTGCCGCGCCGGGCCGCGAGCAGCGCGCCTGCCAGCGAACCGATCGCCATGAGGGTGTTGAACAGCCCGTACATCCCCACGCCGCCGTGGAAGATGTCGTCCGCGAAGGCGCTCAGCCAGATCGGGAAGTTGAAGCCGAAGGTGCCGATGAAGCCGACGAGGACGATCGGCCAGATCAGCTCGGGGTTCTTCGACACGTAGTTCAGGCCTTCCCGCAGCTGCCCCTTGCCGCGCGGCTTGCGCGGGGTGTGGTGCAGCTCGGCGGTGCGCATCAGCATGAGGCCGGTGAGCGGCGCGAGGAAGGACAGGCCGTTGGCGAGGAACGCCCAGCCGGGTCCGACCGCGGCGGTCAGCGCGCTCGCCACGGCGGGGCCGATGAGGCGGGCGGACTGGAAGTTGGCGGAGTTCAGCGAGACGGCGTTGCGGACCTGGTCGGGTCCGACCATCTCGGACACGAAGGACTGCCGCGTCGGGTTGTCGACGACGGTGACGAGGCCGGTGAAGAAGGCCGCGAAGTAGACGTGCCAGACCTGGACGTGGCCGCTGAGGGTCAGCGCCGCGAGGAAGAGCCCGCTGAGGCTCATCGCGCCCTGCGTGAGGAAGAGCAGGTTGCGCTTGGCGAAGCGGTCGGCGATGACGCCGCCGTACAGGCCGAGGAGCAGCATCGGCAGGAACTGCATGGCCGTGGTGATGCCGACGGCCGCGGAGGAGCCGGTGAGGCTCAGCACCAGCCAGTCCTGGGTGATGCGGGCCATCCAGGTGCCGGTGTTCGAGACGACCGCGCCGGTCGCGAAGAGCCGGTAGTTGCGGATCTTCAGCGAGCTGAACATCGAGGTCTTGGCAGGGCGGACGGGTTTGTCGAGGGCGGTTGGTGCGGGGGCGGAGTCTGCTCCGGATCCCGTACTCAAAGCGGGTTCGCCTCCTTGGCGTACGTACGGCTCCCACGGGGTGCGGGAGTGCCCGCGGGGGGCCGCGGGACTACAGGTGCGCGAGCTTCTCCAGTACGGGAGCGGCGGCGCGGAGCCGCGCCCACTCGTCGTCGTCGAGGTGCTCGGCCAGGCCGGCGAGCCAGGCGTTCCGCTTGCGGCGGCTCTCTTCGAGCATGGCCTCGGCGGTCTCCGTCTGGGTCACCACCTTCTGGCGGCGGTCCTCGGGGTGCGGCTCGAGCCGGACCAGGCCCTTGGCCTCGAGCAGCGCCACGATGCGGGTCATCGACGGCGGCTGCACGTGCTCCTTGCGGGCGAGCTCGCCCGGGGTGGCGGAGCCGCAGCGGGCGAGGGTGCCGAGCACCGACATCTCGGTGGGGCTCAGCGACTCGTCGACACGCTGGTGCTTGAGTCGACGGGACAGGCGCATCACAGCGGAGCGCAAGGCGTTCACGGCGACGGCATCGTCACCATGGGAGAGGTCCGGCATGTTTGTTAGCGTAACTCATTACCCAAGCTAAAGACCACTTGGATTCCCAGAAGTACGAGACCGAACCATTTCGTCACCCGAACGAGTGAGGTGACTTCGGAAAGTGACGCACCGGGCTCGGGGGGCCGAGGACCCTGTCAGGCATGGGATCGCCAGTGCTCAGCCTGCGCATAGACGGTGAGCTGCTCGACCGGCTCCGACAGCACGCGGCCAAAAGAGGAATGAGCGTCCAGGACTATGTGGTCCGGACGCTCATTCGGGACGACTTCGACGAGCGCTTCAAGGCGTCCGTCGAGGAGACAGAGAAGTTCTACGGGGCTGCGTGAGCCGTGGTCCGCCGCGGCGGCTACGTCAGGTTCAGCGCCGGCATCAGGTAGTAGAAGGCGAACACCGCCGACACCGCGTACATCGCGACCGGCACCTCGCGCCCCCGCCCGGACGCGAGCCGCAGCACCGTGAAGGTGATGAAGCCCATGCCGATGCCGTTCGTGATCGAGTACGTGAACGGCATCATCAGCATCGTCACGAACGCGGGGATCGCGATCGTGTAGTCCGCCCAGTCGATCTGCCCGATGGACCCGGACAGGATCAGGAAGCCGACCGCGAGCAGCGCGGGCGTGGCCGCCTGGGACGGGACCATCGTGGCGAGCGGCGTGAGGAAGAGCGCGACGGCGAAGAGGCCGCCGGTGACGACGTTCGCGAAGCCCGTGCGGGCACCCTCGCCGACGCCCGCGGTGGACTCCACGAAGCAGGTGGTGGCGGAGGCGGACGAGGCGCCGCCCGCGGCGACGGCGATGCCGTCGACGAAGAGGACCTTGTTGATGCCGGGCATGTTGCCGTTGGCGTCGGTCAGCTTCGCCTCGTCGCCGATGCCCATGATCGTGCCCATCGCGTCGAAGAAGCACGAGAGCAGCACGGTGAAGACGAAGAGGATGCCGGTCAGGACGCCGACCTTCTCGAAGCCGCCGAACAGGCTGATCTGGCCGACGAGCCCGAAGTCCGGTGTCGACACGGGGTTGCCGGGCCACTCCGGGCTGGTCAGACCCCAGGACTCGCTCTTGAGCCCGGCCGCGGCGTGGATGATCATCGCGACGACCGTCATGACGACGATGCTGAGCAGGATCGCGCCCGGCACCTTGCGCACGAGGAGCACGAGGGTGAGCAGCACGCCGAGCACGAAGATGAGGACGGGCCAGCCGTTGAGGTGTCCGTCGGCGCCGAGCCGCAGCGGGACGGTGGTGTGCGCGATGTCCGGCATGCGCGAGACGAAGCCGGCGTCGACGAGGCCGATCAGCATGATGAAGAGGCCGATGCCGATGGCGATGCCCTTGCGCAGGCCCAGCGGCACGGCGCTCATCACGCGTTCCCGCAGACCGGTCGCCACCAGCAGCATCACGACGAAGCCGGCGAGGACGACCATGCCCATGGCGTCGGGCCACGACATGCGGGGCGCGAGCTGGAGGGCGACGACGGTGTTGACGCCGAGGCCCGCGGCGAGCGCGATGGGCACGTTGCCGATGACGCCCATGAGGAGCGTGGTGAAGGCGGCGGTCAGCACGGTCGCGGTGACGAGCTGCTTGTTGTCGAGCTGGTGCCCGTACATGTCCTTCGCGCTGCCGAGGATGATCGGGTTCAGCACGACGATGTAGGCCATCGCGAAGAAGGTGGCGAAGCCGCCGCGGACTTCCCTGGCGAGGGTCGAGCCGCGCGCGGTGATCTTGAAGTACCTGTCGAGGCCGCCCTGAGGGGGCTGCGGCTGCGGCGTTTTGGCGTCGACCGGGGCGCTGGCCGAGGGAGACATGCGTGACCTCATGAGCTCAGGGAAGGGAAAGATCGTTAAGCGGCGGAACTTGAGTGCTTTGTTTCTTCGTACGAAAGCAATCGGCCATTAACGAGCCGTTTCAGTATGAATACATGAAGCCGAAATCGCTATCTCCGCGCGTAGACCCCAGCGGGGCAACGGGTGTACACACCCCCGACCCCGCCTCGTAAGCTGTACCCATGGCGAAGTGGACCCCCAAGCACGAGGCGCCGGAGCCCCTGGAGGGCCCCGTGGTCTCCACCATCACCGGTGGCACGATCCTCTGGTTCGTCCTCTTCCTGGTCCAGCTGCCGTTCTACGGCTGGTTCGACGACCGCGACGCCACCTGGTGGGTGTGGACCTGCCTGGCCGGCGCGGGCCTCGGCCTCATCGGCATCTGGTACGTACGCAAGCGCGACGCCGCGATCAAGAGGTCGAAGGTCACACAGCCCCAGTAGCCCGTCGGCGGTCCGTACAACCACAGGACGGGACGCGTCCTACCCTGGTCGGATCTTTGGGGCATTCAAGGGGTGAAGCCGCAAGACCCCCCTTACCGTCGAATGCATGACGCATATCGACGCGGGCGCCGAGCTCGACCCGGTCCACCCGGTGCCACCACCCAAAGGGCGGGCCACCGGCCTGACCTCCGCGGAAGTGGCCGAGAGGGTCGCGCGCGGCGAGGTCAACGACGTACCGGTACGGAGTTCGCGCTCCCTGAGCGAAATCGTCCGGGCCAACGTCTTCACCCGCTTCAACGCGATCATCGGCGTGCTCTGGGTGATCATGCTGTTCGTCGCGCCGATCCAGGACAGCCTCTTCGGCTTCGTGATCGTCGCCAACACCGGCATCGGCATCGTCCAGGAGTGGCGTGCCAAGAAGACGCTGGACAGTCTCGCCGTCATCGGCGAGGCCAAACCCACCGTCCGCCGCGACGGACGGGCCGCCGAGGTCTCCGCCTCCGAGATCGTCCTCGGCGACCTGGTGGAGCTCGGGCCCGGCGACAAGATCCCCGTCGACGGCGAGGCCGTCGAGACCGACAGCCTCGAAGTCGACGAGTCGCTCCTCACCGGTGAGGCCGACCCCGTCATCAAGAAACCCGGCGACAAGATGATGTCGGGCTCGTTCGTGGTCGCGGGCGGCGGCGCCTTCAAGGCCACCAAGGTCGGCCGCGAGGCCTACGCGGCACAGCTCGCCGAGGAGGCGAGCCGCTTCACCCTCGTCCACTCCGAGCTGCGCACCGGCATCTCCACGATCCTCAAGTACGTGACGTGGCTGATGGTGCCGACCTCCATCGGCCTGGTCATCTCCCAGCTCGTCGTCAAGGACGACAACTTCAAGGAGTCCATCGCCTACACGGTCGGCGGGATCGTCCCCATGATCCCGGAGGGGCTCGTCCTCCTCACCTCCGTGGCCTTCGCGATCGGCGTCATCCGGCTCGGCCGCAAACAGTGCCTGGTGCAGGAGCTCCCCGCCATCGAGGGCCTCGCCCGCGTCGACACGGTCTGCCTCGACAAGACCGGCACCCTCACCGAGGGCGGCATGGACGTCACCGAACTGCGCCCGCTGGACGGCGCCGACGAGACGTACGTGCGCAAGGTCCTCGGCGCCCTCGGCGAATCCGACCCCCGCCCCAACGCCTCGCTCCAGGCGATCATCGACTCCTACCCCGACAGCGAGGAGTGGCGCTGCACGGAGTCGCTGCCGTTTTCCTCCGCCCGCAAGTACAGCGGCGCCTCCTTCAGCGAGGGCGACGGCACCACGTCGACCTGGCTGCTCGGCGCCCCCGACGTGCTCCTGCCCGACGGCGACGCCTCCCTCGCCGAGATCGAGGACCTCAACAAGCAGGGCCTGCGCGTGCTGCTCCTCGCCCGCGCCGACAAGGACCTGGACAACCCCGAGGTGGCGTCCGGCACGAAGGCCACCGCCCTGGTCGTCCTGGAGCAGCGGCTGCGGCCCGACGCCGCCGACACCCTGCGCTACTTCGAGGAGCAGAACGTCTCCGCGAAGGTCATCTCCGGCGACAACGCCGTCTCGGTGAGCGCCGTCGCGGGCAAGCTCGGCCTGCCCGGCGCCGAGAACACCGTGGACGCGCGCAAGCTGCCCACCGAGCGGGACGAGATGGGCCAGGCCCTCGACGACAACTCCGTCTTCGGCCGCGTCACCCCGCAGCAGAAGCGCGACATGGTCGGCGCCCTCCAGTCACGCGGCCACACCGTGGCGATGACGGGCGACGGCGTGAACGACGTACTCGCCCTCAAGGACGCCGACATCGGCGTCTCGATGGGCTCGGGCTCCGAGGCGACCCGCGCGGTCGCCCAGATCGTGCTCCTCAACAACAGCTTCGCGACGCTGCCGTCCGTCGTCGCCGAGGGCCGCCGCGTCATCGGCAACATCACGCGCGTCGCCACGCTGTTCCTGGTGAAGACCGTCTACTCGGTGATCATCGCGCTGCTCGTCGTCTGCTCGCAGGTCGAGTACATCTTCCTGCCCCGCCACCTGACGCTGCTCTCCACGCTGACGATCGGCGTCCCGGCCTTCTTCCTCGCGCTGGCCCCCAACAAGGAGCGCGCGAAACCGCACTTCGTCCGCAGGGTCATGCGGTACGCGATCCCGGGCGGCGTCGTCGCGGGCGTCGCCACGTTCGTGACGTACCTGCTGGCCCGGCACCACTACGACGGCGCGGGCGCGCGGGAAGCCGAGACCAGCGCGGCCACGCTGGCGCTGTTCCTGATCGCCATGTGGGTCCTCGCCATCATCGCCCGCCCCTACACGTGGTGGCGGATCGGCCTGATCGGCGCGATGGGTCTCGGCTTCCTGCTCGTGCTGACCGTGCCCTGGCTCCAGGACTTCTTCCAGCTGAAGCTGGTGGGCACGACGATGCCGTGGGCGGCGGTCGCGATAGCGGCGGTGGCCTCACTGGTCATCGAGGTCGTCTACCGCTGGGTGGACCGCCGCTTTCCGGCGTAGTCCCGGACTAGCGGACGTCGACGAAGTCGGCGGTCGACGTCACGGACGGGGTGGTGGAGGTACCCGCGAAGACGTACCGGAAGTAGCCGTCGGCCGAGGCCTTGACGGTGGTCTTCAGGTTGCCCTTGGTGTCGGACTTGATGGTCTTGAGGGTGGTGTAGCTGCTGGCACCCTTCTTCTTGTACTGCAGCTTCACGGACTGCTTGGTGTAGCCGGCGTACTTCGAGGTCTCCCAGTTGGCGCGGGTCAGGGCGCCGGTGACCGTCAGGGTCTTGCCCTTCTTGATGGGCTCGGGAGAAGCGTTGGTGGTGAGGCGGGCGGCGCGCTTCACAGAGACGTTGGTGGCGTAGGCGCCCTTCTGGACGTAGTCGCCGTCCTTGCCCTGGGCGAGCGTCCAGACCTTCCACTTGCCGGCCAGGACGTTGCCGTAGATGTTCTCCTTCGGGTCGGCGACGACCGTCACAGTGCAGGTGGACGTGGTCGCGTTCACGGCCCTACAGTCGCCGCTCTCCGACTTGGGGACCATCGAACCGTCGATGTGGTTCCGGTCGAAGGACGTGCCGTGCCACAGGAGCGCGGTGGCGTCCTCGATGCCGGTCGGGTCCGTCGCGGTGATGGCGATCTTGACCGTCTTCTTGGCGGAGGTGCCGACGACGATGTCCTTGCCACCGTTGACGGTGACCTTCGTGATCTTGGTGTCGCCCTCGCTGGCGTCGGCCGATGCCTTGGCGGCGAAGGTGGCGGCTTCCAGCGCCTTCGGGGCGTCCGCGGCCTGGGCGGCCGGAAGAGCGAGTGCGGAAAGGGCCAGGGTGCCGGACAGTGCGGCCACGGTGGCACGGATGCGCATGTGTTTCCCCAGGTGGAGAAGGGGACCCGCGGAGCGCGAGGCGCGTCACGCGGGTACCGAGTGATCTAGGAGTCTGTTGACTCGGAAGATCCGACTCCCAACAGGGGCGACTGGTTGTACACCACGTGAAGAAAATGTGACCGCGCTTCCGAACGTCACATTCGACGCCCGTAGACGCCCTATAGTGCGCCTCCCCTCCTTCCCTCAGTCGAACCAACGGTCCCGCGCCAGTTCCTCCGTGCGTGAGGGATCTTCGAGCAGCGCCGCCACCTCGAAGCGGCGCGGCCACTGGCCCGCGGCCCATGCGAGGCCCGCCGCCACGCCCTCCAGGGTCGCCGCGTGCACCGCGCCGTCCGGCGTGCGGCGCCAGTCCAGCTCCACGCCCCCGGCGACCAGCTCGTCGTACTCGACGTACGTCTCCGGCGTGCCCTCCCCCAGCAGGATCCGCACCGACTCGGGGACGTCGTGCTCGACGCCCTCCCCCGACGGCTCCACCGCCGCCGTCTCGCTGAGCCGCCGCACCTGGAAGAGCTCCGCCAGATCCGCGGCCCGGCCCGGCTGCACCGGCAGCAGCGCCACCCCGCCGGCCACCGGCAGCAGGTCGGGGGCGTCGGCGACCACCGCGTCCGCCGCGTCGACCACCACGACCTCGCCGTCCACCACCGCACGCAGCTCGTCGGGGAGCGTCACCTGCTCCGGGTCGAGGTCGGCCAGCGCCCCGTACAGCGCGTGGAGCTGGTCCGCGGAAACGGTCCGCTCCGGGTCCGCGAGCCGGTCGAGCAGCTCGGCCGCCCCGCCCGGCTCGGCCAGCAGGGCGCTCACGGACGTCCGCACGCCCAGCGCCCGCAGCACCTGCTCGTCCTCGAAGCCGGACGCGTCCGCCGCGTCGTACAGCCCGACGAGCAGCGGATCGCCGCCCTCCGCCCGCAGTCCGGCGGGCCGGCGGCCGCCGAGGACCGGATGCCCGCGCAGCCACCACGCCGTGTACGAACGGACCGTCTCCGTCGTCCCGTCCGGCAGCAGCACCCTCAACGGCTGCGTCAGCGCGTCCCGCAGCGGCGGGCGCGACAGCATGGCGAGGGCCTGCGGCCAGCAGTCGTCGTCGACCAGGTCCAGGTCCCGTACGGCGACGATCTCGGTCGCCACCGGCGGCACCGGCGTGTCGGGCAGCCGGTCGAGGACGTCCTCGCACCACACGTCCACGGCGTCAAGCAGACCCGCGTCGTCCGGCTCGGGGAAGTCCCCGTCACGGGGCTCCAGTTCATCGGGGTCGAGGACGACATCCGTGGCACGTACGAGAGCGAACCCGGCGAGCACACCACACGCGGCGAGCGGCTGCTCGCCCCACCGGTCGGCCAGTTCCCGGTCGACGAGCGCCAGTTCGTCGTCCCTCATGACCTGCGCGAAGTCGCTGCCGGGGAGGACGAGTTCGCCGGCGGGGGCGAGCTCGCCGTCCTCGTCGGGCAGCGCGAGCGCGGCCAGCCACGGCTCGTCGCCGGGCGCGAGGTTCGCGTCCCGTACGAGCGCGAGCACGACGTCCGCCAACTCCTCGGCGTCCAGGGCCTCCTCGTCCCACGTGTCGTCGTCGAGCGACGCGGCGACGGCGGCACGGACCTGCGGGGTCGTGAGGACGGCGCGGGGCGTGGCGGGCAGCGCTCCGAGCTTCTCCAGGAGCGGATGGGCGGCGTCCGGGTGGGCGATCTTCAGGCCGAGCCGGGCGAGGACGGCGGGGTCGGCGTCGCCGCCGTGCCGGTCGTCTCCGCCGGGGGTGGGGAGGAGGACCTGGCGGGGGCCGATGGTCGTGCGGGTGGCGCGCCCACCGGTCTCCGGTGCGCCCTCCTCGTAACCGTGCTGCGCAGGCGTCGGCCCGCCCGCCAGCGGCACCGGAAGGCCCGAGAGCCGGTCCGGGTCGACCCCGGCCAGCGTGTCGTACAGCCGCCGCCACCAGCCGGGCTCACGCTCCAGGCCCGCGAGCCGGTCCACCGCCTCCGTCAGCGCGATCCGCGCCACGCCCAGCGTGCGCAGCTCGGCGCGGCGCTCCAGACCCGCGGGCAGCAGGCACGGCAGCACCTCGGCGAGAACCCGGACCGTGTCGGCGCCCGCGCCCTCGACGACCTCCGCGTCACGCGGCCGCAGGGCCTCCGGCAGCTCGTCCTCGTCGCCCTCGGCGCGGGGCAGCGCGGGCGGCAGGAAGGCGGTGCGGGGCAGCCGGTCCAGGATGCCCTGGCGCAGCGCGCCGTCCAGCTCGCTCTTGCCGAGCGGCCCCGGCACGAGGGAGATGATCCCCTCGGTGACCGGCCGCCAGTCGGCGAGCAGTTCGACGTACGCGTCGGCGGCCCGCTGCACCAGGAAGTCGGTGAGCGGCCCCGGAGCGGCGTGCCGCCGCGCGGTGTCCAGCGGGAACGAGGCGATGAGCAGCGCCGGTACGCCCAGCGGCTCGTCGCTCGGCGTCGGCGCGTGCACGACGGGGCTGGTGACCGGCCGCTCCGGGGCGCCGTCGGCCCCCGCGGGCACGGCCCACGTCACCGACCAGTGCGGACGCAGCCGCTCCTCGACGGGCCGGCCCTTCAGGAGCGCGGGCTCGATGGGTCCCTGCCTGCTGACGGTGCGCCAGCGGGTCGTGCCGTCACGGCTGTCCTCGATGACGGTGTACGGGGCCTCGGTGCGGCGGCGCAGCGTGCGCGTCGTCCCGTCCGGGGTCTCGATGCTGACTTCTTCGAGCCCCGGCAGGGCGAGGAGCAGCGCGTCGTCGACGCCGTCGAGGAGGCGGGCGACGAGGTCCTCGGCGGCGGCGTCGCGCAGCGGCAGGATGACGACGGTGTCGTAGCCCTCGGGGGCGGTGCCCTCGGCGGCGAACGGGAGGCGGAGCAGCGGCACGTGACCGTCACGCCGTCGCACCTCGTCCCCGAGGCCCGGACTGAACCGGGCGGTCTCGGCGGCCAGTGCCCGCGCCTCGGACAGCGACCAGCGGACGCCGCCGGTGCGGCCGACGACGGCGGGCTCGTCGGAGACGGCGAGGACGGCTGCGAAGCCGACGCCGAAGCGGCCGACGGAGCCGGGGCGCCCGTCCGTGGCCGCCTCCGCCTCTCTCGGCTCCCGCTTCGCGGAGGCCCTGAGCGTGGAGAGGGACTCGACCCCGGTGGCGTCGAGCGGCGCGCCGCTGTTGGCGGCGGCGAGGACCCCGCCGCGCAGCGTCAACGCGAGGCGGCCGGGAACGCCCGCGCGGGCGGCGGCGTCCGAGGCGTTCTGCGCGAGCTCGACGACGAGGCGGTCGCGGTAGCCGCCGAGGGCGAGGTCCTCCTCGGCGTTGGCGTCCTCACGGAAACGGGCCGGGGCGGCCGCCCATGCGTCGAGTACTCCGCGGCGGAGGCGGGCGGTGCCGAAGGGATCCGTGCCCTCGGCCGCCGGCCGCACGTTCTTGCTCACGGTCGACTGTCTCCTCTGGGGGTGGGCCATGCATGCGTGGGGTGGGGCGACGTGCCTTGCGGGCGAACGCTACCGCGTCCGGGGAGGCGGGTCGGGGGCCGGACGGCCCGGCGAAATCCCGTGACGGCCGGACCGTCGGGTGAGGTGGAAAGCGACGCATGGACATCGCTCTACTCGAACAGCACCTGGAAGAGACGTTCGACCACGCCGTCGTGCACCACGGCTCCACCAACTACATGCGCGACTACGAGGTCATCATCCACGCGACGGCCGACCCGCGCACCGGCGTGCCCCCGGCCTACCCGCGCCACCTCTTCCGGTACTGCGTCGAGGCCCGCTGCGAGACGTCCCTGGCCGCCGACACCTGGCGGGAGTCGCTGGACGACCGTCTCCTGGACCACGAGAGTGCCGACCCGGACCTCGGCGGCTACGTCTGGGGCGTGCAGTGCCACGCCATGTACCCCGGAGCGTCGCTGGTCCGGGAGTCGAAGGCGGCCGAGCGCTGGTCCAAGGAGATCGGCATCGACTTCCACGAGGTGCGCATCGACACCAACGCACACGACCTGACGCTGGTCTTCTCCGACCTGGCGGTCGGCGAGGTCCCGGTGGGTCACGCGCCGTTCGTGACGGACCAGCCGCCGACGGGGTCAGCGGCCCGCTCCTACGAGTGCCCGAGGTCCTCGCCGGGGCCCTCCGCGCTCACGGAGCCGGAGTCCGCGCCGGGGCGCAGCGGCAGCACGTCCACGCGCGTCTCGTCGAGGACGGGCGGCGCGGGACGCGGCGGCTTCGGCATGACCGCAGCCTCCGAGTGGCCCCCGCACCCGTACGACAGCGACACGACGTGCCCGTCCGCGGGCCCGAACTCGTTGCCGCAGATGCCGAACGCCTGCCCGAGCGAGCCGCCGATCCGCACGAGGAAGCCACAGCTGACGCACGCGGCGGGCGCCGCCTGCGCCATCGGGGTCTTCGCCCCGTACGCCTCGTCCCAGCGGTCCGCCGCGACATGCAGCCCGTACCGCGAAAGGACCCTCGCCCGGCGCATGCCGAGCTCCTCGGCGACCGCGGCGATGGAGCCGCGGGCGGGCGGCACCGGCAGCTCGGCGGGCGGCCCCGCCGTCACCTCGGCGTCCTCCGCCTCGACGAGCTCGGCCATCTCCTCCGAGACCACGGAGTTCGGCGGCGGCTCCTCCTCGCCGGAGTACCCGGGCTCGAGCCGCAGGTCTTCCGCATCGGTCGGCAGCAGGTCGCCCGGACCCATGTCGCCCGGCCGGAGCCGCTCGCTCCACGGCACCCACTCGGGGGCGAGCAGCGCGTCGGGGCCCGGCAGCAGCACGGTCTCGTCGAGGGTGACGACCTTCGCCCGCGAGGCGCGGGCCACGGTCACGGCCCAGCGCCAGCCCCGGTACCCGAACTCCTTGCACTCGAACAAGTGCGTGACGACGCGGTCGCCCTCGACGACGACCTCGACATGCTCACCGACCACACCGGGCGCGGCGGCCTCCTCGGCCGCGGCACGTGCCAGGCCCACCGCCTCGGCGCAGAGGCGGTCGGGGGTACGCGGGGTGCGCGGGGTACGGCTTCGCGTTGTCGCTGCGCTCACAAGTATCGCTTCTCTCCTACGCCGTCTCACGAGTGCGCCACCTTTACGCGGGGGTGCGGACGGAGCGGACCAGAGGGCCGCGTCAACGTCCGCGCCCGACGTTCCGGGGCGCACCTACGTCACCCATTCTGCGGGATGACCGAGAGGCGCGCGGCCAAGAACAACCGCCGCAGGCGCGCTACGCACGCTACCTTCTCCTGGCCCCTGGGCCTACACCGACGTACGCCACCGCGCCCCGAGCCGCCCCCGCACCCCCCGCCCACACCCACCACACCACCCCACCGATACCCCCCCAAAACCCCCCGACGCCCCCTCCCCACACCACAACACCCGCCACGCAGCCCAGTGCCTCCCGCACCACGACACCCGGCACGCAGCCAGGGCCCCCCGCACCACGACACTCGGCACGCGGCTCGGGGCCTCCCCCGCACCACTGCACCCGGCACACGGCGCCCGGCACCGCATCCCTCCCCCGTCGCCGCTGCGCGGCGTTTTCCCCACCCACCCACCCTTTCCCCGCGTGGCGGGCGGGTGTGACGCCGCGGAGCGGCGGGGTGTTGCGCCCAGCGCACGGTGCGGGGCAAACGGGTGGGTGGGTGGGGAACCCGCCGCGGAGCGGCGAAGCACTCCCGCCCGGACGGCGCAGGGCAACCACCCCCACGCCCACCGCACGGTGCGGGGCAAACGGGTGGGTGGGTGGGGAGTCCGCCGCGGAGCGGCGGAGCATTGCGCCCACCGCACGGTGCGGGACAAGCACCCCCACGCCCACCGCACGGTGCCGGGCAAACGGGTGGGTGGGTGGGAAACCCGCCGCGGAGCGGCGAAGCACTCCCGCCCGGACGGCGCAGGGCAACCACCCCCACCCCGCCGCGGAGCGGCGGAGAGGCGGCGCCACGGGCTCACAGCCAGTATCCGTACTAGTGAGGCCCCCAACAGGGCACTATGACGGGGTGGCCCCCACCAGGTCGATGTCCGCAGGAACAGGAACCGTCTCGCCGGGCCCGGCGAGACGGACCGCCCGCGCGCTCGGCCGCGCGCTGCACCTCCCCTTCACCGGCACCGCCCGCGGCATCCGCAAGGCCACCCACGCCCACGGAGCGGGCGAGTCGGGCCTCGGCAAGCTCATCGAGCTGCACGCCGTGAACGGCGCGGGCGACGTCATGATCACCGTGGCGCTCGCCTCGACCGTGTTCTTCTCCGTGCCGACGGACGAGGCCCGCGGCCGTGTCGCGCTGTACCTGGCGATCACGATGGCGCCGTTCACGCTCCTCGCCCCCGTCATCGGCCCGCTCCTGGACCGCCTGCCGCACGGCCGCCGCGCCGCGATGGCGGGCGCGATGCTGGCGCGGGCCCTGCTCGCGCTCGTGCTCTCGGGCGCGGTCGTGTCGGGCAGCGTGGAGCTGTACCCGGCCGCGCTCGGCGTGCTGGTCGCGTCGAAGGCGTACGGAGTGGTGCGAAGCGCGGTCGTGCCACGCCTCCTGCCACCGGGGTTCTCCCTGGTCAAGGCGAACTCCCGGGTCACGCTCGGCGGTCTGCTCGCCACGGCCGTCGCGGCGCCGATGGGCGCGGGGCTACAGGCGGTCGGTCCGCGATGGCCCCTTTTCGGCGCCTTCGTGATCTTCGTCTCGGGGATGGTCCTGTCGTTCTCGCTGCCGCACAAGGTGGACTCGTCCAAGGGCGAGAGCAAGGCACTGCTCGCCGCGGACGAGGAGCACCTGCATCTGCACGCCCGCGCCGAGGCGGCCTCCGACACGTCCCGCAAACGGCGCCTCGGGCTGCGTACGGTCGGCCCCGCCGTCACCCACGCCCTCGCCGCGAACGCGTCGCTGCGCTGCCTGTCCGGCTTCCTCATCTTCTTCCTGGCGTTCCTGCTGCGGGAGCATCCGCTCGCGGGCCAGAGCGCGGCGGTGTCGCTCGGCATCGTGGGCGTGTCGGCGGGTGCGGGCAACGCGCTGGGCACGGCCGTCGGCGCCTGGCTGAAATCGCGCGCCCCGGAGCTGATCATCGTGACGGTGGTCGGGGTGGTGCTCGGCGTGGCGATCACGTCCGCGGTGTTCTTCGGGGCGGTGGGCGTGGCCTGCCTCGGCGCCTGCGCCGGCTTCGCGCAGGCCCTCTCCAAGCTGTCCCTGGACGCGCTGCTGCAGCGGGACGTCCCCGAGCAGGTCCGCACGTCCGCGTTCGCCCGTTCCGAGACGCTGCTCCAGATGGCCTGGGTGGTCGGCGGCGGCATCGGCATCGCGCTGCCGCTGATCGGGACGCTCGGTCTCTCGGTGGCGGCGGCGATCGTGGCGGTGGGCTGGCTGTCGACCGTACGGGGCCTGCTCACGTCGTCCCGCCGCGCGGGCCCACGACCCCGGGTCCTGTGACCACGCCCGCCTCGAACGGCACGCCCATGCCCCCCGCGTAACAGCACCCCCCGGCGCGCCCGATAGCCTTCGCCCATGACCTCCCTGCTCCGCGGCGGAGCCGCGAATGTGAACAGCGCGGCGCGCCGCCGCCGCACCGCGGCCGCTCTTGGCGCCGTCTCCGCCGGACTCCTCGTCCTCTCGGCCTGCGACAAGCCGACGCCGCTCGCCACCGTCACCGTCGGCAGCGACTCGGTGAACACCGAGGCCTCCTGCTACAACGACGGCAAGGAGCTCGAGGAGGCGCAGATCAAGTCCTGCCTCCAGGACAAGGACGTCAAGTCCGTGAAGATCGACCCGGACGAGAAGGTCCGCTTCGGCGTCGACCCGGAGATGGCCGAGAAGGGCTGGACGCTGCTGATGAACGGTCAGCCGCTGACCGAGGCCAGCAAGAAGACGTACGTCGTCATCCCGGGCAGCGTCTTCTTCAACCAGCAGTACGGCGGTGGCGGCAAGAAGTCGACCGTCAGCCTCCTCGAGGGCGGCAAGGGCTCGGAGTCCAAGGCGACGGGTCTGTGGTCGTTCAAGTTCGAGAAGGACTCCTGACCTGATCCCGCACGCCGCGCCCGCCCCGCGCGTCCTCGTCGCCACCGCCGTCCCCGCCGAACGGGACGCGGTGGCCGGAGCGCTGACGGGGGCGGCGACCGGGCCGTCGATCGACGCTCTCGCCGTCGGCGTCGGCCCCGCGGCCGCCGCGGCGGGCACGGCTACCGCACTCGCCCGTGCCGCTGCCGAGGGTCGGCCCTACGGCCTCGTCGTGTCGGCCGGCATCGGCGGCGGCTTCCCGCCCGACGCGCCCGTCGGCTCCCTCGTCGTCGCCGACGAGATCACCGTCGCCGACCTGGGCGCCGAGACCCCGGAAGGGTTCGCGCCCGTCACCGAGCTCGGCTTCGGCGCGGTCACCCACCGCCCGCCGCCCTCCCTCGTACGGGAGACGGCCGACGCCTGCGGTGCCGCGACCGGCACCGTCCTCACCGTCTCCACCGTGACCGGCTCCGCCGAGCGCGCCGCCGCCCTGCGGCTGCGGCACCCCCGCGCCCTGGCCGAGGCCATGGAGGGTTTCGGCGTCGCCGAGGCCGCCGTGCTGCACGGCCTGCCCGTCATGGAGATCCGCGCGATCTCCAACCCCGTCGGCCCGCGCGACCGCGCCGCCTGGCGGATCGGCGACGCGCTGTCCGCGCTGAGCGACGCGTTCGGGAAGTTCGCGCCGGTACTGAGGAGTTGCACCACACATGACGACTGATGGCCCCGAGAGCCCCGCGGCCCCCCTCGACCGCCCGCTGCGCATCGCGTACTCGCCCTGCCCCAACGACACGTTCGTCTTCGACGCGTGGGCGCACGGCCGGGTGCCGGGCGCGCCCGCCCTCGACGTCACGTTCGCCGACATCGACATCACGAACGGCATCGCGGAGCGCGCCGCGTCCGCCGCCGAGACGTCCGACCTGGACGTCCTGAAGGTGTCGTACGCCGTGCTGCCGTACGTCCTCGACGCGTACGCGCTGCTGCCCTGCGGCGGCGCGCTCGGCCGTGGCTGCGGGCCCCTCGTCCTCACCCGTGAGCCGGGCGTCGACCTGACGGGCAAGACGGTCGCCGTGCCGAGCGAGAAGTCGACGGCGTACCTGCTCTTCCGCCTCTGGGCCGCGGACACGCTGTCCGGCGGCGGTGTCGGCGAGATCGTGGTGCTGCCCTTCGACCAGATCATGCCCGCGGTACGCGACGGCAAGGTCGACGCGGGCCTGGTCATCCACGAGGCGCGCTTCACGTACCAGAACTACGGTCTGCACTGCCTCGCCGACATGGGCGAGCACTGGGAGTCGACGACGGGTCTACCGATCCCGCTGGGCGCGATCATCGCGAAGCGGTCGCTGGGCGCGGAGCGGCTGCGCGCCCTCGCCGACGCCGCCCGCACCTCGGTCCGGATGGCGTGGGACGACCCGGAGGCCTCGCGCGCGTACGTCCTGGAGCACGCCCAGGAGATGGACCCGGCGGTGGCGGACCAGCACATCGGGCTGTACGTCAACGAGTTCACGGCCGACCTCGGCGAGAACGGCTACGCGGCGGTCCGCGGGCTGCTGACCCGCGCCGCGGCCGAGGGACTCGTACCGCCCCTCGGTCCGGACGCTCTGTCGTTTCCCTAGCGGGACTTGAGTCCGGAGCGGCCCCGCCCCGGACTCCCCGCGCTACACGTCCAGCTGGTCGGCGACCGCCCGCAGGAGGCCCGCGATCTTCGCGCCGGACGCCTTGTCGGGGTAGCGGCCCTTTTCCAGCATGGGTGTGATGTTCTCCAGCAGCGTCGTCAAATCCTGGACGATCGAGGCCAGTTCATCGGGTTTCCGCCGCTGCGCGGCCGCCACCGACGGTGTGGGATCGAGAATCGCCACGGAAAGGGCCTGGTCACCGCGTTGGCCCGCGACCACGCCGAATTCGACGCGCTGGCCTGGCTTGAGTGTGTCGACGCCGGCGGGCAGTACTGAGGAATGCACGAAGACGTCGCCGCCGTCGTCGCGGGAGAGAAAGCCGAAGCCCTTCTCGCTGTTGAACCACTTGACCTTGCCGGTAGGCACGTGAAGTCCTCGTCCTCGTACTCGTCGTACTCGTCTGTGCCGGGCCCGCCCGTCGGGGGACGACGGAGCGAAAACGGCTCTGGATAGCACTACAGCGGGTCGCCCGACCCGCCAGGAACCAAGACTATTGGTCCGTGGGCCGGTGACAAGACGTCCCCGGATTCTTCCTTCGCGCTGGGAACTACCCTGGTCGGGTGCGTGACAAAACCCAAGCGAATTCCAGCGGGCCGGGCGACGGAATGGTCCGGACCGGAGCAATCGTCTTCTTCGTCGGAGCCGTGGCCACACTGGTCACGGTGGCCCCGCTGTTCCTGGGCACCGATCCCTTTCCGTCCATCGCGTACGCGGTGTGCATGCTGATGGGCATCGGGTTCCTCATCGCCGCGGCCGGGGTGCTGCGCGGCATCGCCTTCCAGCGACGGCAGGCCAGGACCGGCACCGGCTGACGCCGGGCCGCGCTAGCGGACGGTCTGTCCCGCCACGTACGCGTCGAGCCAGGCCGGGAACTCCGTCAGTCCGCCGAGGACGACGTCGGCGCCCGCCGCGCGCAGTTCCGCTGCGTCGCACGGTCCGGTCGCCACCGCCACGGAGAGCGCGCCCGCCGTACGCGCGCCGCGTACATCACCGGTGTGGTCCCCGACGTACACCGTCGCGCCGTGCTCGCGCAGCGCCTGCGCCTTCGCCTCCGCCCACAGCCAGCCGATGACGGCGTCGGCCTCGATGCCGAGGTGCGACAGGTGCAGCTTCGCGTTGGGCTCGTGCTTGGCCGTCACCACGATCGCGCGCCCGCCGTGCGCGTGCACCGCCGCCACGGCCTCACGGGCCCCGGTCATCGCGAGGGTCGGCTCGATGGCGTGTGTGGTGTAGATCTCGCGGTAGAGGTCACCCGTCTCCCTGATCTTCTCCTCGGGGAACCAGTACCTCAGCTCCTCCTCCAGCGGCGGGCCGAGCCGCGTGACCGCCAGGTCGGCGTCGACGTACGTCCCCGTCCTCGCGGAAAGCGCCTGATAGGCGGCCTTGATACCGGGCCGGGAGTCGATCAGGGTCATGTCGAGGTCGAAGCCGACGGTCAGCGTGTGTGCACTCATGCGCCCCATTGTGCCGAGGGCGGGCACCCCGCCCGCCCCTAGACTTAGCCCACCCTTACCTCCCGGTGAAACGAGCCCAGCCGATGTCTGTGCCCGTCCGACGCGTCACCGTCCTGACGGCGGCCGTCGTGGCCCTGCTCCTCGCCGTCCTGCTGAGCCTCGCCGTGGGCGCCCGCGCCATCGCGCCGTCCGCCGTCCTCGACGCGCTGCTGCACGGCGGGCACGGCGACTCAGCCGAGGTGATACGCGAGATGCGGGTGCCCCGCACCGTCACCGGCGTACTCGTCGGCGCCTCCCTCGCACTGGCCGGCACCGTCCTGCAGGGCATCACCCGCAACCCCATCGCCGACCCCGGCATCCTCGGCATCAGCCAGGGCGCCTCCGTCGCCGTCGTCCTCGCCATCGCCTACGCCGGAGTCCACACCCTCACCGGATACGTCTGGTGGGCGTTCGCCGGCGCCGGGCTCGCCTCCGTCGCCGTCCACGCCATCGCGTCCGGCGGCCGGGGCGGCGCGACACCCGTGAAACTGGCGCTCGGCGGCGCCGCCATCAACGCCCTGCTCGTCTCCGTCACCACCGGCGTCCTCACCACCAAGGCGTCCGCGCTCGACGAGTTCCGGTTCTGGCAGGTCGGCTCGCTCTCCGGCCGCGACGCCGAGATCGTCGGCCGGATCTGGCCGTTCCTGCTCGTGGGCCTCCTGCTCGTCCTCTCCGTCGCCCGCGGCCTGGACGCGCTCGCGCTCGGCGAGGACGTCGCGAAGGGCATCGGCCAGAACGTCGCCGCGGTACGCATCGTCGGCGGACTCGGCGCGACCGTCCTCACCGGCGCGGGCGTGGCCGCCGCGGGCCCCATCGCCTTCATCGGCCTGGCCGTCCCGCACATCGCCCGCGCGCTCATCGGCGCCGACCACCGCTGGGTCCTGCCGCTCGCCGCGCTCATCGGGCCCGTGATGCTCCTGGTCTCCGACACCGTCGGGCGGATCGTCTTCCCGCCCAGCGAGGTGCCCGCCGGGGTGATGACCGCGCTCATCGGGGTGCCGTTCCTCGTGACGCTGGTCCGCCGCAAGGCGGTGGCGGCATGAGCGCCGTCGCCCCGGCCCGGGTCCGGCCCGCCGGGTACGCGGTGCTGCGCGTGCGCCGCGCCGCGTTCCTCG
The DNA here is from genome assembly GCF_008642315.1 of Streptomyces venezuelae. NCBI lineage: Bacteria > Bacillati > Actinomycetota > Actinomycetes > Kitasatosporales > Streptomycetaceae > Streptomyces > Streptomyces venezuelae. The sequence goes on along the minus strand of NZ_CP029192.1, from coordinate 4,987,484 downwards.
TGCACCGCAGGGCCGCCGCCGTCGCCGTGGTCCTCGCCCTGCTGCTCGCGGCGAGCTGTCTCGCGTACCTCTGTGTCGGCGAGTCCTTCGTCCACCCCGTCGAGGCCCTGAAGGTCGTGCTCGGGCAGCCCTCCGCCGACGCGCTCGTCGTGGGCACGCTGCGCGAACCCCGCATGGTCGTCGGGCTGTTGGTCGGCGCCGCGTTCGGGGTGGCCGGCGCGCTCATCCAGACCGTCGCCCGCAACCCGCTCGCCAGCCCCGACATCATCGGCATCAGCCACGGCGCGAGCGCGCTGACCGTCGGCGCGCTGACCCTCGGCGTCACCTCGTACACCGTCCTGCCCTACCTGTCCGTGCTCGGCGGGATCGCCGCGGCGGCCCTCGTGTACGTCTTCGCGTGGCGCGGCGGACTGCACGCCGGCCGCTTCGTCCTCATCGGCATCGGCTTCGCCATCGCCCTGCGCTCGGTGACGACGCTCTTCATGACCAAGGGCGACTACCTCGTCGCCCAGCAGGCGCAGATCTGGATGACGGGCTCCCTGAACGGCCGCGGCTGGCACGAGGCGAACCCGCTCGCCCTCACCCTGCTCGTCCTGTTCCCCTTCGTCCTGTGGGCGGCCCGCGCCCAGCGCGCGGTCGGCCTGGACGACGACACGGCGACGGCCCTCGGCACGCGCCTCGGCCACGCGCGCCTCGGGCTCGTCCTGCTCGGCGTCGTCCTCGCCTCGGTGGCCACCGGCGCCGCGGGCCCCGTCGACTTCGTGGCGCTCCTCGCCCCGCAGACCGCCCGCAGACTGACCCGCACCGCGCAGCTCCCGCTGCTCTGCTCCGCGCTGCTCGGCGCGCTGATCGTCGTCCTCGCCGACCTGCTGGCCCGGCGGCTGTTCTCCCCCACCGAGCTGCCCGTCGGCGTCCTCACCGCGGCCGTCGGAGCGCCCTATCTGATCTGGCTCATCGTCCGCGGCCGCTCCGTACGCTCCGCCCACTCCGTACGCTCCGTCCGCTCTGGAGGCACGTCGTGACCGCCGCCCGCCTTTCGGCCCGCGCGCTGACCCTCGCCTACGAGGACCGCACGGTCGTCGAGCGCCTCGACCTCACCATCCCCGACGGCAAGGTCACCGTGATCGTCGGCCCCAACGCGTGCGGCAAGTCCACGACGCTGCGGGCCCTCGGCCGTCTCCTCAAGCCGAGGAGCGGCGCCGTCCTCCTCGACGGCACGTCCCTCGCCACGCTCCCCACCAAGAAGATCGCCCAGCAGATCGGGCTGCTCCCGCAGACCCCCGTGGCGCCCGAGGCGATCACTGTCGCCGACCTCGTGGCGCGCGGCCGCCAGCCCCACCAGCGCTGGTGGCAGCAGTGGTCCGACGCGGACGAGCGGGCGGTGACGGAGGCGATGGAACGCACCGACGTCGTCTCCCTCGCCGAACGCCCCGTCGACGAGCTGTCGGGCGGCCAGCGCCAGCGCGTGTGGATCGCGATGGCCCTCGCCCAGGACACCGGCCTGCTCCTCCTCGACGAGCCGACCACCTACCTGGACATCTCCCACCAGGTCGAAGTCCTCGACCTGGTGCGCCAGTTGAACCACGAACGCGGCCGCACGGTCGTGGTCGTCCTGCACGACCTGAACCAGGCGGCGCGCTACGCCGACCACCTCGTCGCCATGAAGGCGGGCGAGGTCGTCGCGGAGGGCGCGCCCGCGAAGATCGTCACCGAAGAGCTCGTGCGCGAGGTCTTCGGCCTGGAGTGCGTGGTGGTCCCGGACCCCGTGACCGGCTCCCCGCTGGTCGTCCCCGGGGCGCCGTGGTCCGCGACCGCTCCGCCCCCTCTCCCTCCTGCCCCCTCCCGCCTGACCCCATGAAAGGCGTCCCCATGCCCCGTTCCCGCGCCCCCATCCACCGCCGCGCGCTGCTCACCGGCTCGCTGGCCCTCACCGGCACGCTCGCGCTGACCGCCTGCGGCTCGTCGGACTCCGGCGACACGGCCGCGGGCTCCGGCGGGACCCACACGGTGAAGACGGCCATGGGCGACGTGAAAGTGCCCGTGAACCCGCGCCGCGTCGTCGTCCTCGACACCGCCGAACTGGACTCCGCGATCACCCTCGGCGTGAAACCGGTCGGCTCCACGCACGTCGAGGCGTCGTCCGGGTTCCTGGGCTACCTGCCGAAGGACGAGGTCAGCGGCATCAAGGACGTCGGCGAGATGATGACGCCCAACATGGAGGCCATCGCCGCGCTGAAGCCCGACCTCATCCTGACGTCGAAGATCCGGCACGCCGCCAAGTACGACCAGCTGAAGGCGATCGCGCCGACCGTCATGACGGAGACGACCGGCTACCCCTGGAAGGAGAACTTCCAGGTGCACGCCGACGCGCTCGGCAAGCGGGCCGAGGCGAAGAAGGTCGTCGCCGACTACACGGCACACACGCGGAAGGTCACCAAGGCCATCGGCGGCCCCGCGAAGGCCGAACAGACGAAGGTCAACGTGCTGCGCTTCATCGAGGGCGCCGACATCCGCCTCTACGGCGACCGGAGCTACATCGCCACCCTCCTCAAGGACGTCGGCCTCGGCCGCGCCCCGATCTCCGCGAAGGCCAAGGACGGCTTCTCCTACGACCTGTCCCCCGAGAAGATCGACCTCGCGGACACGGACGTCATCTTCCGCTCCACGTACGGCGATCCGAAGAAGTCCAAGGAGACGCAGACCGTGGGCAGCGGCCTGTGGAAGAACATGAAGGCGGTGAAGTCCGGCAACGTCCACACCGTCGACGACGAGCTGTGGATCCAGGGCATCGGCTACACCGCGGCGGACCGCATCCTGGACGAGATGCAGGCCGACCTGACGAAGAAGCGGTAGCGGCGGGGCTGTTCGCGGTCGTTGCCGCTGCTCACGGCCGTTGCCGCTGCGACCTCCACAGCAGGAACAGCGCGGAGGCGACGGCCGCCCCCCGCACCACCCACGGCCAGGTGTCGCCGATGGCGTCGCTCATGTGCCCGTCCCTGATCGGGTCGCCCCAGCGCCCGTCGCCGCGCCCCCACAGCCAGGTGATCCCGGCCGCCACCGCGAGGGTCGGCAGCCCGATCACGGCGAACTTCACCTCGGCGCGGGTGAGCCTGCGGGAGGCGTAGGCGATGAGCCAGCCGACGCCGAGGACGACGAGATTGCCGAGGACCGCGCCGACGGTGAGGAGCGCGGCGGCGAGCAGGAGCAGCGGGTTGCTGAACGTCGGCCCCGTGCCGACGGCGGCCCGCGCCCCCGGCAGCCGCCACCTGCGCCGCCCAGGCTCCTCCACCGCCTCCTCGTACGCGGACTCTTCCTCGCCCTCCTCCTCGTCGCCGTCCTCCTCGTCCTCGTCCGACTCTTCCCGGACCTTCTTGGGGCCCGCCTTGGACGGGGGCTTGAGGATCTCGGGGATCTCGATGCCCCCGACGAAGCCGGGGACGCTGTCGGCGTGGCCGAACGGGCTGCTGTCCACGCGCCACCAGTCGGGCTGGGAGCCGCTGGGGCCGAGCTCGTCGATGCCCGCGAGGTGCGGTGGCGCGGCGCCCTCGAACAGGTCCGGCAGGTCGGGCGGGCGGCGTGGGTCGGGGATGCGCGATGACTCGGGGGACTCGGCAGCCTCCGGGGCCTTCTTCGTGGTGCGGCGGGGCTTCGGTACGCGCAGGGCGCGAAGTTTCGCCGGTACGTCGTCCGGCGCCTGCCCCTGCGCCTGCCCCGGCGTGTGTCCCGGCACGTCGCTCCGTACGTCCCCGGAGGCGCCGCCCGCCGCCTCCACGACCTCTTCCGGGGTGCCGAGGCGGGCGAGGATCCGGCGGACGGAGGCGGGGTTGTCGCCGGTGGCCCCGCCTCTGCCCCGGTCGATCCGGTTCCGCAGGTCGGCGACCAGCCGCATCCGGTCGCCGGACGGCAACTGCCGCTGCTGGGCCAGGTCTCCGACCCGGCTCAGATAGTCGTAGACCAGCTGATCGCTCTCGATCCCCACGAAGTCCCCTCCGGGGCGGCTGCGTTGACGCGCCGCGGTTGTACCCAGCGCTCTCGACGGTACCTTCTCCGGAGGCCCTAGGGGTCGGCCTCCGCCTTTAGGCGTACGGGCTCCGTCGCAGGTTGCACCCCAGACCGAGGGGAGGGTTGCACCGCAGGCCGATGTGCGTGGGACGCGCGAGAACCATCATGGACACATGAGCGCAACCACCTTCACCCCCGTGTCCGCCCAGTCGTCCGCCGACCCCGGCGCCGTGCCGCACGGCGCCCCGCACCCGCGCGGCATCGGCGGTGCCCTGCGCGCCGCCAAGGTCCTCATGAGCGCCGCGTTCGGCGTCGTCGTGCTCGGCGAGTTCGCCGAGGAAGCGGGCGTGCGGACCCGCTGACGCGGCGCCGGCCGGGTCCGGCACGCCCACCCCTTCTCCGCCGTCCACCGACCTCGGTCCACTAAAGTCACGCCGTGCAACCACGGATCGTGACGACTCGTTCACTCACCGCGGCTCGCGTGCTGCTCGCGGTCTCCCTCGCCGCTCTGGCCGTCCTCTGCGTCGTCCAGCACGTCCCGATGGCCGACACCCTGGTCTACCGGGCCGAGGGCGCCGCCGTCGCCAACGGCAGCGACCTGTACGGGTTCACCGTCACCGAGTGGGAACTTCCCGCCACCTACCCGCCGTTCGCCGCGATCCTCTTCGTACCGACGACCTGGCTGCCCCTGGGCGCCCTGAAGACGGTCTTCCTCGTCGGCAACGTCGCCCTTCTCCTCCTCCTGGTCCGCCTCTCCTGCAAGCTGGCCGGCCGCCCCGCCCCCGCGCCGTTCCTGTGCGCCGCGACCGCCCTCGCCCTGTGGCTCGAACCCGTCTTCCAGACCGTCCTGTTCGGCCAGATCAACCTCGCGCTCGCCTGCCTGGTCCTGTGGGACCTCACCCGGCCGCCCGGCGCCGTCGGCAAGGGGTTCGCGGTCGGTGTCGCGGCCGGGATCAAGCTGACGCCCGCCGTGTTCGTCGTCTTTCTCCTGCTGCGGGGCCGCGTCCGCGAGGCGGCCGTCGCGTGCGCCGGGTTCGCCGGCACCGTGCTGCTCGGTGCGCTGGTGCTGCCCGCCGCGAGCGTCGACTTCTGGACGCGGCGGGTCTTCGAGACGGGCCGCGTCGGCAAGGCGTGGATCGTCGACAACCAGTCGCTCCAGGGCCTGGTCGCGCGCCTCCTGCACGACGCGGAGCCGGGCGCGGCCTGGGCGGTCCCCGCGGCCGTGACCGCCGCCGTCGGTCTCTGGCTGGTCCGCCGCGCCCCTGACGAGCCGCGCGCGCTGCTCCTCGCCGCGTTCACGGCCCTGCTGGTCTCCCCGATCAGCTGGTCGCACCACTGGGTGTGGTGCGTGCCGCTCCTGGTCGTCCTGATCGCGGAGGGCCGCCCGCGCCCGGCGGCGGCGGTGGCGGCCCTCTTCACGGCCCGCACGTTCTGGCTGCTCCCGCACGACGGCGCCCTGGACCTCCACCTGCCGTGGTGGCAGCAGGCGTTGGCTTCGCCGTACGCGCTGCTCGCCCTCGCGTCGGCGCCGATGTTGAGTACGTACCTGAGTACGCGGACCGAGGTGCCGGCCCCGCGCCGCCGGGTTGACTCGTTCCATGCACCCCAAGACGGACCCCGAGACGGCTCCCGCGACGGAGCCCCGCCACGAGTGGGCCGCCCGTAACGCCGCCTACGCCGCCGCGCACCCCGTCCCGCAGCAGTCCCGCGTCGTCGCCCTGGCCCTGGCGACACCCGTCGTGCTGCTGCTCCTCACGATCGGCTGGTACCTGGTCGCCCTCGACGCGGAGCTCGGCGACGCCTCGTCGCAGGCCCACCAGGACGTGGTGGCACGCTGCGTCCTCGCGACGCTCGGCGGCCTCGGCTGCCTGACGGCGGGCTGGCTCACGCCGCGCGGCTCGCGCGCGGCGTGGCTGCGGACGGCGTTCGCCCTGACGTCGGTCCTGGTGATTCCCGCGGCGATGTTCGCGGGGGCCTGACCGCGGCCCGCGCCCGCTATCCCGCCAGCAGCTCGTCCGCGTCCACGATGCGGTACGCGTAACCCTGCTCGGCGAGGAACCGCTGCCGGTGGGCGGCGAAGTCCTGGTCGATGGTGTCGCGCGCGACGACGGAGTAGAAGCGCGCCTCGTGCCCGTCGGCCTTGGGCCGCAGCACGCGGCCGAGGCGCTGCGCCTCCTCCTGCCGCGACCCGAACGTGCCGGACACCTGGATGGCGACCGTCGCCTCGGGCAGGTCGATGGAGAAGTTGGCGACCTTGGAGACGACGAGGACGGAGATCTCGCCCTCGCGGAACGCGTCGAAGAGCTTCTCTCGCTGCGCGTTGGTCGTCTCGCCCTTGATGACGGGCGCGTCCAGGTGTTCGCCGAGCTCGTCGAGCTGGTCGATGTACTGCCCGATGACCAGCGTCTGCTCGCCCGCGTGCTTCTTGACCAGCGCCTCCGTCACCTTCCGCTTCGTCGCCGTGGTGGCGCAGAAGCGGTACTTCTCCTCGGCCTCCGCGGTGGCGTACGCGAGCCGCTCGCTGTCGGTGAGGTTGACCCGCACCTCGACGCAGTCGGCGGGCGCGATGTAGCCCTGCGCCTCGATCTCCTTCCACGGGGCGTCGAACCGCTTGGGCCCGATGAGGGAGAAGACGTCGGACTCGCGCCCGTCCTCGCGTACGAGGGTCGCCGTGAGCCCGAGACGGCGGCGGGCCTGCAGATCGGCGGTGAACTTGAAGACGGGCGCGGGCAGCAGGTGCACCTCGTCGTAGATCACGAGGCCCCAGTCGCGCGAGTCGAAGAGTTCGAGGTGCGGGTAGATGCCCTTCCGCTTGGTCGTCAGCACCTGGTACGTGGCGATCGTGACGGGCCGGATCTCCTTGCGCGTCCCGCTGTACTCACCGATCTCGTCCTCCGTCAGGGAGGTCCGCTTCACCAGCTCGTGCTTCCACTGGCGGGCGGAGACCGTGTTGGTGACGAGGATGAGCGTGGTGGCCTTGGCCTGCGCCATGGCCCCCGCGCCGACCAGGGTCTTCCCGGCCCCGCAGGGCAGGACGACGACGCCGCTGCCGCCGTGCCAGAACCCCTCGACGGCCTGCTGCTGGTAGGGCCGCAGCGACCAGCCCGCCTCGTCCAGGTCGATCTTGTGCGCCTCGCCGTCGACGTATCCGGCGAGGTCCTCGGCGGGCCAGCCCAGCTTCAGCAGCGTCTGCTTGATCTGGCCGCGCTCGGAGGGGTGGACGGCCACGGTGTCCGGGTCGAGGCGCGCGCCGACGAGCGGCTGCACCTTCTTCGACCGCAGGATCTCTTCGAGCACCGGCCGGTCGGTGGTGGTGAGGACGAGTCCGTGGGTGGGGTGCTTGGAGAGCGTGAGGCGTCCGTACCGCGCCATCGTCTCGGCGACGTCGACGAGCAGCGCGTGCGGCACGGGGTACCGCGAGAACTCCACGAGCGCGTCCACGACCTGCTCCGCGTCGTGCCCGGCGGCCCGCGCGTTCCACAGCCCGAGCGGGGTGACCCGGTAGGTGTGGATGTGCTCGGGCGCCCGCTCCAGCTCCGCGAAGGGCGCGATGGCACGACGGCAGGCCTCCGCCTGCTCGTGGTCGACCTCGAGCAGGAGGGTCTTGTCCGACTGGACGATGAGGGGACCGTTCACGCGAGCGCCCTTTCCGTAGGCCAAACGTCCAGTGTGCCGCACCGGCGGCGGTACGCGGGCGGTACGCGGGGGGCGAAAGCGGCTGTACCGGGGCGCGGCCGCCGCCCCACATTGGTGATCATGCTGACCCGAGTGGCCGTTCTCTCCGACATCCACGGCGTCCTGCCCGCCCTCGAAGCCGTCCTCGCGGAGCCGGAGGTGCGCGCGGCGGACCGGGTGGTGCTGACCGGCGACATCACAGCGGGCCCACAGCCCGCCGAGGTACTCGACCTGCTGGCCGAGCTCGGCGACCGCGCCGTCCCGATCAGCGGCAACGCCGACCGTGAGCTGCTCGAATACCGCCGCGGCCACCGCGACACCATCCCCGACCCCATCGGCCCCTGGGCGGCGGACCAACTCCGCACGGACCACCTGGACCTCCTGGAGCGGCTCCCGCGGTCGGCGCGCCTCACGCTCACGGGCCTCGGCGACGTCCTCTTCTGCCACGCCACGCCCCGCGACGACGAGGAGATCGTCCTGGTCGACTCCCGCCCCGAACGGTGGGCGGAGGTCCTCGACGGCGTCGACCCCGCCGTGCGCACGGTGGTCTGCGGCCACACCCACATGCCGTTCGTCCGCCTCGCCCACGGCCGCACGGCCGTCAACCCCGGCAGCGTCGGCATGCCCTACGGCCGCCCGGGCGCCCACTGGGCCCTCCTCGGCCCCGGCATCGAGCTGCGCACCACGCCGTACGACATCGACGCCGCCGTGGCCCGCCTGACCCGGGAGTGCGGCTACCCCGACGTCGCGGACTGGGCGGACCACTACTTGCGGGCCCGCGACAGCGACACGGACGCGCTCGCGGTGTTCGGGCCGCTGGACGGGCGGGAGCGGTAGGCGGGCGCAGGCGGTCCCGCAAGGGCGACAGCACACCAGGGATGCGGCTCGACCCGCTACCGTGAACCGGATGAGCACCGAGCCGCAGTACACGGACAACGCCGACGCGAGCGTCACCGCACCGCCGCGTGCGGCGGACGTGCCGCGGTCTCTCGCCGAAGCGCTCAGGTCGCGGGACGACGACGCGCTCGCCGGCCTGCTGCGCGCCCGGCCCGATCTCCTGAACCCCGTGCCGAACGACCTCACGCAGCTCGCCACCCGCGCGGGGACCCGCGCCTCCGTGGTGCGTGCGCTGGAGCGGCTCGACCGGTTCGCGCAGCAGGTCGCCGAGGTGCTCGCCGTGGCGCCCGATCCCGCCTCGTACGAGGAGGTGCGCCGCCTGCTCGCGGGGGACGACGGCGACGCCGCCGTCGAGGCCGCCCTGCCGCGCGCCCTCGCCACCCTCCACGCGCAGGCCCTCGTGTGGGGGCCCGACGACCGGCTGCGGCTCGTGCGCACCGCCCGCGAGCTCCTCGCCCCGGCGCCGCAGCACCCCTCCCCGACCGGTCTCGGCCCCACCGTCGCCGAGGCCACCGCCGGGATGTCGCCGACCCGGGTCCAGGACATCGTCACGGCGGCAGGACTGCCGACGACCCACGACCCGGTGTCCGCCGTACAGTCGTTGACCGCGCTGTTCACGGACCGTACGCGGATGTCGGCGCTGCTCGACGAGGCGCCGGCGGAGTCCGTGGAGGTGCTGTCCCGGCTCGTGTGGGGCCCGCCCTACGGCCAGGTCACCGCCGACCCCGCCCGCCACCTGCGCTGGCTCCTCGACCGGGGCCTGCTCCTCCCGACCGCGCCCGGCACGGTCGTGCTGCCCCGCGAGGCGGCCCTGCACCTGCGCGCGGGCCGCGCGCACCGCACCCCGGAGCCCGTGCCGCCGACCGTCGAGGTCGCCCGCGAATACCGTCCACAGGTTGTGGACGCGGCCGCCGCCGGACAGGCCTACACCGCGCTCGCCACCGTCGAGGAGCTCCTCAAGGACTGGGACGAGGGCGGGCCCGCGGTGCTGCGCGCGGGCGGGCTGAGCGTGCGCGACCTGAAACGGACCGCGGTGGCCCTCGACACGTCCGAGCCGCTCGCCGCGTTCTGGGTCGAACTCGCGTACGCGGCCGGGCTGCTGGCCTCGGACGGCGAGGCCGACGAGCGGTACGCGGCGACGCCCGCGTACGACGAGTGGCAGGAGCTGCCCGCCGCCGAACGCTGGTCGGCGCTGGCCACGGCGTGGCTCGCGGCGACGCGGACGGCGGGGCTCGTGGGCGGCCGCGACGGCAAGGACCGCACGCTCTCCGCGCTCGGCCCGCACCTGGACCGCTCGACCGCCCCCGAGGTACGGCACCGGGTCCTCGCGCTCGCCGCCACGCTGCCGGAGGGCACGGCGCCCGTCCCCGAGACGCTCCAGAACCGGCTCCGCTGGGAGCGCCCGTCCGCATCGCGCGGCCGCCCCGCGCAGGACGGCGCCGCGAACCCGTCCGACTCGCCGACCCCGCAGGACCTGCGGTCGCGCATCGCGCAGTGGACGCTGAACGAGGCGGAGATGCTGGGTGTCACGGGACGCGGGGCGCTGTCGTCACACGGCCGAGCACTGCTGTCCGCCTCCTCCGGAGCATCCGCCTCCACCGGCCCCGAGGGCGCGTCCGCCGACCCGTCCGTCGAGCAGAGCCTCGCCGCCGCCCACGCCACGCGGCTCCTCGCCCCGCTCCTCCCCGAGCCCCTCGACCACGTCCTGCTCCAGGCCGACCTCACCGCCGTGGCCCCCGGCCCGCTGGAGCGGCCGCTCGCCGACGCCCTCGCCGTCCTGGCCGACGTGGAGTCGAAGGGCGGCGCCACCGTCTACCGCTTCACGCCGGGTTCCGTACGCCGTGCGCTCGACGCCGGGCAGTCCGCGTCCGACCTGCACGCGTTCCTGGCGGCACACTCCCGCACGCCCGTCCCGCAGCCCCTCGCCTATCTCATCGACGACGTGGCGCGGAAACACGGCCACCTGCGGATCGGGGCCGCGTCCGCGTACGTCCGCTGCGACGACGAGGCCCTCCTCAACGAGATCCTCGCCGACAAGCGCACCCAGAGCCTGCGGCTGCGCCGCCTCGCGCCGACCGTGCTCGCCGCCCAGGCGGACCCCGGCACGCTCCTCGACGGACTGCGCGCGATGGGTTTCGCGCCGGCCGCGGAGAGCGCGGAGGGCGACGTCCTGATCACCCGCGCGCACGCCCACCGGACGCCTCCGCGCTCGGCTCCCGAGCCGGTGCCGGACGGGCCGCCGCTGCCCGGCGCCACGCTCATCGGCGCGGCGGTGCGGGCGATCCGGGCGGGCGACCTGGCGTCGACGGCGCCGCGCAAGGAGGCCCCGACGTCGCCGTCGGACGGCCGTCTGCCGCGTACGACGGCGGCGGAGACCCTCGCCACGATGCAGGCGGCGGTGCTGACGGGCGAGGCGCTCTGGATCGGGTACGTGAACGCGGAGGGCACGGCGAGCCAGCGGGTCATCGCTCCGGTGCGGGTGGAGGGCGGCTTCGTCACGGCCTACGACCACACGGCGGACGAGGTCCGCACGTACCCCTTGCACCGCGTAACAGGCGTCGCCGAACTGGCCGACGACTGACCGAGCACGGGGTGGTGCACCCCGCACCCCGTGCACCGGCCCGTGCCGGCCGCTCGCGCGGTTCCCCGCGCCCCCAAACCCACCCGCACCCCCGCACCCGGCACGCCCACCCCCGCCCTCGGTCGCCGGACGATCTCGCGCGGGCCTCTTTTCAGGGGCGCGGGGAACTGCGCGACCAGCCATGGCCGGCCTGCGCCCGGAGAGCCGCCCCCGCCGCCCCCCGTAAGAATTCGTTGGCCCCCGCAACCGCGCCCCGCCTAAGATGCCCCCTTCCCGCCTCCCCCCGCGGAGCGCCGTCGGCCGGACGGAAACCGGTCGGCCACCTCGCCCTAGCAGCAGCAGAACCGCCGGAGGCACCCCGTGCATGCCCAGAACGACCCCCACGAGCCCGCTGGGCCCCTGGCCAGAGAACGCGGTCATCTCGCCGCGTCCCGTTCCGCCCTGCGCGCCATGCGCGAGGACGCCGAGGCCCTCGACATCCGTGACGTCACCGCGAACTGGGTGAACGCCGCCGTCCTGTCGCGGCAGCTCGACGAGCGGATCAAGTCGCTCGCCGATCTCGCGCACACCCCGCTGTTCTTCGGACGGCTCGACTATCTGCACGCGCCCGGCGCCGAGCAGGCCGAGGGCGCCGAGGGGGAGCAGTTCTACATCGGGCGGCGGCACGTGCACGACGCCGACGGGGACCCGATGGTCATCGACTGGCGCGCACCCGTCTCGCAGCCGTTCTACCGCGCCTCGAAGAAGGACCCGATGGACATCGCGCTGCGGCGCCGCTTCGGGTACACGGGCGGCGACCTCACCGCGTACGAGGACGAGCACCTCAGCGACCCGGGCGAGGCCGAGCGGACCAGCGAGCTGCTGCAGCGGGAGATCGAGCGGCCGCGCGTCGGCCCGATGCGGGACATCGTCGCCACCATCCAGCCGGAGCAGGACGAGATCGTCCGGAGCGGGCTCGGCGGGAGCGTGTGCGTGCAAGGGGGGCCCGGGACCGGGAAGACCGCCGTCGGGCTGCACCGGGTCGCCTACCTGCTGTACGCCCACCGCGAGCGCCTCGCCCGCACCGGCACCCTCGTCATCGGGCCGAACGACTCCTTCCTGCACTACATCGAGCAGGTCCTGCCCGCCCTCGGCGAGCTGGAGGTCAAGCAGGCCACCGTCGACGACCTCGTCGCCCACGTGGAGGTGCGCGGCACGGACGACGCGTCGGCCGCCCTCGTCAAGGGCGACGCCCGCATGGCGGAGGTGCTGCGCAACGCCGTGCGGTCGCACGTCACCCTGCCCACGGAGCCCGTCGTGGTGGTGCGCGGGTCGCGCAGGTGGCGGATTCCCGCGTACGAACTGGAGGAGATCGTCGGCGAGTTGCTCGCGCGGGACATCCGGTACGGCGCCGCGCGCGACGCACTGCCGCAGCGCATCGCGCACGCCGTGCTCGTCCGCATGGAGCAGGCGGGCGAGGCGCCGGACGACCGCGTGCAGGACGCGGTGGCCCGCAACGCCGCGGTGAAGGCGGCCGTGAAGGCGGTGTGGCCGCCCGTGGAGCCCACGAAGCTCGTGCTGCGGCTGCTGTCGGACGCCGGGTTCCTCGCCGAGCACGCGGAGGGCGTGCTGAGCGATGACGAGCAGAAGGCCGTGCTGTGGGCGAAGCCCGCGCGGAGCGTGAAGTCAGCCAAGTGGTCCGCCGCGGACGCCGTCCTCATCGACGAGGCCACCGACCTCGTCGCGCGCACCCATTCCCTCGGTCACGTGGTGCTGGACGAGGCGCAGGACCTGTCGCCCATGCAGTACCGCGCGGTGGGCCGCCGCTGCACGACCGGCTCGGCGACCGTGCTGGGGGACCTCGCGCAGGGCACGACCCCGTGGGCGACGCGGAGTTGGGACGAGGCGCTGGCGCACCTCGGCAAGGAGAGTGCCGTGGTGGAGGAGCTGACGGCCGGTTTCCGCGTACCGCGCGAGGTCATCGCGTACGCGTCGCGGCTGCTGCCGGACATCGCGCCCGGCCTCACGGCGGTCGACTCGGTGCGCGAGTCGCCGGGTTCGCTCGCGGTGCGCCGGGTGGCGAGCACCACGGACGACACCGCGGACGACGCCGCGGAGGCCCTCGACGCCGGCTGTCTCGACGCGTGTGCGGAGTCCCTGCGGCAGGAGGGGTCCGTCGGGCTCATCGCCGCGGACGCCCGCGTGCCCGCCCTGGCCGACGCGCTGACGGCCGCCGGGATGCCGTATCTCGACCCCGGCCAGGAGACGACGCCCGACACCCGGCTCACGCTCGTGCCCGCGTCCCTCGCGAAGGGCCTGGAGTACGACTACGTGGTGCTCGACGAGCCGTCCGCGGTCGTGGCCGGTGAGCCCGACGAGCGGACGGGTCTGCGCCGTCTGTACGTGGCGCTGACCCGTGCCGTGTCGGGCCTGATCGTCGTCCACGCGGCCGATCTGCCGGTACAGCTGGGTTAGGGTCTGCCCTCCTTGAGGGCGCCGCCCGCCGCGTCGGTGGCGGATGCCGTATCGGCGGCGGATGCCGTATCGGCGGCGGACTGCGTTCTCGCGCCGGCCGTCGCCGCCGGCAGGTGCGTGGCGATGAGCGCGATGCCCGCGAACGTGATCATGCGGATGGCGGCGTCCAGGCCGTTCCAGGCCTCCGACTGCCACATGGCGAACCATTCGCCGCCGATCCCGATGAAGCCGACTCCGAAGAGGAGAAGGATCATCATCAGGCCGATGCTGCCCGTCAGTTGGGCGCGCCGCAGCCCCTCGGGGCGCCGCAGGGCGCGGGCCCACAGGACCGTGGCCGTGCCGAGGATCAGCGCGGCCAGGGTCTCCCAGGCGATGATTCCGACGTACGCCGCGTCCTGCAGCGCGGTGGATTCCACCGCGCGCCACTTCAGGCCGTTGTCCTTGAAAGTGGTGTCCATCGCGAGGACATGGCGTACGAACTGCTGGTTGGTCTCGAAGTCGGTGATGTTCCCGAACGCGACGAGCGCTATGTACAGCGCGATCGTTCCGGTGAGCAGCGTCGCGGCCACGGGCAGCGTTCCGGCCGCGAGCATCCGCTCCGCGGGACGCGTGGATGGCGTGTTCTCTGGTGTCGGCATGAAGTCCCCTCAGTGTCGACCCAGTTCTATCGCGTCCGGCGGAGGAACGATCACGCGGGAAAGCGGAACGACGGCGCGGGAGTTCGGTCAGTCGTCGAGCGCGGCCCGCCACTCGGCGACGGCCGCGGCACAGACGGGCGCCGACCAGCCGTCGGGGCGTGCGGCCCCGCCGATGTGGAACGCGTCGACACCGGCCGCCCGCAGCTTCGGCAGATGGTCGAGGCGCAGGCCGCCGCCGATGAGGAGCTGCGGCTCGTACCCGGGTTCGCCGCGCCGGGCCGCCTCGGCGAGGAGGGTCGGCAGGCCGTCGTCGACGCCGTCCGCGGAGCCCGCGGTGAGGTAGGTGTCCAGGCCGGGCAGGTCGGCGAGCTGCTTGCGCAGGGCGTCGCGGTCGGCGGCGCGGTCGATGGCCCGGTGGAAGGTCCAGCGGCAGCCGTCGAGTACGTCGACCAGGGCCTCCACGGCGGGCAGGTCGGCGCCGCCCGCCTCGTCGAGGAAGCCGAGCACGAACTCGTCGGCGCCCTCGCTCCTGAGCTCGCGGGCCCGGCGCACCAGCTCGTCGACTTCGCTGCCGTCGCCCGCGGCGAACCCGTCGGCCAGCCTGAGCATGACGCGCAGCGAGATGTCGACGGAGGCGCGGATCGTGGCGAAGGTCTCGCGGGGCGGGGTGAGGCCGTCCGCGGCCATGTCCGTCACCAGCTCGAGGCGGTCCGCTCCGCCGGCCTGGGCGGCGACCGCGTCCTCGGCGTCGAGGGCGATCACCTCCAGGACTGCACGCTTGCTCATGGATGTCTCTTCCTTCTGCTCGCGATCCCAGGCACAGTCACAGCCACAGTCACATAGGTCTAGTCCAATTGACAGCCTACGCGCAGAACACCCCGGCGCGAGCCGAGTCGCTCGCACCGGGGTGCCGGAAGTGATCGTGGGGCCGGGTCAGGACAGCGGCTTGAATCCCCGCAGCCGCAGGCTGTTGCCGACCACGAAGACCGACGAGAACGCCATGGCCGCGCCCGCGATCATCGGGTTGAGGAGACCGGCGGCGGCCAGCGGCAGGGCGCCGACGTTGTAGGCGAACGCCCAGAACAGGTTGGACCTGATCGTGCCGAGGGTGCGGCGCGAGAGCCTGATCGCGTCGGCCGCCACCCGCAGGTCGCCCCGTACGAGCGTCAGGTCGCCCGCCTCGATCGCCGCGTCCGTGCCCGTGCCCATCGCGAGCCCCAGGTCCGCCCGGGCCAGCGCGGCCGCGTCGTTGACGCCGTCGCCGACCATCGCCACGCTGCGCCCCTCGGCCTGCAGCCGCTTCACCACGTCGACCTTGTCCTGCGGCATGACCTCCGCGATCACGTGCTCCGGGGCGATGCCCACCTCCGCGGCGACCGAGGCGGCGACCGCCTCGTTGTCGCCGGTCAGCAGGATCGGGGTGAGCCCGAGCGCACGCAGCCGCTCGATGGCCTCGGCGCTGGTCTCCTTGACCGCGTCGGCGACCTCCAGGACCGCCCGCGCCTCGTCGTCCCAGGCGACCGCGATGGCGGTACGTCCCGCCGCCTCGGCCTCCGACTTGGCCCGCGCCAGCTCGGCGGGCAGCCGGATCTCCCACTCGGCGAGCAGCTGCTCGCGGCCGACCAGCACCGCGTGGCCCTCGACGACGCCCTGCACGCCGAGCCCCGCGACGTTCGCGAAGTCCTCGGGGACGGGCAGCTCGCCCACCTCGGCGACGGCACCGGCGGCGACGGCCCGGGCGATGGGGTGCTCCGACGCGTGCTCCAGGGCGCCGGCCAGGCGAAGGACGTCGGAGGCCGGGGTGCCGGGGGCGGTGTGGGTGGCGAGGAGCGTCATCCGTCCTGTCGTGACGGTGCCGGTCTTGTCGAGGACGATCGTGTCGACCTCGCGGGTGGACTCCAGGACCTCCGGGCCCTTGATGAGGATGCCGAGCTGGGCGCCGCGCCCGGTGCCGACCATGAGGGCGGTCGGCGTGGCGAGGCCCAGGGCGCACGGGCAGGCGATGATCAGGACGGCGACCGCGGCGGTGAAGGCGGCGGTGAGTCCCGCTCCGTTGCCGAGCCAGAACCCGAGGGTGGCGAGCGCGAGGCCGATGACGACCGGCACGAACACGGCGGAGATCCGGTCGGCGAGGCGCTGGGCGGCGGCCTTGCCGTTCTGCGCGTCCTCGACGAGCCTGGCCATGCGGGCGAGCTGCGTGTCGGCGCCGACGCGGGTGGCCTCGACGACGAGCCGCCCGCCGACGTTGAGGGTGGCGCCGGTGACCGGGTCGTCCACGCCCACTTCCACGGGCACGGACTCGCCGGTGAGCATGGCGGCGTCCACGGCGGAGGTCCCCTCGACGACCCTGCCGTCGGTGGCGAATTTCTCGCCGGGCCGGACCAGGAACCGGTCGCCGGTCCTCAACTCGCCCACGGGAACGGTCTCTTCACGCCCGCCCTCCCGCAGCACGGTGACGTCCTTCGCCCCGAGCCGCAGCAGCGCCTTGAGCGCGGCGCCCGCCTTCCGCTTCGACCTGGCCTCGAAGTAGCGCCCGGCGAGGATGAACGCGGTGACGCCGGCCGCGGCCTCCAGGTAGATGTTCCCCGCGCCGTCGCTGCGGGCGATGGTCAGCTCGAAGGGGTGCGTCATGCCGGGTGTGCCCGCGGTGCCGAAGAACAGCGCCCACAGGGACCAGAGGAACGCCGCCGACGTGCCGACGGAGATCAGCGTGTCCATCGTCGCCGCGCCGTGCCGCGCGTTGGTGAACGCCGCCTTGTGGAAGGGCCAGGCCGCGTACGTCACGACGGGCGCGGCGAGGGTGAGCGACAGCCACTGCCAGTACTCGAACTGGAGCGCGGGGGCCATCGCCATCGCGATGACGGGCACGGAGAGCAGGACCGCGGCGGTCAGCCGCTGCCGCAGGGGCCTCAGCTCGTCGTCGGCGGCCCGCTCGTCGCCGTCGCCGTCGCCACCGCCCACCTCGGTACGCGGGAGAGCGGGCTCCTGCGCGGTGTAGCCGGTGGCCTCGACGGTGGCGATCAGGTCCCGCACGGAGACGTCGCCGCCGCGGTAGGTGACCTTGGCCTTCTCGGTGGCGTAGTTGACGGTCGCCTCGACGCCGTCCATGCGGTTGAGCTTCTTCTCGATGCGGGCGGCGCAGGAGGCGCAGGTCATGCCACCGATGGCGAGTTCGACCTCTGCGGCGGACGCGGCGGACGCCGCCGCCTCGGCGGCGCCGGGTGTGGTGGTGGCCATGTCGTGGGCTCCTGTACGAGTGGGACGCCGATACCCGGGCCGGGTATCGCTGACGAGATCCATGTATACCCCTGGGGGGTACCTGGCGCAAGCGTCGCGGCGACTTGACTTAATACCCCCCAGGGGTATCTTCGTGACTACACACCCCGCACTCCGAGGAGCCGTCATGAACACCGGCCTGAAGATCACCGCATTCGCCGCGGCCGTCGCCGCGACCTTCGGCACCGCGTACGGCGTGGGCACGGGCATCGACCCGGTCACGGACAGGGACAAGACGCCGTCGGCACGGCACGCAGAACACGAGGAGCCGAAGGAAGAGGGGACGAGGGCGGCGGCACACACCCCCGGCGGCCTGCAGGTCTCCGACCGCGGCTACACGCTCGACCTCGCGGACCCCCGCATCGAGGCGGGCAAGAAGCAGCGGCTCCGCTTCACCGTCGTCGAGGACGCGACGGGCCGGAACGTCACCGCGTACGCCAAGGAGCACGACAAGGAGCTGCACCTCATCGTCGCCTCACGCGACCTGACGACCTACCGCCACCTCCACCCGACGCGCGCGGCGGACGGCACCTGGTCGACCGACGTCCGCCTCCCCGAGGCGGGCGGCTACCGCGTCTTCGCCGACTTCCGCCCCGAGGGCGCGAAGGAGGGCCTGACGCTGGGCGCGGACCTCGGCGTCGCGGGAACGTACGAGCCGCGGGACCTGCCCGCGACCGGCACGACCACGAAGGTCGACGGCTACGACGTCACGCTGAAGGGCGACCTGAAGACGGGCGCGGGCGGAGACCTCACGCTGAGCGTGGCGAAGAACGGCAGGCCGGTGACCGACCTGCAGCCCTACCTGGGGGCGTACGGCCACCTGGTGGCGCTGCGCTCGGGCGACCTCGCCTACCTCCACGTCCACCCGAACGGCACGCCCGGCGACGGGAGGACGAAGGCGGGCCCCAACATCTCGTTCGGCACGGCGGCGCCGAGCAAGGGCGCGTACCGCCTGTTCCTGGACTTCAAGCACGGGGGCGAGGTCCGTACGGCGGCGTTCACGGTGTACGCGGGCGGGGCGCCGGAGAAGGGGGACGGGGCGGCGGAGGAGGGCGGCGGCCACGAGCACTGAGACCCGAACCGAGCCGACCGAACGCCACCGCCGACGCCCCCTTGGCCGCCCTGCCTGCCCGACCACCCCGGCCTCCCTGGCCGCCCGGCCTCCCCGGACACCCGACCACCCTGGCCGTCCCGGCCACCCTGGCCACCCCGGCTTCCCCTGGCCACCCCAGCCGCCCTGGCCGCACGGCCTCCCTGGCCACCCCAGCCGCCCTGGCCGCCCGGCCACCCCGGCTGCCCCGGCCTCCCTGGCCGCCCCGGCTTCCCCGGCCTCCCTGGCCGCCCCGGCTGCCCCGGCCGCCCCGGCTTCCCTGGCCCCCGGCCTCCCTGGCCACCCCGGCTTCCCTGGCCCCCCGGCCTCCCTGGCCACCCCGGCTTCCCTGGCCCCCCGGCCTCCCCGGACACCCGACCACCCTGGCCACCCCGGCCGCCCCGGCCTCCCTGGCCGTCCCGGCTGCCCCGGCCTCCCCGGACGCCCGGCCTCCCTGGCCACCCCGGCTTCCCCGGCCTCCCTGGCCGCCCCGGCTGCCCCGGCCGCCCCGGCCTCCCTGGCCACCCCGGCTTCCCCGGCCTCCCTGGCCGCCCCGGCTGCCCCGGCCGCCCCGGCCTCCCTGGCCACCCCGGCTTCCCTGGCCCCCCGGACACCCGACCACCCTGGCCACCCCAGCTGCCCCTGGCCGCCCCGGCTGCCCGGGCTGCCCGGGCTGCCCCAGCCATCCCAGCCACCCCGGCCACCCCGGCCACCCCAGCCGCCCCAGCCGCCCCAGCCGCCCCAGCCGCCCCGGCCTCCCCGGCCGCCCGGCTCCCCCTGGCTTTCCTCAGCCGAACAGCGCCAACTCCTTCTCGGTGGCGCCCGCCAGCTCGTACCGCGTACCGGCCAGCGGGCGCCCCGCGATCAGCCGGATCAGCGTCGGGGCGTCCCCGATGTAGCGGGCGGGCGGGCGCTTGCCGTCGGCGGGGCCCAGGGTCAGCGGCTCGTCCCTGCCGTCCAGGTCCGCGTGGAGCGGCAGCGGCGACGCGGCATGCGCCGACCTGCTGAACTGTTCGAGCAGCGCCAGCGCGTCGTCGAGCCCGTCACCCCCGTACGCACCCGGCTTCCCCCACGCCTCGCGTACGTCACCGGCGTGCACCCACTCCCCCAGCGCGACGCCGTCCAGATACCCCTTGGCGGCAGCGAGGACGGGCCCGGCCTCCGTCATGGCGTGCTCCAGCTCGTCCACGACACGGGCGTGCGACCAGCCGGCACGCTCGGCGATGTCGCGTTCGTTGCACTCGGGCGAGAACACGCCCTCCTCGAATCGGCCCTCCACGACGCGCATCAGCGCCGAACCGCAGTGGGCGATGACGTGCCGCACGGTCCAGCCGGGGCAGCAGGTGCGGATCGCGTACGCGTCGTCGGGCGCGGCCCGCAACAGCGGTACGAGGGCGTCGCATTCGGCGCGCAGGAGCCGTCCCGCGCGCTCGGGGTCGTATGTGGTCTCGTCTATGGCGGTCATGGCGGCAGCCAACCGCTTACGGCCACGCATGGCAACGGCACGACGGTCCGGCCGGGGTCGTCGGGCTAGGGTCGGCTGCATGGCCGACGACAAGGACCTCCACGCCCGCTGGGCCGCGACCCTGCTCCGCGCGAGCGGAGGCGCGTCCGGCGCCGACCCCGCCCCCTACGCGGAGCGCCTCCTCGCCCGCTGGGCCGAGCCGCAGCGCCGCTACCACACCACCGAGCACCTGGCGGCGGTCCTGGACCACATCGACGTACTCGAAGAGCACGCCGAGAACCCCGAACTCGTACGCCTGGCAGCCTGGTTCCACGACGCGGTGTACGCGCCCGACCGCTCCGAGAACGAGGAGCGCTCCGCCCGCCTGGCCGAACGGGCGCTGCCCGAGGCGGGCCTGACGGAGGAAAGGACGGCGGAGGTCGCCCGTCTGGTCCGGCTCACCGTCACGCACGACCCCGCCGAGGGCGACACCAACGGCGAGACGCTGTGCGACGCCGACCTGGCGATCCTCGCGGCGCCCTCGGACACGTACGCGGCGTACGCGGCGGCGATCCGCGAGGAGTACGCGTTCGTGCCGGACGAGGCGTTCCGGCAGGGCAGGGCGGAGGTCCTGCGGCAGCTCATCTCGCTGCCCCGCCTGTTCCGCACCCCGTACGGGACGTCGAACTGGGAGACCCCGGCGCGCGAGAACCTGGCGACGGAACTAAAACTCCTGTCGCCCTGACCACGCTCGTACGTACTGTCTCCCTCATGTTGCACATGGGTGGGGACCAGATCGACGAGGCCGTCGCGCACGCGGCCGCGGTACTGCGCGCGGCGGCGGACCGCGACTGGAGCGGGAAGGCGGGCGGGCTCGACTGGAGCGGCCTGGAGACGTCCGAGCACATCGCGGGCGTACTCGCCGCGTACGCGTGCCAGCTGACGGGCCGCGCCACCGACGGCTGGGTGCCCCTCGACAGCGCCCTCGACGAGGGCACGGGCCCCGAGGGGGCGATCCACGCGATCGAGGCGGCCGCCGGCCTGCTCTCCGCGGTGGTCCGCACGACACCGCGCGGTGTCCGCGCCTACCACTCCTACCCGTCGGGCGGCGCGGACGCGTCGGGCTTCGCGGCGATGGGCGTGACGGAGCTCCTGCTCCACACGTACGACATCGCGCACGCTCTGGACGTGGACACGGAGCCGCCCGCCCCTCTCGCCGAGGCGGTCCTGTCCCACCTCTTCCCGCACGTCCCGCCGACGCCCGCGGGCGGCACGCCCTGGACGACGCTGCTGTGGGCCACGGGCCGCGGCGACCTGCCGGGCCGCGCGCGCGTCACGCAATGGCGCTGGCACAACCCGCACGCACTGCCCGCGGGCGAGCTCTCCCTGCGCGAGGTCACCCCCGCGGCGGCGGCGGACCTCGCCGAGGGCGGCACGGGCGGACTCACGTGGCTCGGCGGCGCGCCCTTCGGCGGTACGCGGGGGGCCGCGGGCCAGCTGTTCAAGTCGTACGTCGCCGGGGTGCACCGGCCCGGGTGGGGCATGTACGCCGTGGTCCGCACCGCGGACGAGCTGGCCGTCGGCGGCATGGGCTTCCACGGGCCGCCGGACGACAACGGGTGCGTCGAGGTCGGCTACGACCTGGTGGAGCAGGCGCGCGGCAACGGCTACGCGACGACGGCCCTCCGGGCGCTCTCCGCGTGGGCCCTCACGCACCCCGAGGTCCGGTCCCTCCTGGCCCTCACCACCCCCGAGAACACGGCGTCCCAGAAGGTGGCCACGGGCGCGGGCTTCTCCCGCCTGCCGGACCGCACCCCACATCGTGCTTACGGGCTGCACCGGGCGTAACCGCCAAGCCCGCCGCTTCGCGGCGGATACTTCCCACCCGCCCACCCGTTTGCCCCGCACCGCCCAGCGAAGCAAGGGCAGCCCCCTCCAGGGAATGACGGTTCCCACCTCAACGTTCACTCCTGTTATGCCGAACTCCGTCCCCCCACCCAAGCCCGGCGCAGCCGCCCGCATGCCCGTCGCCGTCTACATGCTCGGCCTGGCCGTCTTCGCGCTCGGCACCAGCGAATTCATGCTCTCCGGGCTCCTCCCGCCCATCGCCGACGACATGAACGTCTCCATCCCCCGCGCCGGCCTCCTCATCTCCGCCTTCGCCATCGGCATGGTCATCGGCGCGCCCCTCCTCGCCGTGGCGACCCTCCGCCTCCCCCGCCGCACCACGCTCATCACCCTGATCACGGTCTTCGGCCTGGGCCAGGTGGCAGGCGCGCTCGCCCCCACCTACGAGATCCTCTTCGCGTCCCGCGTCATCAGCGCGCTCGCCTGTGCCGGGTTCTGGGCGGTCGGCGCGGCCGTCGCCATCGCGATGGTCGAGTTCAACCAGCGGGCCCGCGCCATGGCGGTCATGATCGGCGGCCTGTCCATAGCGAACGTGCTCGGCGTCCCCGCGGGCGCGTTCCTCGGCGAGCACCTCGGCTGGCGCTCCGCGTTCTGGGCGGTCGGCGCCGCGTCCGCCGTCGCACTCGTCGGTGTCGTCACCCTCATCCCCCGTATCCCGCTCCCCACCGAGAAGCCCCGCCTGAAGAAGGAACTGTCGATCTACGCGGACCGCCAGGTCTGGCTGTCGATCGCGATCACCGCTCTCGCCGCGGGCGGCGTCTTCTGCGCGTTCTCGTACCTCTCCCCGCTCCTCACGGACGTGTCCGGCCTCTCCGAGAGCTGGGTCCCCTCGGTCCTCGGCCTCTTCGGCGTCGGCGCGCTCGTCGGCACGACGATCGGCGGCCGCGTGGCGGACGCCCACCTCTTCGGCGTCCTCCTGACCGGCATCGCCGCATCCACGGTCTTCCTCGTCTCCCTGGCCCTGTTCGCGGCGACCCCCGCCGCCGCGATCACCCTCTCCTTCCTCATCGGCGTCTCCGCGTTCTACACGGCCCCGGCGCTCAACGCCCGCATGTTCAACGTGGCCGGAGCCGCCCCGACCCTGGCGGGCGCGACCACGACAGCCGCGTTCAACCTCGGCAACACGGGCGGCCCGTGGCTGGGCGGCACGGTGATCGACCTGAAACTCGGCTACGAGGCGACGGCGTGGGCGGGAGCGGCGATGACGGCAACGGCGATAGCAGCGGTGGCCGTCTCCCTCCGCCTGCACCGCAGGGCTCCGAGCCGCGTCGTCACGACCTCCTCGGCAACCTCCGTGGACCCGGCCGAGGAGGTCACCAAAAGCCCCTCCTGGAACTAAAGTTGACGGACCCCGGCGATCAGGGAGGTCCCGGGGTCCACGGACCAGGGGTGGGGCGGCATGACGACGGCGAACGACGACGCGACGGACCGGATCGAGGGCCAGTCCCTGACCTTCTGGGTCGAGGCCACCGACGAGGACACGGACCTCGAAGGACCGGGCGCCGACACCAAGGGCCTCTTCAGCCGGGACGGCGACTCCGTGCTCCGCTCCGTCCCGCTCGGCCCGCTCCGCAAGAACCTCGCCGAGACGGTCGACGCGTTGCAGAAGGTCTTCAAGGAGGTCGCGGACCGGGACGACACGCTCGCCTTCGCCGAGGCGCAGCTGTCGTTCCAGGTGACCGCGAGCGGCTCCATCCAGCTCATCGGCACCGGACAGGTGCAGGGGACCAGGGGCCTGACCCTGACGTTCAAGCGTCCGACGGCCTGAGCGCGCGACGGTGGCGCACAAGGCCCTGCTGATCGGGGCGAGCGACTACGACGAGCCGCTCCTCGACAGCCTGCCGTTCATCCAGGACGACCTGGCGCGGCTGCGCGATGTCCTCACCGACCGCGGCTTCCGGTCGGCGGAGATCGTCGAGAGCAAGCGGGGCATCATCCCCAGCGTCGTCCACGCCCAGGCCCGCGCGTTCCTGCGGGACGCCCGGCCGGACGACACGCTGTGGATCGTGCTCAGCGGACACGGATTCCACTTCGAGGGCAGGGACTACCTGGTCCCCGAGGACGCGACCTACGCGGTCGAGCCGTTCTCCGACGCGTGCGTCGAGATCGACTGGCGCAGGGAGTTGGAGGAGTCCCCCGCGAGCCACGTCGTCTTCCTCGTCGACGCCTGCCGTGAGGGCGTCCAACGGGACGCGAAGGCGGGCCCGCCCGGCATGCAGAGCTGGACCCGCCGGGCGATCGCCGCGTCGCTGCGGCGCAAGGTGGCGTACGTATACGGATGCTCGGCGGCACAGAAAGCGCTGTTCGTCCGGGAGTCGGAGGTCGCCGCGCCCGACTCCGACACCGGCATCGCACCCGGCGAGTCCTTCAGCCTCTTCACGCGGGCCGTCGGCGACGTGATCGAGAAGAACCCGCACGCGATGCGGCTGCAAGAGTTCTTCCAGGAGGCCCAGACCCGCGTCACCGCCCTGCACCGCGCCTACAAGCGGCCGTCCCGCGCCCCGCAGCAGATCAGCGTGGTCTCCGAACTGCCCCCCGGTGAGCAGGACTTCCCCCTCCTCCCCGGCCCCGACCGGCACACCGAGGCCCATCCGTGGATCCGGTCGACCGCCCAGCACCCGGTGTGGCAGCGCACGCGCCCCGGCCCGGCGCGGGACACCCTGCACGAGCTCTGCGGCACCCTCGCGACGGGACTCGCCGCCGCGTACGAGAAGGCGTGGGCCACGCTCCACGCCGACCCGTGGCACGACTCCGAACTGGCCCTGCGCACCCACGACAGGCTCGGCTTCCTGACGCACCGCCTCGCGGACGGCGTGGAACTGTCCCCGTCCGAGGCCGCACTCGCCGTCCTGCTCCCCCTGGTCGAGCAGACCTTCTGGGCGCAGGAGGCGGAGCGTCGCCGCGACGTCCTGTCCGACGACACGAAGGGGCCGGCCCCGGACCGGGACCGCTTCCGCAAGTTCGCCCAGGGCTTCCCGCGGATCAAGCGCAGGCTGCGCGCCCTGGAGCAGGCCAAGGTGGCGGACGGCTCGGTGGAGCGGATCCGCTGGTGGCTGTACCACCGCTGGCTGATCCAGCAGCCGGAGGTGTACGCGGCGGAGTCCCTGAAACTCCTCGTCGGCGCCCCCGCGAACGGCTCGGACCACCCTCGCTGGGTGACGGAGTCCCTCTCCGAGAAACGGCTGATGCGCTTCCTCCAGGAGCATCGCGCCGCCCCCTTCGCCACCGCGCGCGGCGACGGCCTGCACGACAGCGACACGGTCGCCGCGAGCGCGCCCGACGAGCACGAGGTGCGCGAGCCGCTGGTCGCCGCGCTCACGAAGGCGGCGTACGCGATGGCGGTGGACCCCGTCGATCTCCCCGAGATCGTCGTGGAACACCTCGGCATCTCGGACAGCGTGAACCTGGACGAGCTCCGCACGACGGTCCGGAGCTCGGACTGGCGCACGTCGGGCACGGGCCGCTCCCTCAACGCGGTGTGCGGCCACCCGGCGGTACAGATCGCCCTGCGCGAGCACGCGTCGCGCGTCGACGGCCTGCTCCGCGACATCAACAAGGCGAACAACCCGACACTCGCGCCTCTGTCGACGCTGCCGCCGTACGCGGACGGGTCGCGGGTCCGCCTCGGTGACAACACGCCCGATCAGCTGTCGAGCGGCATCCGCTTCCAGCTCGCGGAGGACCGGGTCCAAGAGCTGCTGATGGGTGAAGAGCTGTACGGTGAACGTGAGTTGGCCGTCCGGGAGCTGTACCAGAACGCTTTGGACGCGGTGCGCTACGCCGACTGCCGTACGCAGTTCCTGCACCGCACCGGTCGGACGTCCGTCCGCTGGGAGGGGCTGATCGAGTTCGTCCAGGGGGTCGGCGATGACGACCGTCCCTACCTGGAGTGCCGTGACAACGGCATCGGGATGGGTATCGACGAGCTGAGCAACGTCTTCTCGCAGGGCGGCGCCCGATTCGTGGACCTCCCCGAGTACATCGAGGAGCAGGCGGCCTGGGCGGAACTGCCCGACCCGAAGATCGAGCTGCACCCCAACTCGCGTTTCGGCATCGGGGTGCTGAGCTACTTCATGCTGGCCGACGAAATCGTCGTACGCACCTGCCGGATGGGCCGGGACGGCCGCCCGGGCCGCCTCCTCCAAGTGTCGATCGCCGGGCCCGGCAACCTGTTCCGGGTCAAGGATCTGGGACCCGGGGACGTGTCGGGCACCACGGTGCGGTTGCTCCTGCCCCAGCACGGTGCCCCCGTGTCGTGTGTGACCGCGCTGCAGAGGGTGCTGTGGGTCGCGCCGTACCGTACGACGGCCGAGCACGGGTCTCGGCAGCACGAGTGGCGGCCGGGAGAGCCGTCGCCGATCGGCATGGAACTGCAGCTGACCAGCAGCTGGGTCAGCCTGCGGGGAGGCGGCGTCTGCTTCCCCTCGGACGACCCCGACCTTTGGTGGGTGGACAGCCGGGGCTGGATCCTGGCGGACGGCGTGTACGCCAGCACCGACAACCTGATGCACCGGACCACGCCACACGGCGCCCTGGTCAACTTGCACGGGGAGCGTCGCCCCGAACTGACGGTGGATCGGCGGAACCTCCGCTCCTTCGACCGGGACCACGTGGAGCAGCGGATGACGGCGGCGGTGCCCAGCCTCTTCGCGCCGGGAACACCGCTGCCCACCGCGCTGTGGCTGGCCCGCGCCTGTGACCATTCCGTCTCCTTCGGGGACCGGGTCGCCGAAGAGGCTCAGCGCGTCAATCAACCCTGGCAGTTGGGGGACGTCTCGCTGCCCTACGCGGAGGTCGGCTTCTTTCCTCCCGACGAGACCCTGCTCCCCCTGGTGACCGGTCGCTATCCAGGGAACGCGCGGCACCACACCGCCTCGTTCCTGCTCAATCTTCCGGAGCAGGTGCTGCGTTGGCGTCTCCTGACGCTGTATCGGGCGGGGCTGGGCGTGCCGCTCGCGCTGCCCGCATCGGCCCTGGAGGACCTTCCGTGCGCACGCCCGTCGGACATCGCGCTGCTCGCCCGGCACGGAACCATGTTCCCCCGCTGGGATACGAGACTGGAGGGCTGGGTCAGGGGGCCGCTGGCCACCGGTCGGCTGTTCGGCAATCCGTCCACCGTGCTCGCCGGTTTCGGCGTACTCAGTCTCAACGCGTTGTTCCACTGGCAGGACCCGGCCCAGGAGCTCACGGCGGCCGACATCTTCGAGCGGGTCGAGCTCACCGGGCTGTCCGCGGCCGAGACCGTCGACCGCCTGACATCGCTCGGCTACTGCACCGCGCCACTGCACGGGGCGACCGCCGTGCTCCGCAAGGACCTTCCCCTGTTGCACCCGCTCGGCAACCCGGACGGCTGGCTCAAACCCGGGTCGTCCCTGCCCGCCGCACAGGTCTGCATGAGCGCGGCACTGGCCGAGATCCCGAGCTCCCGGGCCGCACAGCGGCTGCGGGAGCTCGGGTTCACGGTGGCCGAGGCATGTCCCGAACGGCACGGATGGACCGCCGACGAGGAATCGATCTTCAGGATGCTGTGGAACGGGTACGCGAAACCTCCCGCTCCGGAGGCGGCCCGGCAGATCTCACCGGCACAGCTGGCATCGGTGGCCCGGGCCACCGGCGTCGGACTCCGTCAGGTCGCCCTGCTCCTGGAAGGGCTCGGGTTCGCCGTTCCGCCGCACGGCTCCTCGGCGGACACGCTGACCGACGACGACCGGGCGCTCCTGGAGTACGAGGGTGACTCGCCGGACGTGGACCGCCCTGTCCCACTCCGCTACCTGACGGCGGTCGCCCGGCGGACCGGTCAGTCCGTGGCCGCCGCGGCGGCCCAGCTCCGTGCGTTGGGGTACGACGTGCCCGTCACGCCGGACGACGAAGGGGAACTGCCGACCCGGGAGGAAATCGCCTTCTTGGGTACGGGAGTCGTAGGGGCCGGTCTCGCAGAGGCCGGTGAGGACACCCCCGTAACCCTGTTCAGCATCGCGTCACGAGCCAACACGGCCGACATCTCCCTCGCGGAGGCGGCCTCCCGCCTCGTCTCCCTGGGGTACGCCTGCACCCCGGACCCCTCCGCGCTGTCCCGGCTGCCCGACGAGGACGTGACCTCGGTGCTCTACGGAAACCTGCCCGAACCGACCGAATACGGCCCGATCCCGCCCATGGAACTCCGGGCCATCGCACTGCACGTCGGAATGGATCCCCACGCGATGGACGCCGAAGACGCAGGCGACGGCCCCTACACGGACTCCGTGGCCGCGCATCTGACCGGTCTCGGGTTCGAGATCGCCGCGCCCTCCCCGTCCCACGAGCACGAGACGGAAGCCGAGATCACGCTCCTCGACGCGCTCACTCCGGGTGCCTGGACGGACATCGAGGCCTGGCGCAACGAGCGGCCCGGCACACGCGTCTCCCTGGCCACTCTGGCTTCCGTGGCCATGCGGCTGGCGCTGCCCTTCCACGACGTCGCGCTCTCCGCGACCGAGCTGGGCATGCGCCACGAGGCGGAGACGTGGTTCAGCCCGGATTCCCTGACGCGGACCACACCTCTGGACGCGGAGCCTGACGGCCGACGCAGGTCGCCGGCCCCACCACCTACACCGCCCGCCCCTTAGGCCTCCGCAACCCCGCCCCCGTAAGCCTCCGCACCAGCTCCTTCGAGCCGACCTCCACCGCCCCCGCCCGCACCGCGTCCGCGTACCGTTCCGCGGGTACGTCGTAGTGGTCGCGCTCGAAGGCACGCGGCGGGCAGCCCACCGACGCCGCGAACGCGTGCAGCTCCTCGAAGGAGACGTCGCTGACCAGGTGGGACCACATGCGGCCGTGGCCCGGCCACGTGGGCGGGTCTATGTAGACGGTCACGTCGGGCTCCCCACCGGATAGACGGTCACGTCAGGCTCCCCACCCGCGCCACCACCACGCCCGCCTTCCCGCACACCCAGTGCGGGTCGGGGCCGAGCTCCGGTTCCACGTCCAGTGCGTGGGGGTCGCCCGAGCCGCAGACCGGGCAGAGCGGCCAGCGCCCGTACCGCTCCAGGAGGGCGTCCTGGACGTCCTGGGCGACGAGGCCGGCGACGTACTCGATGCCTTCCGGCCACTGTTCGACCCACCAGCGGCGGTGCGCCACCGATTCCTCGACCAGCGAGACGACCTCGGCCTGTGCGACCTCGCGGGTCACCAGGTCGGCGAGGACAAGGGCGCGAGCGGCGTGCAACGCCTGCTCCAGGGGGTCGATCGTGTCCATGCAGCCATTGTCGCCCCGTACGCGACAGCCGCGAAAAGAGCGGGCGCCGAGGGGCGAGAGCCGAGGCCGAGGACTGAGCACCGAGGCCCGAGGGACGTTGGTCCCGGCCCACCTCGGGACCTACAGGGTCTTGACCGGCCACCAGTCCGAAAATATCTTTCAGATGTGACCCATGATGTGAAGGAAATTTTCGCGGACGCCGCACCCCCCGCCCCCGCCGCCCTCGCGGCCAAGGTGCGGACCCTCGCGCCGTCGATGACCCGCTCCATGCAGCGGGTCGCCGAGGCCGTCGCCGGC
Organism: Streptomyces venezuelae; assembly: GCF_008642315.1. NCBI lineage: Bacteria > Bacillati > Actinomycetota > Actinomycetes > Kitasatosporales > Streptomycetaceae > Streptomyces > Streptomyces venezuelae. The sequence goes on along the minus strand of NZ_CP029192.1, from coordinate 4,957,988 downwards.
GACCCCGCGGGATGCGCCGCCCTCACGGTCACCGGACTCGCCGAGCTCACCGGCACCAGCGAGGCGACCGTCGTGCGCACCGCCCGCCTCCTCGGCTACCCCGGCTACCGCGACCTGCGCCTCGCCCTCGCCGGACTCGCCGCCCAGCAGCAGTCGGGCCGCGCCCCGGCCGTCACCGCGGACATCGCCGTCGACGACCCGATCGCGGACGTCGTGGCGAAGCTGGCGTACGACGAGCAGCAGACCCTCGCCGACACCGCCGCGGGACTGGACACCGTGCAGCTCGGCGCCGCCGTCGCCGCGCTCGCCACCGCCCGCCGCGTGGAGATCTACGGCGTCGCGGCCTCCGGCCTCGTCGCCCAGGACCTCGCCCAGAAGCTGCTCCGCATCGGGCACATCGCGCACGCGCACTCCGACCCGCACCTCGCCGTCACCAACGCCGTGACGCTGCGCGCCAAGGACGTGGCGATCGCGATCACGCACTCCGGTTCGACCGGCGACGTCATCGAACCCCTCCGCGTCGCCTTCGAGCACGGCGCGACCACGATCGCGATCACCGGGCGGCCCGGCGCTGCCGTCTCGCAGTACGCCGATCACATACTGACCACCTCCACGGCCCGCGAGAGCGAGCTGAGGCCCGCCGCGATGTCGTCCCGTACGAGCCAACTCCTCGTCGTGGACTGCCTGTTCGTGGGCGTGGCCCAGCGGACGTACGAGACGGCGGCGCCCGCGCTCGCCGCCTCCTACGAAGCGCTCGCCCACCGCCACCGCCCGCGCGGCAACGGCAACGGCAACCGCTGACCCGTTCCCGACCAGCCCCCCGCACCGGACACGAAAGAGCCGCAGACGCCATGACCTCAACCACCGACGCGACCGGCACGAGCGAGCCCCGCGACAACTACGGAGAGCTCCGCGCCCAGCTCGCCACCCTCACCACCGAGGCGTTCCGGCCCGAGCTCTCCGAGATCGACCGGCTGCCCACCGAGGAGATCGCGAAGATCATGAACGGTGAGGACGCCTCCGTGGCCACCGCCGTCGCCGAGCAGCTCCCCGCCATCGCCGCCGCCATCGACGGCACCGCGGAGCGCATGGCCCGCGGCGGCCGGCTCATCTACGCGGGCGCGGGTACGGCGGGGCGCCTCGGCGTGCTCGACGCCTCCGAGTGCCCGCCCACGTTCAACACCGACCCGAGTGAGGTCGTCGGGCTCATCGCGGGCGGGCCGAGCGCCATGGTCAAGGCCGTCGAGGGCGCGGAGGACAGCAAGGAGCTCGCCGCCGACGACCTGGAGGACCTGAACCTCACCGAGGACGACGTCGTCGTCGGGATCTCCGCGTCGGGCCGTACGCCGTACGCGATCGGCGCCGTCGAGTACGCCCGCGACCGCTACGGCGCGCTCACCATCGGCCTGTCCTGCAACGCGGACAGCGCGCTCGCCGCCGCCGCCGAGCACGGCATCGAGGTCGTCGTCGGACCCGAACTCCTCACCGGCTCCACCCGCCTCAAGGCGGGCACGGCCCAGAAGCTCGTCCTCAACATGCTGTCGACGATCACGATGATCCGCCTCGGCAAGACGTACGGAAACCTGATGGTGGACGTGCGCGCGTCCAACGAGAAGCTGCGGGCCCGCTCCCGTCGCATCGTCTCCCTCGCCACCGGCGCCGGTGACGAGGAGATCGAGGCCGCCCTCGCCGCGACCGACGGGGAGGTGAAGAACGCCATCCTCACCATCCTCGGCCAGGTCGACGGCCCCACCGCCGCCGAACTCCTCGCCACGTCCGACGGCCACCTCCGCGCGGCCCTCGACAACTCCCGTACGAACTGAGCCACGAGTCGAAGCACCGCCGCTCCACGCACAGCAAGGCACACGCACCATGGCACCTGACAAGAACCGCGCCACCGCCGCCGCGATCCTCCCGCTCGTCGGCGGTGCCCAGAACATCACGTCCGTCGCCCACTGCATGACCCGGCTCCGCCTGGGCCTCGCCGACCGTTCGCTCGTCGACGACGACGCGCTGAAGGCCCTGCCCGCCGTGCTGGGCGTCGTCGAGGACGACACGTACCAGATCGTGCTCGGCCCGGGCACGGTCGCCCGGGTCACGCCGGAACTCGAAGCCATGGTGGCGGAGAGCGGTGCGGGCGCCGAGCCCCGGCCAAAGGGCGCCTCGTCCCGCCCGGGGGTCGCCGAGCCTCGTCCCGAGGGCGCCGAACACGCGCCCACCGCCTCCGAACTGGCCGCCCAGGGCGCCGCCATCAAGGAGGCGCGCAAGGCGAAGAACGCCACCCCGTTCAAGCTGTTCCTGCGCCGGATCGCGAACATCTTCGTGCCGCTGATCCCCGCCCTGATCGGCTGCGGCATCATCGCCGGCTTCAACGGCCTCCTGATCAACCTGGAGTGGCTGCCGTCGATCACGCCCGCGCTCGCCGCCATAGCCTCCGGCTTCATGGCGCTCATCGCGGTGTTCGTCGGCTACAACACGGCGAAGGAGTTCGGCGGTACGCCGATCCTGGGCGGCGCGGTCGCGGCGATCATCGTGTACGCGGGCGTCGCGAACATCGAGGCCTTCGGGCAGAAGCTCTCACCCGGCCAGGGCGGCGTCCTCGGCGCGCTGGGCGCGGCGGTCCTCGCCACGTACGTCGAGAAGTGGTGTAGGAAGTGGGTGCCGGAGGCGGTGGATGTCCTGGTCACCCCCACCCTCACGGTGCTCGTCTCCGGCCTCGTCACGATCTTCGGCCTGATGTTCCTCGCGGGCGAGGTGTCCACCGGCATCGGCACGGCGGCGAACTGGCTCCTGGACAACACGGGCGCGTTCGCGGGCCTCGTCCTCGGCGGCCTCTTCCTCCCCCTGGTCATGCTGGGCCTGCACCAGGCCCTGATCCCCATCCACACGACACTCATCGAGCAGCAGGGCTTCACCGTCCTGCTGCCCATCCTGGCGATGGCGGGCGCGGGCCAGGTCGGCTGCGCGATCGCGGTCTACAAGCGCCTGAGGCACAACACGTCGATCCGTACGACGATCAAGTCGGCGCTCCCCGCGGGCTTCCTCGGCGTCGGCGAACCCCTCATCTACGGCGTCTCCCTCCCTCTCGGCCGCCCCTTCGTCACGGCGTGCGTGGGCGGGGCCGCGGGCGGCGCGTTCATCGGGTTCTTCTCGATGCTCGGCGACAAGGTCGGCTCGACGGCGATCGGCCCGTCCGGCTGGGCCCTCTTCCCTCTCCTCGACGGCAACGAGAACCTCGGCCTGACGGTCGCGATCTACGGCGGCGGCCTCCTGGTCGGCTACCTGGTGGGCTTCCTCGCCACCTACTTCTTCGGCTTCAGCAAGCAGATGCTGATCGACCTGAACGCGGACGTCGACGCGGGCGAGTCCCCCACGGCCCGCGCAGAGGCGGAACCGACCCCGGCGAAGGCGCCGGCGACGGTCTGACGACACCCCGTACCGCACGTCACACGATCCGGCGAACCGGCTCACGGTCCGCTATTATGTCGCAGACGACATAATGCGGTCGTCGCACGGACGCCCTCTACAACGTGGAGCTCGAGCCGGAAGTCCGCACCTGGCTCGAGCTCCTCACCGATCGGCACTACCGAAAGGTCGAGGAGTACGCCGACCTGCTCGCGAGCCTGGGCGCGGCCACTCCCATGCCTTTCGCCCGCCCCCTGCGCGAGGGGGTGTACGAGCTCCGGCCCACGCGGGACGGGCGGGACACACGAGCCACCTACTGGTTCACGGCCGACCGCCGCATCGCGCTGCTCACGGTCTTCCACAAGACCCGGATACGGGAACGAGAGCAGGTCGACCGCGCGGTACGGGCTCGTGAAGTGTGCGAGAGCGAGCACCTTCCAGCCCATCTGACATACGACCGAGCCGAGGACGGAGACACGGAGTGAGCCACACCCGGTGGAAGCTGACCCGCGAGCGGGAGCTCCTCGAAGGCCACATGGAGACGCCCGAGGCCGCGGCCGACCGCGCCGAGATCCGCCTCGCCATGACCTTCGCCAAGGCCGTCTACGACCGCCGCACCGAACTCGGCCTCACCCAGACGGAAGTCGCCGAGCGCGCGGGCCTGACCCAGGCCAAGATCTCCCGCATCGAGGGCGCGGACGCAGTCCCGACTCTGCCCCTTCTGCGCCGCGTCGCCATGGCCTTGGACGCCTCCCTGAACATCGCCCTCGACGCCGACCACGAAGAGGTCAGGTTCGTCGGTCACCCAGCGGCCTGACTCAGCCGCGGAAGCCGTGGCCCCACGGCTTCCAGCGAGCAGAATTCACCGCGGCCACGCCTGGACCCGCCGGTTCAGCTCCCGTACCCGTTCCCGCAGCACCTCCCCCGGATCGGCCGCGCCCACCGCATCCGGCGGGCAGTCCCACTCCCGCCCTCCGCCCAGCGGCCGCAGCTGCACGAGCCCTCCCTCGCATCCCATGACCTGCCCGACGCTCCCGTCCCGGTAATCGACGGCGTACGTCCCCGCCTCCGGGACACAGGGATCCTCCTCCGGCAGGACCGGATCCTCCCCCGGCGCAACCGGATCCTCCTCCACCCCCTTCTCCGCCCCCATCACCGCTTCTCCCCCTCCAGCACCGCGGCCAGCCGCAGCGCCGTGTCGAGGTTGCACCGCCCCAGCTCCACGAGCGGCAGCCCCTCACTCGCCACGCTCAGCGGGTCCACCCGCAACGACGGCAACGTGACCCCGGCCTCCGCGAGGCCCGCCTTCAACTGCCGTACGGCCTCCTCGGCCGCCCGCACCCGTTCCTCCGCCGTCAGCGCCATGACCACTGCCTCTCACACCGAGTGTTGCTGTTTCATCACTCAGCGTGTCCGCAACTGACCACCCTTAAAAGCCTTGGCGACCCAACACCCCTCCGTGTCCGGGCGCCGCCCCACCCCCGCGTCGTCTTCGCGACATACTTTCGCCGTCGGCCGGGCGGCCGACACCCCCCGCCCAGGCGTCCCGTGGCCGACGCGCCACCGCTCCGCCGTCACCCCGGCGCCGTACCGCCCGGTCACCCCCGCCCCGCCGCCACGCCCCCGCCGACGCCCCGCGCGGGAACGGCCGAACGCGTACTGGCCGAAAGGCCGCTGAGGCCCCGCCTTCGATCACGGCGCGTGCCGATGATGGCACCCCACGTCATCGAAGCGGCACGACCGGACACGACTGGACACGACCGGAGGGGACCCTCATGACCGACTCCAACGAGCCCACTCAGCCCGATCTGGAGCAACTGGACGAGCGCGAGATCGCGGAGGCGATCGGAGCCGCCGCCCGTATCACCCTGGCCCCCGGCCCGCGGGAGGCACGGGAGGCCCCCGCCGAGGCGCCCGCGCCCGACGACGAGTGGGCGCTGCCCGGCGGCACCGCCTGGGTGTATCTCGCCGACCCCAAGAAGGGGCTGGCCAAGCCCGTCCTCATCGGTGACGGGTTCAGCAGCGGACCCAGTGACCTCGACTTCTCGTGGGAGATCATGGAGCGTGGCCCGTACGCGTTCCTGAGCGAACTGCGCAACCGCGGCCGCGACGTCGTGCTCATCGGGTACGACGAGCGCAGCGCGTCGATCCTGGAGAACGCGGAAGTCGTACGGGCCGCGATCCTGGAGGCCATCGCCCGCCGCACGGGCGACCACCCGCTGACCGTCGGCGGCTTCAGCATGGGCGGCCTCGTCACGCGGTACGCGCTGGCGAAGATGGAGCACGAGGGCGGGCAGGCGAACGACCACCAGACGGCGCTGTACTTCTCGTACGACAGCCCGCACCGCGGCGCGTGGATACCCGTCGCGCTGCAGGCGTTCGCGCACTACATCCGCAGCCTCAACGCCGCGTTCTCGCACCAGATGAACAGCCCGGCCGCACGGCAGCTGCTGTGGCAGCACATCAGCGAGTGGGGGGACACGCCGGAGACCGACAAGGAGCGCGGCACGTTCCTCGCCGAGCTGGAGCGGGTCGGCGGGTGGCCGTCGCGGCCGAAGAAGATCGGTGTGGCGAACGGGGTGCGCATCGGGGAGAGCAACGGGATCCGGCCCGGTGAGCAGGCGTTCCACGGGAAGGGGCTGGCCATCACCGGTACGCGGCTCTACACGCAGTCCGCGGGCGAGGACGAACTCGTGGGCCAGTTGCGGGTGGTGACGTTGCGTCGGCCGCACGTCAACACGTCGGGGCTGCCCGAGATCGACGGGGCGCCGGGCGGCACCCTGGAAGGCTTCGGCATCCTCGCCGACGAGTTGAACAAGATCCCGGCCTTCATCGGTCTCCGCTCCGCGGCGGACATCCGTGAACACTGCTTCGTGCCCACGGTCAGCGCCATCGCCCTGCGCGACATCGACACGCACGAGAAGCTGTACGAGCCGGTGACGGCCGCGGCGGAGAGCGAGAGCGAACTCGACGAGTTCCTCTGCGCCTCGCGGAACGAGGGCCACACCCTCGTCACCGAGGAACTCTGCACCTGGATTCTGGACCGGCTGCCGTAGCCGGTCCGCGCGGCGAACGCCCGAGGGCGGCACCCCTTCCGGAGAAGGAGTGCCGCCCTCGGTACGTCAGGACAGTGATCAACCAGAGGTCGATCAGAAGTCCATGTCACCGCCCGGCATGCCACCCGGGGCGGCGGCAGCGCCGGCCTTCTCGGGCTTGTCGGCGATGACGGCCTCGGTGGTGAGGAACAGCGCGGCGATGGAGGCGGCGTTCTGCAGGGCGGAACGCGTCACCTTCGCCGGGTCGAGGATGCCCTCGGCGATCATGTCCACGTACTCACCGGTCGCGGCGTTGAGGCCGTGGCCGACGGTGAGGTTGCGGACCTTCTCCACGACGACGCCACCCTCGAGACCACCGTTGACGGCGATCTGCTTGAGCGGGGCCTCCAGGGCGAGCTTCACGGCGTTGGCGCCGGTCGCCTCGTCACCGTCGAGCTCGAGCTTCTCGAAGACCGCGGAGGCCTGGAGGAGAGCGACGCCACCACCGGCGACGATGCCCTCTTCGACGGCCGCCTTCGCGTTGCGGACGGCGTCCTCGATGCGGTGCTTGCGCTCCTTGAGCTCGACCTCGGTCGCGGCACCGGCCTTGATGACGGCCACGCCGCCCGCGAGCTTCGCCAGGCGCTCCTGGAGCTTCTCGCGGTCGTAGTCCGAGTCGCTGTTCTCGATCTCGGCGCGGATCTGGTTGACGCGGCCCTGGACCTGGTCGCTGTCACCGGCACCGTCGACGATCGTCGTCTCGTCCTTGGTGATGACGACCTTGCGGGCGCGGCCGAGCAGGTCGAGACCGGCGTTCTCCAGCTTGAGGCCGACCTCCTCGGAGATGACGGTGCCACCGGTGAGGATGGCGATGTCGCCGAGCATGGCCTTGCGGCGGTCACCGAAGCCCGGGGCCTTGACGGCGACGGACTTGAAGGTGCCACGGATCTTGTTGACGACCAGGGTCGACAGGGCCTCGCCCTCGACGTCCTCGGCGATGATCAGCAGCGGCTTGCCGGACTGCATGACCTTCTCGAGGAGCGGAAGGAGGTCCTTCACGTTCGAGATCTTCGAGTTGACGATCAGGATGTACGGGTCGTCGAGCGACGCCTCCATACGCTCCATGTCGGTGGCGAAGTACGCCGAGATGTAGCCCTTGTCGAAGCGCATGCCCTCGGTGAGCTCGAGCTCCAGACCGAAGGTCTGCGACTCCTCGACGGTGATGACGCCTTCCTTGCCGACCTTGTCCATCGCCTCGGCGATGAGCTCGCCGATCTGGGTGTCGGCGGCGGAGATGGAGGCCGTGGAAGCGATCTGCTCCTTGGTCTCGACATCCTTGGCCTGCTCGAGGAGGGCGCCGGAGACGGCCTCGACGGCCTTCTCGATGCCGCGCTTCAGGGCCATCGGGTTGGCACCGGCGGCCACGTTGCGCAGACCCTCGCGCACCAGGGCCTGGGCCAGGACGGTCGCGGTCGTCGTGCCGTCACCGGCGACGTCGTCCGTCTTCTTCGCGACCTCCTTGACCAGCTCGGCACCGATCTTCTCGTACGGGTCCTCGAGCTCGATCTCCTTGGCGATGGACACACCATCGTTGGTGATCGTGGGGGCGCCCCACTTCTTCTCGAGGACGACGTTGCGACCCTTGGGGCCCAGGGTCACCTTGACGGCGTCGGCGAGCTGGTTCATGCCGCGCTCGAGGCCGCGCCGTGCCTCCTCGTCGAACGCGATGATCTTGGCCATGTGAAGTGGTCCTCCCGGACGGGGTGGCATGCAAACGGATCGTGCTGGTGCCCGCGACGGACGGCCTGCAAGCCTTGTGGTTCCTTGCCCCACCCGGCCTGCGGGCCTCACCGACCCGATCCAAGTTCTGTCACTCTCACTGGGAGAGTGCTAAGCCCAATGATTAGCACTCGACCCCTGCGAGTGCAAGCGCCTCTCATGGATCCCGGACAGCTTCCGGGCGCACGCCCCCGCGTACCCCGCGCACACGAGGGGCCCGTACCCCTGTTGGGATACGAGCCCCTCGCGATGCTTGCTTCGGTGGTCGGTCGCGCCGAGCTAGACGGCGAGCTTGACCATGTCCGCCTGCGGACCCTTCTGGCCCTGCGAGATCTCGAACTCGACTCGCTGACCTTCTTCAAGGGTGCGGTAACCGTCCATCTGGATCGCGCTGTAGTGGACGAAAACATCCGCACCACCGTCGACCGCGATGAAGCCGTACCCCTTCTCCGCGTTGAACCACTTGACGGTGCCCTGAGCCATGCCTAACTCCCCTATTACTGGCCCTTGCACAGGACCGCACTTCGCGGACCCGGGTCAGACCTCACCCCCCACTGGTAGGGGTGTGCGCCGGAACGCGTCGACCGCCGCTGAATGTATCTGTCCAACTGCCGTCTGCAACAGGTCAATCGGACGAGAATTCTGGGCGCGCCCGATCGGTAATTTACGGAGATTCCGTCCGAATTCAGGGCAAGTCGGGCCAGGCGAAAGCCGCAAAAGGTTCAAATGGGCAGTGCTCTTTGGCTACTTCTTGTCGGCCCGAGGCCGACTTCGTATATGCGCTCGGCACGGGCGGCGGAGCACGCTTCCCAACTGTACCGCGCTCAACCATGCAGAATTGCCCCCTCCGTTTCTCTCGCGGAGGGGGCAATTCAGATAACGCAGGGTGCTTGCGAAAAGATCAGCCGCCGGCGACGGCGGGAATGATCGAGACGCCCGCGCCGTCCGGAGTGGCCGTCTCGAGACCTTGCTCAAACCGGACGTCGTCGTCGTTCACGTACACGTTGACGAAACGGCGCAGCTTGCCCTGGTCGTCCAGGACGCGGGCGGCGATACCGGTGTGGTTCTTCTCCAGGTCGGCGATGACCTCCCCGAGGTTCGCCCCCTCGGCGGCGACCTCGGCCTTGCCGCCGGTGTAGGTGCGAAGAATGGTGGGGATCCGGACGTTGACGCTCATGGGTTCACCTCAGGGGGTAGGAGGGGGGCGACGGCGCCCCGTGAGGGGCGCGGGGAACTGCGCGAGGACGGACCACGGCCCGCGGCCGGCAGCGGACACGAGGCCCTACGGCGACTAACCGGCGAGCCCCGCGGAGCGAAACGCCTCGAGGCTCGGCTTGATCGTCGCCGTGGCCTGCGACGTCTCGGCGACGGCGTCAAGCGTCTTGAGGCCGTCACCCGTGTTGAGGACCACCGTGGTCAGCGAAGGATCGATGAGCCCCGCCTCGACCAGCTTCTTCGTGACGCCCACCGTCACCCCGCCCGCGGTCTCCGCGAAGATCCCTTCCGTGCGGGCCAGGATCTTGATCGCGTCGACGACCTGCTCGTCGTTCACGTCCTCCACCGCACCGCCCGTCCGCCGCGCGATGTCCAGCACGTACGGCCCGTCGGCCGGGTTGCCGATCGCCAGCGACTTGGCGATCGTGTTCGGCTTCTGCGGGCGGACGACGTCGTGGCCCGCCTTGAACGCCGCCGACACGGGCGAGCACCCTTCCGCCTGCGCACCGAAGATCTTGTACGGCTTGTCCTCGACGAGGCCGAGCGCGATGAGCTCCTTGAGCCCCTTGTCGATCTTCGTGAGCTGCGAGCCGGACGCGATCGGGATGACCAGCTGGTCGGGCAGCTCCCAGCCGAGCTGCTCGCAGATCTCGTACGCGAGGGTCTTGGAGCCCTCGCCGTAGTACGGCCGCAGGTTGACGTTGACGAAGCCCCAGCCCTCGCCCAGCGGGTCGCCGATGAGCTCCGAGCAGAAGCGGTTCACGTCGTCGTAGTTGCCCTCGATGCCGACGAGCTCGCCGCCGTAGACCGCGGCCATGACGACCTTGCCCTGCTCCAGGTCGTGCGGGATGAACACGCAGGACCGGAAGCCGGCGCGGGCCGCGGCGGCGCCCACCGCGCCCGCGAGGTTGCCCGTGGAGGAGCAGGACAGCGTGGTGAAGCCGAAGGCGCGGGCCGCTTCGAGGGCCTGCGCGACGACGCGGTCCTTGAAGGAGTGCGTGGGGTTGCCGGAGTCGTCCTTGACGAACAACTTGCCCTGTTGGACGCCGATTTCCCTGGCGAGGTTGTCGGCCTTGACGAGCTTGGTCCAGCCGGGGTTCAGGTTCGGCTTGTCGGCCACGTCGGCGGGGACGGGCAGGAGCGGGGCGTAGCGCCAGATGTTGGCGGGGCCTGCCTCGATCTGCTTGCGGAGGGCTTCCGGGTCACCGAGCGGCAGGTCGTACGCGACTTCGAGGGGGCCGAAACACTCGGCGCAGGCGAAGATCGGGCCGAGCGGGAACTTGGTGCCGCACTCACGGCACGAGAGGCCGGAGGCGGGCCCGAGGTCTACGGAAGAGGTGGTGCTTTCGGTGGCGACAGTCTGCACAGCCATGGAGGCGAGGCCCTTTCTCCTCATCTTCCTCGCGACGCATCTCGCCGCGAGACGGAATTGGCACCTTCGCTAGCCGGGAGCCTCGCTGCGCTTGACTGCGCGAGACCGACTGGGTGGTTGCCGGGGCTTCAACGGGCCGTATCCCTCTGCCCCTCTGGATGAGCGGTATTCGATTGTGGGTTTCAGTTGTGGATCTCGGATCTCGCCCGAGAACGCGGTGGTGACCCCGACATGCGATGGCCACCGGCGTTGTTCAAGACTGTAACCGAAGCCCCGGACCCTTGAGATAGTCGTCCGAACCGCGAGATGGATCACATATGGGAGGACCACGACCGTGCTGGAAGAGGTCGAGCACTGGCTGAGCAGGCGTTCCTGGTCCGTCGCCGACCGCCCGCCGGACCGCCTCGCCGCCGCCAAACGGGCGGGTGGCACGTCGGTGAGCGTCGTGCTGCCCGCGCTCGACGAGGAGGGGACGGTCGGCGAGATCGTCGCCGAGATCCGCCGCGAGCTGATGGAGAGGGTCCCGCTGGTCGACGAGCTCCTGGTGGTCGACTCCGGCTCCACGGACCGTACGGCGGAGGTCGCCGCCGCCGCGGGCGCCAAGGTCGTCCACCGCGACGCGATCCTGCCGCGTCTGCCGGCCGTCGCGGGCAAGGGCGAGGTGCTGTGGCGTTCGCTGCTCGCGACGAGCGGCGACATCGTGGCGTTCGTCGACGCGGACCTGAAGGAGTTCTCGGCGGACTTCGTCTCCGGGATAGTCGGCCCGCTGCTGACCGACCCGGACGTGGCGTTCGTCAAGGCGATGTACGACCGCCCGCTGGCGGGGGCGGACGGGCAGGGCGGCCGGGTGACGGAGCTGATGGCGCGGCCGCTCCTGAACATGCACTGGCCGCGGCTGGCCGGGTTCGTGCAGCCGCTGGGCGGCGAGTACGCGGCCCGCAGGTCGCTCCTCGAACGGCTGCCGTTCCCCGTGGGGTACGGCGTGGAGCTGGGCCTGCTCGTCGACGCGCTGCACACGGTGGGCCTGGACGCGCTGGCGCAGGTCGACGTGGGGGTGCGCAGGCACCGGCACCAGGACGGGCAGGCGCTCGGGCGGATGGCGGCGGCGATCTACCGGACGGCGCAGGTGCGGCTCGCGCGTGGTCATCTCGTACGCCCCGAGCTCACGCAGTTCGTCCGCGGTGAGCACGGGTTCGAGCCGAGGACGCATCCGGTGGACACGGAGGAGCGGCCGCCGATGGCTGATATCTCCGAGTATGCGCACCGTCGCGTGGCGTAACCGACGAATATCATGCGCTTTGCCTACATTGCCCTTTTATGTGGGTCAGATATGCGTGGGCAAGAGATGCCATGAGAGTCATGCGGCGGGCGGGCGCACTGACGCTCGCCACCGCCACCGCCGCCGCCGGGGTCCTCACCGCGACCGCGGCGCCCGCCGCCGCGGAGGTCGTCGAACCCTTCGCCAAGCGCTACGACGAATCGCTGTACGGCGACTTCAAGACCATCGGCAACACGGTCCTGGACTGCCCGACGAGCCCGGCCGCCACCGCCGCCTCCTGCAAGGAGACCCAGCAGGCCAAGGGCACGAAGAACAACAACAACTTCGTCGAGCGCCGGATCGACACCGCCGGGCTGACCGGCACCTTCGACTCCAGCACCGGACAGGTGACGATCCCGCCGGGCGCCCGGGTCGACTACGCGCGCCTGTTCTGGGGCGGCAACGCGGGCACGCACCGCTTCGGCCGCACCGTGCGCGACATCTGCGACCTCAACCGCGAGGGCAACAAGCCCGTCGACCCCGCGCCCGGCGACCCGCTCACCACGAGCCCCGTCATCCGCGTCGGCGGCGGCGCCCAGTCCACGGTGCACGTCGAGAACGCCGTGCGCTCCCCCGACGCGACGCAGGGCCCGCACTACTACACCGCCGAGGCCGACGTCACCGACGCCTTCCAGGGCGCGCCCACCGGCAGCCCCGTCGAGGTCGCCGTCGGCAACGTGTGGGCGCCGTCGGGACAGGGCTGCGTCGGCGGCTGGTCGCTGACCGTCGTCTACAAGTACGACGGGCCCGACGAGCAGTACGCGCCGGACCGCCGCAACGTCTACGTCTGGGGCGGCCACGTCATCCAGCGCTCCACCAAGTCCCGCGCCGCGGCCCCGAACGGCTCCACCACCGTCCCCGTCGACGGCTTCTACCGCACCGCCGGTGACATCCACGCCAGCACCACCGCGTTCGAGGGCGACTGGAACACCAAGGGCGACCGGTTCCTCGTCGACGGGAAGCCGGTCACCGAGCCGCACACCGGCAAGACCGACAACTTCTTCGTCAGCGAGGACGACGGCGCGGTCAAGCCCAAGTACCGCAACAACCTGAGCATCGACGCCAAGGCCTTCGAGGTGCCGGACGGCGCGATCCCCGTCGGCGCGCGGTCGGCGAAGCTGACGTTCACCAGCACCGGCGACGTGTACGTCCCCTCCCAGCTCGCGCTCTCCGTGCCGGTGCCCGACCTGCGGGTCACCAAGACCGCGTCGCCCACGAAGGTGAAGCCCGGCGGCAAGCTGACCTACACGGTCAAGGCGAAGAACATCAGCCAACTGCCGTACCCCGGTGCCCGGTTCAGCGACGACCTGAGCGGCAACCTCGACGACGCGACGTACAACGAGGACGCGAAGGCGACCACCGGCTCCGTCTCGTACACGAGACCGAAGCTCGGTTACGTCGGGGACATCGGCCCCGGCGAGACCGCGACCGTCACGTACTCGGTCACCGTCAAGGACCCGGTCCGCGGCGACGGCAAGCTGCTCAACGACGTCGACGTGGAGACCCCGCGCTCCAACTGCGACAAGGGCAGCACCGACCCCCGATGCGCGGCGGACCCCGTCCTCGACATCCCGCGGCCCCCGGTCACGGTCGTCAGCTCCCCCGCCCGCCGCACCGTCCAGGCCTGCGGCTCGACCACCAACACGATCACCGTGAGGAACCCGTCGCGCCACCCGCGCGTCGGCGCCACCGCGTCCTGGCCCGTACGGCCCGGCGGCCGGCCCGTCGCGAGCTCCGGGAAGGTCACCGAGAAGGGCTCCCGGTACGTGTGGCAGGGCACCGTCCCCGCCAAGGGCAAGGTCACCGTCACACAGAAGGTCAAGGTGTCCTGCACCCCCGGCAAGGTCACCGTCATCACCGTGACGGCGCCCGGCAGCAACTGCGCCAAGACCCGGCGCGGCGGCGACGACCCCTGCACCTCGGCGATCCGCGCCACGCGCGTGCAGGGCAGGCCCGCACCCGCCCAGGGCCACCCCGGGCAGCGGTCAGGACCCCGCGAGTCCGGCGAGGAGCGGCACTCCGCGAGTGACGAGCTCGCCGACACGGGAAGCTCCAGGACCCTGCTCTACGGCGGGGCCGCGGCCGCGCTCTGCGGACTCGGCGTGCTCGTGATCGTCGCCGCACGCAAGCGCCGCGACTGACCCACAGGACACAGCGGCACACGGCGGCCGGATTCCCTTCCCGGGGAGTCCGGCCGCCGTACGTTTGAGGGTTTACGGGACGGGCTACGTTTTGCCACATGGTCTCCGAGTCCGCACCGTCAGCAGCGCAGGTCCTCGTCGCGTCCAACCGCGGCCCCGTCTCCTACACCGTCGGAGAGGACGGTGAGCTGACCGCGAAGCGCGGCGGCGGCGGGCTCGTCTCGGGACTCAGCGCGATCGGCGACGAGGCCGACGCCCTGTGGGTGTGCGCGGCGCTCAACGAGGGCGACCGCGAGGCCGTGCGGCGCGGCGTCGGGGAGCCCGGCGTGCGGATGCTCGACATCGACGCGCGCGTCCACGCCGACGCGTACAACGGCATCGCGAACTCGGTGCTGTGGTTCGTCCACCACATGCTCTACCAGACGCCCCTGGAACCGGCCTTCGGGCCGGAGTTCCGCGCACAGTGGGCGGCGTACGAGACGTACAACCGGGCGTTCGCCGAGGCGCTGGCCCGGGAGGCGGCGCCGGGGGCGGCCGTCCTGGTGCAGGACTACCACCTGACGCTGGTGCCCGGCATGCTGCGCGAGCTCCGCGACGACCTGCGCATCGGCCACTTCTCGCACACCCCGTGGGCGCCCGCCGACTACTTCCGGATGCTGCCGGACGACGTCGCCGAGCAGGTGCTGCGCGGCATGCTCGGCGCGGACCGGCTCGGCTTCCTCACCGGGCGGTGGGCCGACGCGTTCACCGACTGCTGCGTGCGGGTCGTGGGCGGCACGTCGGGCACCCGCATCGGGGTGCACGGGCTCGGCGCCGACGCGGACTTCCTGCGGGAGCGGTCGCGGCGGGACGACGTCGAGGAGCGGATGCGGGCGCTGCGGGAGCAGACGGGCGAACAGGACGGCGAGGCCCGCAAGCTGATCGTGCGGGTGGACCGCACCGAGCTGTCCAAGAACATCGTGCGCGGCCTGCTGGCCTACCGGGAACTCCTGGAGACCCGCCCCGAGTGGCGCGAGCGCGTCGTGCACGTCGCGTTCGCCTATCCCTCCCGGCAGGACCTGGCGGTCTACCGCGACTACACGGAGGAGGTCTCCCGTCTCGCCGCGGAGATCAACTCGACGTACGGGACGGACGGCTGGACCCCGGTGGTCCTGCACGTCAAGGACGACTTCGCGCGCTCGCTCGCCGCCTACCGCATGGCGGACGTGGCCCTGGTCAACCCCATCCGCGACGGCATGAACCTCGTCGCCAAGGAGGTCCCCGTGGTCTCCGACGACGGGTGCGCGCTGGTCCTCTCGCGGGAGGCGGGCGCCCACGAGGAGCTCGGCGAGGACGCGCTCTCCGTGAACCCGTACGACGTGACGGCCACGGCGGACGCGCTGCACACGGCGCTGCTCATGCCGTGGGACGAGCGCGCCGAACGCACCAAGCGCCTCGCGGCGGCGGCGACCGCGCTGCCGCCCGCGCAGTGGTTCCTGGACCAGCTGCGGGCGCTCACGGGCTGACGGCGGGCGGTTCCACCGGCTGACGGCGGGCAGTCCAAGCACCCCTTCCGTTTGTCCATGGGCCCGGCGCGGGGCCCGTCACTACGGTCCACGGCATGACTCCGCGTCGCACGAGCATCGTGGCAGCCGTGGTCCTGGCAGCGGCGGCGGCCCCACTGACCGCCGCCGCCCCCGCCCACGCCGGCCCGGCCGCCAAGGCCGCCACCTACTACGTCGACTGCGCCGCGGGCGACGACTCCGCGCCCGGCACCTCCACCGGGACGGCCTGGCGCACCGTGGCCAAGGCGAGCGGGCACGCCTTCGGGCCCGGCGACCGGCTCCTGCTCAAGCGGGGCACGAGCTGCACGGGGGTGCTGGCTCCCAAAGGTGCGGGTGCGGCCGGCGCCCCCGTGCGCATCGACGCGTACGGAAGCAAGCGGGCCGGCAAGCCGCACATCGAGGGCGGCGGCGCCCGCGCGGCCCTCCACCTGGCCGACACCGAGCAGTGGGAGATCCGGAACCTGGACCTCTCCAACACCGGCCCCGCCACCACCACGCGGCGCCGCGCGGGCCTCTACGTCCAGCTCACCGACTACGGCACCGCCCGCCACTTCGTCGTCGACGGTGTGGACGTGCACGACGTGAACGGCGCCGACTTCAAGGACCCCGACCCCTCCGGCGGCATCCTGTTCGTCGTCCAGGGCACCGCGAAGCCCACCCGGTTCGACGGGGTCCGCGTGGAGAACTCCACCGTGCGTCACGTCGACCGCACCGGCATCGGCGTCATGTCGACGTGGGACGGCCCCGGCAGGTTCTCGACCGGTGTGCGGTTCCGGCACAACAAGGCGTACGACGTGGGCGGCGACGGCATCGTCATCCACGAGACGAGCAGGGCGCGCGTCGAGCACAACCACGTCGACGGCTTCAACACGCGCTCCGGCGGCTACAACGCGGGCGTCTGGGCCTGGGAGTCCGAGGACGCGCTCTACCAGTACAACGAGGTGACCGGCGGACACGGGACACGCGACTCGATGGCGTACGACATCGACGGCGGCAACGTCCGCAACACCTACCGCTACAACTACAGCCACGACAACGAAGGCGGCTTCCTGCTGGTCTGCAACGGCGAGGGCAAGGTCAGCGACGGCAACCGGATCCACGACAACATCAGCGTCAACGACCGGAACACGGCCTCCCCGTACGGCGTGATCTCGGTGGTGTGCGGGGCGGCCACGGACACGCTGATCTACCGGAACACCGTCGTCACCGACCGCCCCGACACGGCCCTCGTCTCCAACAACGGGCCGACGGGCGTCACCTTCCGCGACAACGTCTTCGTCGGCGCGTCCACCGGGCCGGGCTCCCCCATCAAGGACACCGTCAGCACGTACGAGGGCAACCTGTACTGGAACACCGCGCAGCCCCGCGACCCGAAGGCCGTCAACGCCGATCCGCGCCTCGTCTCCAGCGCGCCGCGCGCCCCCGGGGACGTACGCCTGAAGGACGGATCACCGGCGCGGGGCGCGGGCACGCCGACGGCGGACGGCACCACCCACGACTACTTCGGCAACCCGATACCGGACCCGCCCAACATCGGCGCGGACCAGTCGAGGTGAGCGCGTGTCAGTGCAGCTGGGAACCGATCCACGACAGCAGCCGCACCACGCCCGCGGGCCCGTCCACCACCAGATCAGCCCGGCCGGCCAGCTCCGCGACCTCCGAACTGCCGCTGCACACGAGCAGTCCCGCCACACCGTCCGAGCGGAGCTTCTCCACGGCGCCGAAGGCGGGCAGGTCGCCCAGGTCGTCGCCCGCGTACAGGACGGACTCGGCGCCGACCTCCCGCAGGTACTCGGCGAGGGCCACCCCCTTGTCCATGCCGGGCGGGCGCAGTTCGAGGACGAGCCGGCCCGGCTCCACGATCAGGCCGTGCCGGTGCGCCAGCTCGCCGAGCGGCTCCCGCAGCGCGTCGAAGGCGGCCTGCGGGTCCTCCGCGCGGCGCGTGTGCACCGCGACGGCCCGCCCCTTCTCCTCTATCCACGTGCCGCGCCAGGCGCCGATCGCGTCCAGGAATCCGGGGAGCTCGGCGCGCACGGCCGCGACCCCGGGGTGCGGCTCGGCGGCGCGCACCGTTCCCGTGACGGCGTCCCAGCGCTCGGCGCCGTAGTGCCCGAGGACGACGAGGTGCTCCAGGCCCGGCACGCCCGCGAACCCGCCGTAGCGCACGGCGACGCCCGCCGGGCGGCCCGTGACCACGGCCGCCGACCGCAGGCGCGGGGCGAGCGCGGCGAGCACGGGCGCCGCGTCCGGGTGGGCGCGCGCCTGTTCCGGGTCGGCGACGATCGGGGCGAGCGTGCCGTCGAAGTCCAGCGCCACGACCGCCCGCTCGGGCCGCGCGAGCAGCGCGGCGAGGCCGTCGCGCCCGGCGGGCGTCACGGGCTCGGGCGGTCCGGACGGCTCGGGCCGGTCCGACTGCGAGTACGTAGGGTCACCCATGGGCCCGACCTTAGCCGCGTCAGCGCTCGTCGCGCCGGGACTCCCGCACCCGGCGCAGCCGATTGACCGTAATCGGGTCGTGGGCGAGCGCGCGGGTGTCGTCGAGAAGGGCGTTCAGGATTTGGTAGTAGCGCACCGGGACCATCCCGAGCTCCTCGCGGATGGCCCGTTCCTTGGCTCCGGGACCGGGCCACTGCCGCCGTTCGAGGGCGAGCACGGCGCGGTCGCGGGCGGAGAGCTCGACAGCTCCTGCAGGGGCGTCCGGCTCGTCCGGCTCGTGCTCGTCCGGGTCGTGAACGGTCATACCCGCACGCTACTCGGCGTTCTCCTCGGTCATCGCCCGGCTCTGGATCCGGCCGAGCACCGACTTCGGGTCGCCGCCGTCACCGACCGTCTTGCCGATGTCCTTCTTGATGTCGGCGGAGACCTGCGCCCACGACGTCTTGCCCACCGGGTACAGCTCGGACGTCGGGAGCTCTTCGAGGAACTTGCCGAGCTCCGTGTGACCGCGGTCCTTGGCCATCGCCTCGGACGCGGAGGTCGTCACCGGCAGGATGTCGTACTCGTTCGAGAACTCCAGGACGTTCTTCTTGCTGTACGCGTAGTCCAGGAACTTGCCGACCTCCTTGCGGTGGCCGTTCTGCTTGAACGCCATCATCCAGTCGGCGACACCCATCGTGGCCTGCGCCTTGCCGTTGACGCCGGGCGCCGGCACCATGCCGAACTTCACGCCCTTCTTGGCCGCCATCTTCATCAGCGTCGGGTGGCCGTTGAGCATGCCGACCTCGCCGCGCGAGAACGCCGCGAACGCCTCCGCGCGGTTCATCTTCGCGGGCGCCGTCGGGCCGGTCAGCCCCTTGCCGACGAGCTCGTCCCGCAGCCAGGCGAACGTCTTGGCGTTCTGCGGGGAGTCGATGGCGTACGAGCCGACGTTGTCGGTGTAACCGCCGCCGCCGCTGAGCATCCACATCAGCGTCTCGGCGGGCGCCTCCTCGGGGCCGAGCGGCAGCGCGTACGGGATCTTCACGCCGCGCGCCTTCAGCGCCTTCGCGTCGGACTGCAGCTCGCTCCAGCTCTGCGGCGGCGTCAGGTTCGCGTCCTTGAAGAGCTTGGTGTTGTAGAAGAGCAGGCGGGTGGAGGAGGCGAACGGCATGCCGTACTGGATGCGGTTGACCTCGCCGGCGCGCGAGAGGGGCGCCAGGAAGTCGGCCTGCGTGGCGATGGAGAGGAGCTCGTCGGCCTCGTAGAGCTTGCCCTGCGCGGCGTAGTCGGCGTACGCGCCGATCTGCGCCAGGTCGGGGGCGTCGCCCTTCTTGACCATCTCCTTGACCTCGCGGTCCACGTCGTTCCAGGAGTGAACGGTGACGTCGACCTTGATGCCGGGGTTCTCGGCCTCGAACCCCTTGACGACCTTGTCCCAGTACTTCTTGGAGCTGTTCGCCGCGGAGTCGCCGTAGTCGGCGGCCACCAGCTTGAGGGTGACGTCGCCGGAGTCGCCGGGACCGCCGCAGCCGGCGAGCACGCCCGCCATGCCCAGTGCGGCCACCGCCGCGGTCAGTCCTGTCACGCGCCGCTGCACAGCTGTCCCACCCTCATTGCTCTGCTTCTACTTGCTTTGCTTCAACGTTCGCACCTTGCCGAACTGCGATTTTCTCCCGAGTCCGGACACAAGGTCTACACCACCCGAGTCTCACTTGTGCAACGGCGTCCGCCGGGCCCTGAGCGTTGCAGGCCGCGCCGGACGACTGCTATGCACGGCACAACGGATACACCGCTCGGATTCACCGCACTGACGAGGAGCCTTGGCGCATGTCGCGTACCGCAGAAGAGATAGCCACCCAGCCCGCCTGCTGGCGCCGGGCGGTGGAAGCGGCCGCCGCCTTCGACGATCTGCCGAGGCCAGGTGAGCGGGTCGCCGTCACCGGCTGCGGGACGTCCTGGTTCATGGCCATCGCCTACGCGACGCTGCGCGAGGCGGCGGGCCTCGGCGAGACGGACGCGTTCGCGTCCTCGGAGTTCCCGGCGGGCCGCACGTACGACCGCGTCGTGGCGATCACCCGCTCCGGCACGACGACGGAGGTCCTGGACCTCCTGACGTCTCTCAAGGGCAAGGTCCCGACGCTCGCGCTCACCGCCGACCCGAAGACGCCCGTCATGGACGCGGCGGACTCCGTGGCGGTCCTGGACTGGGCGGACGAGGAATCGGTCGTCCAGACCCGCTTCGCCACGACGGCCTTCGCCTTCCTGCGCGCCGGCCTCGGCCACATCCCCGGCCTGAAAACGGTGCAGGACGCGGCGGTGGACGCGGAACTCGCGGTGACGGAGCCGCTGCCCGCGTCGGTGGTCGGCGCGGAACAGTGGACGTTCCTCGGCCGCGGCTGGACCTACGGACTCGCCCTCGAAGCAGCCCTGAAGATGCGGGAGGCGGCGGGCGCCTGGACGGAGTCCTACCCGGCGATGGAGTACCGCCACGGCCCCATCTCCATCACCGGCCCCGGCCGGGTGGCCTGGATGTTCGGCATGCTGCCGGACGGCCTCGCGGAGGACGTGGCCCGCGTCGGCGGCGAACTGGTCGCCCGCCAGGAGGTCGACCCGCTGGCCGACCTCATCCGCGCGCAGCGCCTCGCGGTGGCCCTGGCGGAATCCCGGGGCTACGACCCGGACCACCCCCGCAACCTCACGCGCAGCGTGATCCTGAGCTGAGCCCGGCAGGGGGCGCCCGCGGCCGTGCGGGCGCCCCCTCGGCCAAACGGACACGCCCCCCGAAAAGGACCTCCGTCCCGACACGGACCCCCGAAGTGGACTAGACCTCTCACGGGTGACGAGCGAGACTGTTCCCGTGAGACACGTCATCGCCCTCGATGTGGGCGGCACCGGAATGAAGGCCGCCCTGGTAGGGGCGGACGGCACCCTGCTGCACGAGGCCCGCCGCCCCACCGGCCGCACCCGCGGCGCCGACGCGGTAGTGGAGTCCATCCTCGACTTCGCCGCGGACCTGCGCGCCCACGGCATCGCCCACTACGGCGAGCCCGCGGCAGCGGCAGGAGTGGCCGTCCCCGGCATCGTCGACGCCGACCGCGGCATAGCCGTGTACGCGGCCAACCTCGGCTGGAGCGACGTCCCCCTCAGGGACCTCCTCAGCACCCGCCTGGAAGGCGTCCCCGTGGCCCTGGGCCACGACGTCCGCACGGGCGGCCTGGCCGAGGGCCGCATCGGCGCGGGCAAGGGCGCGGACCGCTTCCTGTTCGTCCCGCTGGGCACCGGCATCGCGGGCGCCATCGGCATCGGCGGCGCCATCGAACCCGGCGCGCACGGCTCGGCGGGCGAGATCGGCCACATCGTCGTGCGCCCGGGCGGCCCGCCCTGCGGCTGCGGCCAGCGCGGCTGCCTGGAGCGCCTCGCCTCCGCGTCCGCGGTCAGCAAGGCGTGGGCCGAGGCGAGCGGCGACCCCGAGGCGGACGCCGCGGACTGCGCGAAGGCCGTGGAGTCCGGCGACCCGAGGGCCGAGGAGGTCTGGCGGAACGCCGTGGACGCCCTGGCCGACGGCCTGCTCACCGCCCTCACTCTGCTGGACCCGCACACCCTGATCATCGGTGGCGGCCTGGCCGAGGCGGGGGAAACGTTGTTCACGCCGCTGCGGGCCGCCGTCGCGGCGCGCGTGGTCCAGTTCCAGACGCTGCCGGAGATCGTCCCGGCGGCGCTGGGCGACACGGCGGGATGCCTGGGAGCGGGCCTGCTGGCCTGGGACCTGGTCGACGGACAGCCCGCGAAGAGCTCCTCCCCCACCACAACCACCCACCCCACGGAGGTACCCACCTGATGGCCACTAGCAAGGTTCTCGCCGGTGCACAGGTGGTACTGCCCACCGGGACCCTCACCAACGGCCGAGTGATCGTCGAGGGCACCCGCATCAGCGGGAGCGCTCCCGCGGACGCGGAGACGATCGACCTCACCGGCCACTGGCTGGTCCCCGGCTTCGTCGACATCCACAACCACGGCGGCGGCGGCGCCTCCTTCACCTCGGGCACCGTCGAAGACGTCCTCAAGGGCATCCACACCCACCGTCTGCACGGCACCACCACGGTCGTCGCCTCCACGGTCACCGGCGAGATGGACTTCCTCGCCCAGCGCGCCGGACTGCTCTCGGAACTCGCCGAGCAGGGCGACCTCGCCGGCATCCACTTCGAGGGCCCTTTCATCTCCCCGTGCCGCAAGGGCGCCCACAGCGAGGACCTGCTCCGGCATCCCGACCCCGCCGACGTCCGCAAGCTGATGGACGCGGCCCGCGGCCACGCGAGGATGTTCACGCTCGCCACCGAACTCCCGGGCGGCATCGACTCCGTACGTCTCCTCGCCGAGCACGGCGTCATCGCGGCCATCGGCCACACGGACGCGACGTACGAGCAGACCGTCGAGGCGATCGACGCGGGCGCCACCGTCGCCACGCACCTGTTCAACGCCATGCCGGGCCTCGGCCACCGCGTCCCGGGCCCGATCGCCGCGCTCCTGGAGGACGAGCGGATCACCGTCGAGCTCATCAACGACGGCACCCACCTCCACCCGGCCTCGTTCGAGCTGGCCTTCCACCACGCGGGCGCCGCCCGCGTCGCCCTCATCACCGACGCGATGGACGCGGCCGGCTTCGGCGACGGCCGCTACATGCTCGGCCCGCTGGAGGTGGAGGTGAAGGACAGCGTCGCGCGGCTCGTCGAGGGCGGCTCGATCGCGGGCTCGACCCTCACCCAGGACCGCGCGTTCAAGCGGTCCGTGACCGTCGACGGGCTGTCCGTGGAGGACACCGTCCGCGCCATCTCCGCCAACCCGGCGAAGCTCCTCGGGCAGTACGACAAGGTGGGCTCCCTGGAGCCCGGCAAGGACGCGGACGTGGTGGTCCTGGACGCGGCCTTCGACGTCAAGGGCGTGATGCGCAAGGGCGAATGGGTGGTCGATCCCTTTTAGCCCCCTCTGGCACCCTGCTGTCACTCTCCGCTGACACCACCTGAACAGAAGGCGGTTGGCCCTCACCCCTGGGCCAACCGCCTTCTGTTTGGCATGATCAGAACCCTGGCGAGGCCCACAGCAAGCGCGAACGAACAGGCACTTCGGGGGTGGTACGAGTGATCCTCACCGTCACGCTGAACGCCGCGCTCGACATCACCTACCGCGTCCCCGCCCTCACCCCGCACGCCTCGCACCGCGTCACCGAGGTGACCGAACGCCCGGGCGGCAAGGGCCTGAACGTCGCCCGCGTGCTCGCCGCACTCGGCCACGACGTCACCGTCACCGGCTTCGCGGGCGGCGACACCGGCCGCATCCTGCACGAACGGCTCGCCGCCGAGCCGCGCGTGACGGATGCCCTCGCCCCGGTCGCGGGCGCCACCCGCCGCACCCTCGCCGTCGTCGACGCGGCGACCGGAGACACCACCCAGCTCAACGAGCCGGGCCCGGCCGTCGCCCCCGCCGAGTGGGCCGCTTTCCTGGACTCCTACGAGGAGTTGCTGCACCGCGAGGGCCTGGCCGCGGTCGCCCTCTGCGGCAGCCTCCCGCCGGGCGTCCCCGTCGGCGCGTACGCCCTCCTCGTACGGTCCGCACGCGCCGCCCGCGTCCCCGTCCTGCTCGACACGAGCGGGGAGCCGCTGCGCCGGGGCGTCGCCGCACGCCCCGACATCGTGAAGCCCAACGCGGACGAACTCGCCGAGCTCACCGGCTCCCACGAGCCCGCACAGGCCACCCGCGACGCCCGCCGCAGGGGCGCCCACGCCGTGGTCGCCTCCCTCGGCGCCGACGGCCTCCTCGCGGTCACCGCGGACGGCGGCTGGCACGCCCGCCCCCCGAAGCGGGTCCGCGGCAACCCGACCGGCGCGGGCGACTCGGCGGTCGCGGGCCTCCTCTCGGGCCTCGCCGAACACCTTCCGTGGCCGGACCGCCTGGCGCGCGCCGTGGCCCTGTCGGCGGCGACGGTGATGTCGCCGGTGGCGGGCGAGTTCGACCCTTCGACGTACAGAGATCTGTTGCCTCGTGTCGCGGTGACCGGGCAGGTCACCGCGGCCTGAACCTCCGCACCGCCTACAGCAATCGGCCCGGAGCGCCGGGCCTGGAGCAACTGGGGAGAACCGTGCCACTGGTCAGCACCGGCGAGCTCGTCTCGGGGGCCCGCGCAGCGGGTCACGGCGTCGCCGCGTT